>NZ_JBQQBO010000033.1:0-80765 GCF_052246905.1 Saccharopolyspora antiqui
GTGAGGTGGACGATTTCGCGCGAAATCGCCGTCTCCCATGCGGGGCGGGTGGCGATTGCGCGCGAAATCGCCAGGTCTGCCACCCGCACCGCGAAGCAGGACGAGTTCGAAGACAGGCCCTCAGAGGTCTTCTCGTCTGCGGGATCCCCGACTCATGTATGTCCACACCACGTCGAGGCAGGCCTCGCGAGAAGACCTCGGAGAACCCGCGGCGGTGCAAGCTGCGAGCGTGGGAGGAAGCGGCTCACGCCGCTTGCCTGACGACCACCCCGCGCTACGCCCAATCCGCGCGAGCTCTCAACCCCTCGAACATTACTGGCAGTGCATGCCAGAAAATACTAGAGTCGGCGGTGCCAAGAGACACCACAGGAGGAGAGCCATGAGTGTTGCTCCCGAGCGCCTGCAGATGCCCTTCGAGAGGCCGAACGTGCTCGATCTCGCGCCCCTGTACGAGGTGCTGCGTCGAGAGGCGCCGGTCGCGCCGGTCACCACCCCAGCCGGTGACCCCGCATGGCTGGTCACCCGCTTCGACGAGGTCCGCGCGCTGCTGAGCGACAAGCGGCTCGGGCGCTCCCACCCCGAGCCCGAGCGGGCATCGCGCATCACGACCGCCGCCGTGCAGGACGGCCCAACGGGCAACTACGAGACCGAGGAAGCCGACCACAGCCGGATGCGCCGCCTGCTGACACCGGCGTTTTCGGCCAAACGGATGCGGATGCTCTCCGACCACGTGCAGAGCCTGGTAGACGGCTACCTCGACCAGTTGGTCGCCGAGCACGCCACCGCACCCGACGGAGTCGTCGACCTGCACGCCGGGTTGGCGTTCCCGCTGCCGGTCGCGGTCATCTGCCAGCTGCTGGGGGTGCCCGAGAGCGACCGCGAGCACTTCCGATCGCTCTCCGATCGGATGGCCACCTACTCCAGCGGGGGCGACGCCCACCAGGCGCGGGCGGAGTTCGGCCAGTACATGGCGGGACTGGCCGAGGCCAAACGCGCCCAGCCGGGCGAGGACGTGATCTCCGACCTCGTGCGCGCCCAGAGCACCGACGAGGAGTTCGACTACGCCGAGATGGTCCGGCTGTGCGTCGGGCTGCTCTTCGCCGGGCACGAGACCACGGTCAACCGGATCGGACTCGGCACCCTGTTCCTGCTCACCCGACTCGATCAATGGGAGGCGCTGACCGCCGACCCCGCGGGCCGGGTCAATGCCGCGGTCGAGGAGATCATGCGCCTGGGGGCGCCGGGCGATCTCGGCCTGCTGCGCTACGCCCACACCGACCTCGACGTCGCCGACGTCACCATCCACCGCGGCGATGCCGTCATCCTGTCGATCAACGCCGCCAACCGCGACCAGTCCGCCTACTCCGACGCCGAAACCTTCGACCCAGCACGGGAGGAACGCGCCCACCTCGGGTTCGGGCACGGCGCGCACTTCTGCATCGGCGCCAGCCTCGCCCGCACCGAACTGCGAATCGTCTTCGCCGCCCTCGCCGAGCGCCTGCCCGGGTTGCGCCTGGCCAAGGACATCGACGAGCTGGACGTTCGCCCCACCATCACCGGTGGTGTCACCGAACTGCCGGTGACCTGGTAGTCGCAACGCCGCTGCGGAGAAGAGAAACCCATGAAGGTGATCGTCGATCAGGACAAGTGCGTCGGCTCCGGTCAGTGCGTGCTGGCCGCTGCGGACGTGTTCGACCAGCGGGACGAGGACGGCATCGTCGTCCTGCTCAACCCCACCCCGCCAGCGGAGCTGGCTGCCGACGTCCGCGACGCCGCGGCGATGTGCCCAGCCCTGGCCATCACCGTCGAGGAGTGACCGCCAGCCCACCGCATTTGTTGTCGTCACTATGTTTGGCTCGCCGTCCGAACGGGTTGTCGGAGGATGGTTTTGAGTTTGGCGGGCGCGGTTCGGCGGTGGTCGCCGAGGTAGATCTCGTGGTGGTGCCCGGACATTCGCAGGTTGTTGGCGGCGAGGTACTCGTGATGGAGCCTGGCGAGTACGGGTCCTTCGTCGTCGTAGGGTCCGACGTGCAGGAGGTGGGCGCTGGTGCCTTCGTGCAGGGTCTCGCGGCGGATGTCGGCGATCGTGGGGAGGTTCTTCTTCGCTAGCGCGGCCTGTTTGGCCTCGCCGATGAGGTCTTCGGTGATCCAGTCGGGCTGGCTGATGAGCATGCGCCAGTGCCAGGCGTCCTTGGTGCGGGTGGTGAACACCTCCGGGCGGTCGGACCACCACAGCCCTTCGAGCGGCCCGACGACGAAGTCCCTGCCGAGGTTGCGTTTGCTGCTGAACTTGATCGTGTAGGCGACGGCGTAGAGGGCCTCGACGGCGCGGGCGTAGTCGGCGCTGGTGTTGGGGTCGCCGCGCCCGTCGATGGCGATGAACTGTTGTGCGGGCATGTCGACCAGCGCCCAGTCGGTGTTCTTCGGCGCGTAGCACTGCTTGAGTTCTCGTTTGACGTCATAGCGGGTCATGGCCGCCTGCCTTCCTGGCGGGGGGCTTGTTGGGAGGTTGGTTGCCGAGTTCCGCCGCCCGGTAGGCGGCCAGCCACTGCTGTTCGGCGGCCAGTTGGCCCAGTGCGTAGTCGAAGATGGCGCGGATGAAACCGGGCAGCTCAGGTTGGGCGTCGCGGGCCGCGCCGATGGTGGTGATCTTCTCCGTCAAGGCTGCGGCCCGCCGGTCAAGCGCGGCCCGGAGACGCTCGGGCTGGATGACCGGTTGGTTGGCCAGACCGACCAGGATGGGCGGGAACACCGGCCGGAGTTCGGCCACCGCCGCCTCGGCCGACCGCGCGCACGCCCGGCGCCCCTCGGCCGTTGGCCCGTATATCCGACGGGCTTTTCCCCGCGCTGCTCGCGACGTGTCGACCTCGGCGATCAGGCCACGGTCACGGAGTCGGGCCAACAGGTAGTAGATCGAGCTGAAGCCGATCTCGGTCCACTCGCGCATACCGCGGGTGTTGATGACTTCGTCCAGTTCGTAGCCGTGTCTCGGCTTCTCCACGAGCAAGCCCAGCACAGTCAGCTCGGCGGGCGTCAGGTCAGCATCCACCCGTCTATTCTAGTACTAGAATAGACGATGATCCCCAGCAACGGCGTCCCCGACGCCGTGACGATCAACGGCCAGCGGGTCACCGGGTTGGGTCACGCGGCCTTGCGTCGTGGGCGGCCCAGCATTGTGCGATGTGGACGGTTGCCGGGTATCGGACGGCGAGTTTGTCGAATCGTGTTGCCACGGCTCGGTTTTGCCTGAGCTGGTTGATGCCTCGCTCGACCGTGTTGCGTTGCTTGTAGATCGGGGCGTCGAACCAGGATAGGCGTCCACCTCGATCCCGCAGCCCTTCGCCGGACTGCTCCAGCAGCACGTCGACCACTACTACGGCTACCCGCTGTAACCAGAGGTTAGCGCTCCGCCGTTTGACCATCCCGCCCGTTAGGCCGCTGCATAACCCGGTTTGCTGAGTGTATAAGCAAAAAGCGCCTGACGGTTCTCGCGGTGAACCTGTCCGTCGCGCTTCTTGCAGGACGAGGTCTCGGCATACAGCATCATCGCGCAACGAGATGGAGCAGACCAGCGATGACGGACCAGACGAAGGATCCCGTTGCGGTAGAAACGGCTCCTGGCCGCAGTTTTGTGTTGCCAGACGTGATCAGTGCGCTCCCCGAGGACATCAGCCCGCACTGTCGCCAGGTCGATGAGCATGGCGAGGAACGGGCAAGGCCCTATGTGCATGCCTACTTCGGTTCCGAGCGCAAGGGCGAACGCTATATCCGGCAACGCATTTTTCACTACGCATGCCACGTGTTTCCCCAGGCGAACACGGAGCGTTGATCGCGTGGTGGAAATGGCGCACGAGGAGGAGGCGAGGTATGTGCGGCTGGTTGCCGAGATCGCCGATGGTGACCTTGGCCAGCGCGAGGACGTCAGGCAGTTCCTGCACGATCTCGCGTACTTCGTCACCGGTAATGTGCGCTGGTCGCAGCTGACCACGCGCTATCTCGTCGACGAGCAGGACGGCAAGCCCGTTTGTCCCGGAGAGATCGTGTTCGAGCGGAGACCAACCGTCTTCGTGTAGGCGTCCGCCGGTCTCTGACCGCATCAATGACGGAATTTTCATACGCAGCGGGGGTTCGCTCGCGCGGGTCTGGCACGGCGCATCCGGTCGACGCCCAGCTCGGCCAGTGCCCGACCGCTCCGGCTCCTGTGCCGGTTTTGGAGATATCTGCTCAGCCTGGTGCTGTGACCTCCGACCAGCACCAGCGCCGCGCTCGGCCACCCCGACCCCGGCCGAGCATCCAAGCCTGCAAACAACAGATCTCTGTCCAGCATGGACGGAGCGCTGTTCGTTTTTCGGTGCCTTGGCGGTTAGGCCGTGTCCCACGGATCACGGATGTTTCGATACGGTGCGGGGATGAGTCTCCGGTTGGCTACGTACGCTGTGTGCATCGAGGACGGGCGGGTGCTGCTCGCCCGCTTCGTATCACCGAGCGGCGAGAGCAACTGGACCCTTCCGGGCGGCAGGGTCGAGCACGGGGAGGATCCGTTCGACGCGGTGATCCGAGAGGTTGCTGAGGAAACCGGCTGCGAAGCTGTGATCGAGCGCCTGCTGGGCGTGGATTCGAGGGTGATCCCCGTGGCCGAACGCCGCGTGCCCAGCCCGCTCCCGCACCAGAATGTCGGTGTCTTCTACCGGGTCCGGATCACCGGCGGCGAGCTACGGCCCGAGCCGAACGGCGAGACCGCCGAGTCGGTGTGGACGCCGATCCCCGACGTCGCTCACCTTCGCCGGTCATCACTGGTCGACGTCGGTCTCGCCCTGGCACAGACCGTTCCGGCAACCGGCCATGTTGCTCCCGTTCCGGTCGGCGGCCTGATCCAGCACTGAGGCCGAAACCACCGATATGACGGCTCCTTGGATCATAGGGTGGCGGTCCGGCCCTGTTCATGGAAACCGTGCTGGCTAGTAGGTCCAGTTGGTGCCGGTGCCTCGGTATTGCTGGACCGGAATGGGGTGGGTGCCGGGTCGCCCAGCAGCACGTCCTGCCGCCGCAGCGGACTTTCCTGCGCACCGGTGCGCGGTTGCAGGCCAGCGCCGCGGCGCTGCAACACGCCTGGCAAGGCGCCGAGCGGCACCTGCACGGCGGTGGGCGGGACCTGCTGCGCTCCCGGCAGGCGGCTGCGCTGCTGGCCTGCGCCCGCTGGAGCGGTGGATCGCGCCGCGACCGGGCCCGATAAGTCCCGTGCGTCGGAGTCGAGACCAGTGCCCGTTTCGCGCCTGGGCCGCCCGGCTCGGCGAGTCGAGGTGCGGTTCGCCGGGCGAGTCTCGAAAAGGGATTTTCAGGCGACGGGCTGGCACCGGGGGCACGCGGCAGGTGCGCCAGAGCCTGTCAATTGGCGTGTTCCGGCGTCTCGTATCCGAGCCGGGCGCCGAGGTTCCTCGCTGCCTCGCCCACCGCGAGGCCGAAGACCGCTTCGGATTCCTTGGTCAGGCGGCTCATCGGGATGTTCACGCTGAGGCTGGCGATCGGCTTCTCGGGGCCTTCCAGCACGGCGGCGGCGACCGAGCCGACATCGGATCGCCATTCCCCGTGGTTGACGGCGAACCCGCACTCCCGGATCCTGGCCAGCTCGGCGAGCATCTGGTTCGGATCGGTGATCGTGTCGTCGGTGTAGCGCGGTAGCTCGTCGGCGAGCAGGCGTTTCAGGACATCCGGGCCGCTGTTGGCGAGCACCGCCTTGCCGTTGGCGGATGCGTGCAGGGGCAGCGCGTGGCCCAGGGCCATGCTGATGCGCAGTGGATTGGACGTCTCCAGCCGCTCGATCAGGACGACCTTGTCCTCCTCGGGAACCGTGAGGTGGATGGTCTCCTCGGTGCGCTGGCGCAGGTCCTCCATGATCGGCGTGGCCGCGTCGCGCAGGCCGAGGTCGCCGCTGGCGCGCCCGCCGACCGCGAGCGCCTTGGTGGTCATCACCCACCGCCTGACCTCGCCAGAAGCCGGGCGTATCCAACCGGCCGTGTTGAGGGTGAGCAACGCGCGCTGGACCGAACTCTTGGGCATGTCCAGCGCGCGGGCCAGCTCGCCGACGCCGATCGGCTGCCGCGTGGCGACCTCTTCCAGCACCCGGAGGGTGTTCAGGACGTTGCGCACTGCCTTGACTCCTCAACCCGTGGTGCTTACTCTCGCTGCGCTTTCGCGCGGCACAGCGTACCACGTCACGGCACAGATAGGGCTGGGTGTAATGACCGCTAGCAGTGGACGGCACTTCCTGCAGATCCCCGGACCGACCAACGTTCCCGACCGGGTGTTGCGCGCCATGGCGCAACCCACGATCGACCACCGCGGACCGGACTTCGCCGAACTCGGGCTGGACGTGCTGCAACGGGTCAAGCCGGTTTTCGGCACCAGCGGTCCAGTCGTCATCTACCCTTCCTCAGGCACCGGAGCATGGGAAGCGGCGCTCGTCAACACCCTGTCGCCCGGCGATCGCGTGCTCGCATTCGAAACCGGTCAATTCGCCACCCTGTGGCGCGAGATGGCGCAAGGCCTCGGACTGGTCGTCGACTTCGTCCCCGGCGACTGGCGGCGGGGCGTCGATCCGGCGGTCGTCGCCGAACGGCTGGCCGCCGATGAGCAGCACAGCATCGCCGCGGTGATGGTCGTCCACAACGAGACCTCGACCGGAGTCACCAGCCGCGTGCCGGAGATCCGGGCGGCCATCGACGAAGCGGACCACCCCGCGCTGTTGCTGGTCGACACGATCTCCTCGCTGGCCTCCATCGACTACCGGCACGACGAGTGGGGCGTGGACGTCACGGTCAGCGGCTCGCAGAAAGGCCTGATGCTGCCGCCGGGCCTGGGTTTCAACGCGATCAGCGAGAAAGCGCTCGCCGCCGCCGAAGGGGCGCGGCTGCCGAAGTCGTACTGGGACTGGGCGCCCATCATCGAGGCCAACGAGCGCGGTTTCTACCCGTACACCCCGGCCACCAACCTGCTCTACGGGCTGCGGGAGGCGTTGACCCTCCTCGAAGCGGAGGGGCTGCCCAACGTGTTCGCCCGGCACAACCGGCACGCCGAGGCGACCAGGGCCGCCGTGCGGGGTTGGGGTCTGGAAGTGCTGTGCGCCGACGAACGCGAGTACTCCAGCTCGCTGACCGCCGTGCTGTTGGGCGAGGACCACAACGCGGACAAGGTCCGCCAGATCATCCTGGACCGCTTCGACATGTCACTGGGCACCGGTCTGGGTAAAGTCGCCGGCCGTGTGTTCCGCATCGGCCACCTCGGCGACTTCAACGACCTGACGCTGGCCGGCACCCTCGCCGGTGTGCAGATGGGGCTCGAACTGGCCGGAGTGGCCATCGATCCCAACGGCGTCCAAGCCGCTCTGGAGGTATTGCGCGCCTAGCGGAATCAGCGCTGCGCAGCGCCGATTGCGCAGCGCCGATTCCGCTGACGGAACTGATGGCCGGGCTCGCGGTGGCGCCGGCCGCGACACGAAAACGGTGGAAAGGACCCGCGATGACCGCCCCCACGACTGACGCCTCCGCGACGCCGCAAACCCTCAGTTCGCGCTTGGAACGCGCGCTGCGAGCCACGCTGGACGGCGAGGTCGCCTTCGACGAATACACCCGCCACCTCTTCTCGCGCGACGCGAGCATGTACTCGATC
Source organism: Saccharopolyspora antiqui (assembly GCF_052246905.1). NCBI lineage: Bacteria > Bacillati > Actinomycetota > Actinomycetes > Pseudonocardiales > Pseudonocardiaceae > Saccharopolyspora > Saccharopolyspora antiqui. The sequence goes on from NZ_JBQQBO010000033.1 coordinate 7,666, forward strand.
ACGCCGCTCGGCGTCGCGTTCCCGCGCCACGCCGACGACGTCGCCGCAGCGGTGCGGGTCGCTGCCGAGCTCGGCGTGCCGATCGTGCCCCGCGGCGCGGGAACGAGCCTGGTCGGCCAGACGGTGGGGCCCGGTCTGGTGCTCGACATGTCCCGGCACATGCACCGGATCATCGAGATCGACCCGGTGGCCCGCACCGCGCTGGTGGAGGTCGGCGTGGTGCAGGACCAGCTCAACCAGGCCGCCGCCGCCCACGGGCTGATGTTCGGCCCGGACACCTCCACCAGCAACCGGGCCACGATCGGCGGGATGATCGGCAACAACTCCGCGGGCAGCGGCTCGCTGACCTACGGCATGACGATCGACCACGTGCGGGCGCTGGACGTGGTGCTCTCCGACGGCTCGCGCGCCCGGCTGGAGCCCGTCGACGAAGCCGAGCGGGCCCGCCGGGCGTCGGCGGAGACCCTGGAAGGCCGGATCTACCAGGCGCTTCCGGAACTGGTCAACGCCAACGCGGACGTCATCACCGCGAAGATGCCGACGTTCTGGCGGCGCGCCTGCGGTTACCGGCTCGACCGGGTGGTGGGCTTCGGGCCGGAAAAGCCGTTCGACCTGGCCAAGTTCGTGGTGGGTGCGGAAGGCACGCTGGTGATCGCCACCCGCGCGCTGGTGGACCTGGTGCCCAAGCCCCAGCGGACGGTCTACGCGGTCGGCCACTTCACCGACACGGCGAGCGCCATCTCGGCCACCACGGATGCGTTGGGCTGCCACCCGCACCAGGTCGAGCTGATGGACCGCACGATCCTGGAGCTGTCCCGGCAGAAGATCGAGTTCGCCGAACTCGGGAACGTGCTCGTCGGTGACCCGGGCGCGCTGTTGTTCGTCTCCTTCACCGGCGACGACGAAGCGGAGCTGATCGACCAGCTCGACCGGCTCGATGCGCGGTGGCGGGAGAACGGGCACGGTTACCACACGCTCCACGCGGTCACGCCCGCCGAGCAGGCAGCGCTGCTGAAGGTCCGCAAGTCCAGCCTGGGCCTGCTGATGTCCGCCGGTGAGGGCACCCGCCGCCCGCTGGCCTTCGTCGAGGACACCGCCGTGGATCCGGTGCACCTGGCGGAATACACCAAGCGGTTCAAGGAAATCCTCGACGACCACCAGTTGGAGGCGGGGTTCTACGGCCACTGCTCGGTGGGATGCCTGCACATCCGCCCGTTCGTCGACCTGACCAATCCCGACGAGGTCGCCAAGATGCGCACCGTCGCGGAAGCGGTCAAGGACCTCGTCGCCGAGTACGGCGGGGTGAACTCCAGCGAGCACGGCGACGGCCTCGCCCGCAGCGAGTTCAACCGGGAGATCTTCGGCGACGAGTTGTACGAGGCCATGCGCGAGGTCAAGCACCTCTTCGACCCCGGCAACGTCATGAACCCGGGCAAGATCGTCGATGCGCCGTCGATGACCGAGAACCTGCGCGACCGCGACGCGCTCCCGCCCGCCCCGCCGCTGCGGACGACGTTGCAGTTCGAGGTCGTCGGCGGCATGCGCGGGGCCGCGGACCGCTGCATGAACATCGGTGCCTGCCGGAAGTCCACCGCGGGCGTGATGTGCCCGTCCTACATCGCGACGAAGCACGAGGAGCACTCCACCCGCGGCCGGGCCAACGCGCTGGTGAAGGCGCTGTCCGAACCGGACCCGCACGCGGCGCTGGGCGGCGAGCGGCTCCACGAGATCCTCGACCTGTGCCTGATGTGCAAGGCGTGCAAGAGCGAGTGCCCGATGAGCGTCGACATGGCCTCGCTGAAAGCCGAAACACTCGCGCACCACCACGAGATCCACGGAGTCCCGCTTCGGTCCCGCGTGTTCTCCTCGATCCGCGCGCTCAACCGGATCGGCTCGGCGACCGCCCCGCTGTCGAACCTGCCCGGTCGGATCGGTTTCCTGCGCAGGCTCCTGGACAGTGCCCTCGGCATCGCGGCGGCCCGCCCGCTGCCGACGTTCCAGCGGGTCAGCCTGCTGCGGTGGTTCCGCCGCCGGAGCACCGCGCCGCGAGGCACCGCGCCGCTGGGCGCGGTCACCTGGCTCGCCGACTCGTTCACCACCTACACCGAGCCGCACATCGGCCAGGCGGGCATCGAGTTGCTGGAGCGGTCGGGCTGGCGGGTCGACCTCGCCGGTGGCGGCTGCTGCGGACGATCGAGCATGTCCAAGGGACTGGTGGACGACGCGAAGAAGAAGGCGTCGGCGCTGGTCACCTCGCTGGCGCGGGACACCGCACCGGACTCGCCGATCGTCGGCTGCGAGCCGTCGTGCGTGTTCATGCTGCGCGACGAGCACGCGGCGCTGCTGCCCGACTCCACGGCGTCGCGCGCGGTCGCCGGGCGCGTCAAGCAGGTCGAGGAACTCCTCGTCGAGGCGATCGACGCGGGTCGGTTGACCCTGGGCGCGGACTCCTGGCTCGCGGGGCGGCGGATCGTCTTCCACGGCCACTGCCACCAGAAGGCCGAAGTCGGCACCGCGGCCACGGTCGCCCTGCTGCGCCGGATCCCGGGGGCGCAGGTCGTGGAGATCGACGCGGGCTGCTGCGGGATGGCGGGCTCGTTCGGTTTCGAATCGGAGCACTACGAAACGTCCATGACCGTCGGCGGGGACCGGTTGTTCCCGGCGCTGGCGGCGGAACCGGAGGACACGATCGTGGCCGCGACCGGGGTGTCGTGCCGACAGCAGATCTTCCACGGAGCGGGCCGCACCGCGTGGCACCCGGTGGAATTGGTGCGCGAGGCGCTGGCCGCCCGCGACCACGAGTAGGAGAGGCCATGCGCGTAGTCCGCTACTGCCGCGAAGACGAGGAGGCGACGTTGGTGGCAGAACCGAAACCCTGAGCGGGCCTGGACGCCCGCACGCGAAGCGGTCACCGGTGGCGGACAACGCGGGAGACCCGAAGCCGCCGCTGCGAGATTTTTGTCGTCGCACCAGAAAATCCACAAACCCCTGCGAGCCAACGTAAGCCTCGAAGGAGCGTCGATGTCCATACAAATACTCTCGATCATCGGCCTGGTACTGATCTTCGCATTAGCGACCGTGCGTTCGGTGAACATGGGAGCGGTCGCCTTCCTGGGCGCCTTCCTGCTCGGCACGTTCGTCTTCCAGAAGTCCGGTGATGACCTCTTCTCCGGTTTCCCCGGTGATCTCTTCGTCACCCTGGTCGGCGTGACCCTGCTGTTCGCCATCGCCAAGGCCAACGGCACGGTCGACTGGCTCATCCACGCCGGCGTGCGGGCCGTGCGCGGACGAATAGCCCTCTTCCCGTGGGTGATGTTCCTGATCACCAGCCTGTTGACGATGGTGGGCGCCGTGGTGCCCGGCGCGGTGGCGATGATGGCGCCGGTCGGGCTGAACTTCGCGACGCGCTACCGGATCAACCCGCTGCTCATGGGGTTGCTCATCATCAACGGTGCGAGCGCGGGTGGCTTCTCGCCGATCAGCATCTTCGGCAGCATCACCAACGGTGTCGTGGAACGCAGCGGCCTGCCGGGAAACCCGGTGATGCTGTGGATCAGCTCGCTGCTGTTCAACACGCTGCTGAGCGTCGTGGTGTTCTTCATGTTCGGTGGGAAGAAACTGCTGGGCAGGCGCGTCACCACCGATCCCGCACAGCAGGACGAGGACGCCGACGAGCCGGGCGGTGGGGGTGGCGCGACGACCGCGACCCGCACGAGCACAGCGGTCGCCACCGAGGTCACCACCTTGAACGCGCAGCGGATCGTGACGCTGGTCGGCCTCGTGGCGCTGGCCGTCGGCGCGCTGGCGCTGGAGTTCGACGTGGGCCTGCTCGCGCTGAGCATCGCCACGATCATCATCCTGCTTTGGCCCGAGGTCACCAGGAAGTGCGTGTCCGAGGTCGCCTGGCCCACCGTGCTGCTGGTCTGCGGCGTGGTGACGTACGTGAGCCTGATGGAGAGCGTGGGCACCATCGACTACCTGGGCAACAGCGTCGCAGGCATCGGGGTTCCGCTGCTGGCCGCGTTCGTCATCTGCCTCATCGGTGGCGGGGTTTCCGCGTTCGCGTCGACCACCGGCATCCTCGGCGCGCTCATCCCGCTCGCGGTGCCGTTCCTGCTCACCGGGCAGGTCGGGTCGGTCGGCTTGATCATCGCACTGGCGATTTCGGCGTCGGTGGTCGATTCCTCCCCGTTCTCGACCAGCGGTGCGCTCGTCATCGCCAGCACCCCGGAGGAGGCTCGGGACACGACGTTCAAGCGGTTGATGGCCTGGGGCATGAGCATGATCGTGATCGCACCCGTGTTGTCGTGCGCGATCTTCGTGCTGCCCGGCTGGCTCTGACGGAACCGGGGTTCGGCTGCCGCGCCACCGAACCCCGGACCAGCGCCCTCAAGAGGTGATCAGGCGTCGCGCCACCGGCGGAACAGCGCTGCTTGGCCGTGCTGGATTCCGTTGCTGTCGATGAGGTTCCACATGGTGACGTCCTGGATCCAGAACCGGCGCCCGGATTTCGCGATGCGGATTCCGCGGTAGCCCTCGGCGTAGCCGTGTTCGTGCACGGCCGCGATGAGCTGGTCCCGGTCTTCCTGCCGATCTGGTTCCGCGGACAGGCGAGATGGCAGTTCGGTGAACTCCGCCCAGCTGTACTCGAAGCACGTCTGGGAGATCCGGTTCGCGTAGGTGAAGACCGGGTCTGCCGCGGCGTCGTGGGCCAGCAGACCGAAGGGCGCGTCGTAGTACAGCCACGACGCTGGTTCTCGCGACTCCGGCACGAGCGGCTCGCCGACCACCCGGTGGTAGCTGCCGCGCAGCAGGTCGGCGAAGGCGGGATCCAGCGCTCGGGAGTCACCTGAGCTCATAACAACGAGCATAAGAGCGAGCATAAGAGAGTGTGCGGGTTGGTTTGCGTGGCGGTGCGGGTGGCAGACCTGGCGATTTCGCGCGAAAACGCCACCCGCCCCGAATGGGAGACGGGGATTACGCGCGAAATCGCCCACCTCTAAGCCACCGCGAGAACCGCCATCGTCGTGAACTGGGCTAGTGTTCGCGCGGTGACAGGGCGTTGCGCGGTGGGCTTTTCCGCGCCAGTCGGGTGGAAGGGTGCTGGATGTCCGCATCGGTGGAGCGCGCGTTGGGTTCGTACCGGACCGGCGATGTCGACGGGGCGAGGGCCGCGCTGCGGGCGCTCGTCGACTCGGACGCATCGATCAGCGCCCGCCGAGCGCTCGCCGGTCTGGAACTGAGCGAGGGCAACTCCTCCGATGCCAAGGCGACGCTGGAAGGTGTTGCGGCGAGCGACGATCAGGAGTTCGGACCGCAGGCGGCGGTCGCGCTGGCGATGCTCGACGATCCGGTCGTCGCGGGACCGGTGCTGCGCGGCCTGGCCGAGGAGCTGACCGGCGATCTGGATGGTGCCTTGGCGAGCTACGCGGGTGCCGCGATCGACGGCGATCCGGTGGGGCCTGCTCTCGCGGACGCGTTTCTCGGCGGTCTGCTCGTCAGAACGGGGCGGGCGGAGGAAGCGTTGGAGCCGTTGATGGTCGCGGCCGAGTCCGGCGATCCGCTCAGCGTTTCCTATGCCTGCTTTCTGGCCGCACCCGTGCTCATGGGAATCGGCGGCGCGGAGTCGGCGGGGGCGGCGCTTTGGCGTGCGGTGGAGGCTGATCATCCCGCTATCCGGGCGTGGGCCGCGCTCCTGCTGAGCGAGACGTGCGCTGCCACCGGGGATCTGGACCGCGCGCGAGCGTCCTTCGAACTGACCGCCAAGCTCGTCATGATCGACCACCGGCAGCTGGCCTCGCGCTGCTACCAGGCGTTCTTCGAGGTCCTGGCTCAACAGGAGGACTTCGACGCGGTCCGCGACCATTTTCAGCGGCTCGCGGCAGACGGCCAGATCGAACTGGTACCCGGGTTCGTCCACTGGATGCTCGGCGAGCAGGCGGTCCTCGACCACGATCTGGCAACCGCACGAGACATGTTGCAGCGGTTGGTGAAATCGGACGACGACCTCGGCGCCGCCGCTACCGCCGTGCGGTGCCTCATCGATGGAGAGCACGACGGGGTGCGCACCGCGCTGCTGCGGGCGTCAGACGCCGACCTGCACCGCCAGATCGCCCAACTCTGCTACCAAGCGGCATTGCAGCTGGAGACCCGCAGCGCGCAGCAGGCCCTTGAGTTGCTTGCCGAGCTGGGCGATTCGGATACCCGATCCCAGGCGTTGTTCCTGCTGGGCAAAACCCACCATGCGGCCGGTGACCGGGAGCGAGCCGTGGACGCGTGGCGCAAGGGCGCGGCGACTGATCACCCGGTCCTGGCGCGGAGTTCGGCGACCGGTCTGGGAGTGCTGCTCACCGTGCGGGGTGATCTGGCTGGCGCTGCGGCAGCGTTCGAGGCAGGTGTGAGCTACCCGTTCGTCCGCGCGGTCGCTGAAGATTTCCTGAAGTCCGGCGACGTTGACGGGGCGTTGGTCGCGTTCAACGTGGCCTTGGAAGGAGATGACCCGGCCGAGGCCGGTCGTGCCGCCTACGAAATCGGCCGCATCCGTGCGGACCGAGGTGAGGTCGTCGCCGCGGCCGAGGCGTTCCGCCGCGCCGCCGACAGTCGTGACGACGAGACCGCCGCACTGGCCCACGGCCAGCTGGCGTTGATGTCCCTGGGCATGGGCGATCTCCACGGCGCGGCCGACGCCGTGGTCGCGGCACATCAGCACGCCACCGCGACCGGCAACACCGAACTGATCATCGACACCGCATGCCGACTGGGCGACCTGCGCCGTGACCAGGGCGACCTGGCCGCCGCTCGGGAGGCGTACGAGCAGGTCGTCCGGATCGGCGAGGGCCCGGCCGCGTCGTGGGCCGTTCTGGGGCTCGGCATCGTGGCGATGGAGTCGGGTGACAGCGCGTCGGCTGAACGGAGTTTCCTGCGAGTGGTGGACGTTCCCCACTACCGGACGCGGACGACGGCCATGATGTCGCTGGGCCTGCTCGCCAAAGCGCGGCGGGATCTGCCCGAGGCACGGCGCTGGTACCAGCCGGTGATCGACTCCGGCGACCCGGCGGACTCGTCGCTGGCCACCGCACACCTCGGTGAGCTGTGCTACTGGTTGGCCGACCGCGACGGAGCTCGGGTGCACTACCAGCGGGTTCTGGACCAGACCGAGCAGCAGGATCTGGTTGCCGAGGCGGCTTTCCGGCTCGGCGAGATGGCTGTCCAGGACGATGATCTGGCCAGGGCGGCGGAATTCCTCACCATCGCCCAGGCCACCGACGACCCCGATTTCGCCCCGCAGGCAGCTCGCGCGCTCACTGATCTGCGCACCAGCAAAGGCAAGTGATAGGGCTTCCCGTGCCGCTTCACTTCTCGTCGGTGTCGGGGTGCCGGTGCTCCGATGCGTCTTGTCCCAGCTTCGTCAGCGCCCACTCGGCCCAATCGATCATGGCCTGGTACTGCCGCAACCCGTACTCGGCTGCGAGTCGGCCGAATTCCATCGGCTCGCCCGGCGCGACGTCGATGTTGCCGCTCCGGGAGCGCAGTTCGGTCAGCTCTTGACGCGCGTGCAGCAACATTGCTCGCAGGATGGGCAGCGCTTCTGGTGGATCCAAAGTGGACAGCAGGAAAAGCCGCAGCACGAACTCATTGCGGACGGGCTGCGCGGAGGGTCGGTCGGTGAGCCATTCCCGGAGCTCCTGCCGACCGGCGTCGGTGAGCGCGTAGGTGCGGCGGCCGCGCGCGCCCTCGGCCACGACGGTGATCAGGTCGCTGGCGGCGAGCTTGTTCAACTCCGGGTAGATCTGGCTGTGCCCGGCGTGCCAGGCGTAGCGCTTCAGGGATAGCTCGAACCGCTGGGTCAGGTCGTAGCCGCTCTGCGGTTGGTCCGCGAGCAGTCCGAGCAGGGCATAGCGCAACGACATCGTTACCTCCGAACATGGACCCTACATGACGAAAGCGACATGTACCAGTTGACATGTCGATGTTGACATGTCAATGTCGTTGCATCAGCCACCCGCACTCCTGGACCTGGGGGAACACTTGACGGATACAGCCAGCACAGCCGCTGCCGAGGCCGATGCGCCGCCGATCTACCTCGCGGGCCACCTCGCGCCGGTGCCTGACGAGACCGAGGTCTTCGACCTGCCCGTGACCGGCTCGCTCCCGCCGGAGCTGGTCGGCCGATACTTCCGCAACGGCCCCAATCCACTGCCCGGTGAGAAGCTGGACCACTGGTTCGCCGGGCACGGCATGGTGCACGGCATCCGGCTCAAGGACGGGCGAGCGGAGTGGTACCGCAACCGCTGGGTGCGCACCAGCCTGCTGGACGGCCACAGCTGGATCGCCGACGACGGCTCGCGCGATCGCTCGGTCACACCGGCCAACACCCACATCATCGAGCACGCAGGCCACCTGCTCGCGCTTTGCGAAGGCGGCCTGCCCTACGAGATCACCAGCGAGTTGGGCACCGAGGGCCCGCGCACCTTCGGCGGTCCGCTGAGCAACGGGATGACCGCACACCCCAAGGAGGACCCGGAGACCGGCGAACTGCACTTCTTCGGTTACGGCTCGCAACCGCCGTACCTGACCTACCACCGGCTCTCACCCACCGGCGAACTCCACCGCGGCGAGACCGTCGAAGTACCGGGTGCGACGATGATGCACGACTTCGCGATCACCGAGCACTACGTGGTTTGGCTCGACCTGCCGGTGACCTTCGACCTCGCCCTGGTCGGCCACTCCCTTCCCTTCCGGTGGAACGACGAATACGGGGCCCGCATCGGCGTGATGGCCCGCGACGGCGAGCCGACCGTCCGCTGGTTCGACATCGAACCCTGCTACGTCTTCCACGTGGGCAACGCCCGCGAGGACGCGGCGGGACGCGTCGTGCTGGACGCGGTTCGCTGGGATCGGGATACCTTCCGCACCTCGTGGTCACTCCTGGGCGGCAGCAAGGTCCACGCCCGGCACCAGGGCAGCGCGGTCAGTGCCGTGGCCGAGACCGGCCACAGCACGCTGCACCGCTGGACCTTCGACTTGGCGACCGGTTCCGTGCGGGAGCAGGCGATCGATGACCGGGGAGTCGAGTTCCCCACGCTGAACGACAACCACGTCGGCCGGAACAATCGGTACCTCTACGCCGTCACCGAGCAACTGACCGATGTGGATTCCGAAGCCGCGTTGATCAAGTACGACACCACCACCGGCACCGGCGAACTGCACCACATCGGGGCCGACCGGGCCGCGGGTGAGGCGGTCTTCGTGCCAGCCGCCGACGCGCGCAACGAAGACGACGGCTGGCTGCTGTCCATCGTCAGCGACCGCTCCGGCAAGGGCTCAGATCTGGTGGTGCTCGATGCCGCCGATATCACCGCGCCGCCGGTGGCCACCGTCCACCTGCCCCGGCGCGTGCCCACCGGCTTCCACGGATCCTGGATTCCCGACACCGAACTGGAGCACGTCTCGTGACTTCGCGCCCGCACCTCCGCGAACCCCGCATATCGGCACCCACGGTGCGCATCGACCCCGCACCTGCCGCATCGATGAACGAAAGGCCCGCAATGACCCGGCCCGAACAGTCCCCGAACCAGTTGACCTCGACCGTCCAGAAGTTCTTGAAGATCTTCGGTGGCATCTTGGTGGACGTGGGCCTGCCCATGGCGACCTATTACGGCATGCGTTCATTCGGTTTCAGCGAATACCTGGCCCTGCTCGCCGGTGCCGGGGTGGCCGGGGTGCGGCTGCTGATCGCCATGTTGTGGGCCCGCCGGTTCGAGCCGTTCTCGGGCTTCATGCTGGCGACCTACCTGCTCAGCCTGCCGCTGGCGTTGCTCTCCGGGGACGACCGCTTCCTCATCGTCAAGGATTCGTTCGGCACCGGCATCACCGGTCTGATCTTCCTGGCCACCTGCTTCTTCGGCAAACCCGCGATGTTCTACGCCGCGAAGCGGTTCCGGACGGCGGGCGACAACGTCGAGGCGTGGGAAGGACTCTGGCAGTCGAACGCCGGTTTCCGCCGGACCTTCACCTTGATGACCGTGGTGTGGGCAGCCGTGTTGCTCACCGAGGCGGCGGTGCGCGTCGCGCTCGCCTACGTCTTGTCCATCGACGTGATGGTCGCGCTGTCCTCGATACTCGGCATCGGGGCGATCGCAGTGCTGCTGATCTGGACGTTGACCTACGGCGCAAGTCGACAGCGCCGCCTCCAGCGGTTGGCGCAGCCCGCACCCGCCGGACGAGCGTGAGAAACCAATAGAAATTCGAATGTCCACCAGGGTGGGCCCGGTCGACTGGCCGGGCCCACGACTGGTTTCCGGCAATTTGGTCGGGCAGTGACCCGGCCCCGGGATGGCCGCGCGCTGATGCCGGGCGGTCGCTCGCGAGAGCATTGCGGTGCCGCTCACCACGTTTCACAGGCAGAGCTTCGTACGCTGGTTTCGCGGTGAGGACGTCAATTGGTGTGGACGGGCAGGCTGCTCATTCCGTTGAGGAGCAGGCTCGGGAAGCGAGTTGGTTCTTCGTCCGGTTCCGCCAGTCGGAGTTTCGGGAAGCGGTCGAGCAGGTGGCCGATCGCGATCCGGGCTTCCAGCCGGGCCAGGGGTGCGCCGAGGCAGTGGTGGATTCCGTGTCCGAACGCCAGGTTCGGACTGCCTTCGCGGGTGATGTCCAGTTCAGCCGGTGATTCGAACCGATTCGGGTCGCGGTTGGCGGTGGGTAGCACCGGCACGACGACGTCGCCAGCGGGGATGATCACGTCACCTACTCGGACCGGTGCATTGGTCTTGGCCGGGATCGTCACCATCACCGGCGCGTCGTATCGCAGGAACTCCTCGACCGCGGCCGGGATCAGGTCGCGATCGGCCTGCAGCTTCGCGAGTTGCTCTGGATGCTTCAGCAGCGCGTACGCCGAGTTCGTGATCAGGTTGACGGTCGTTTCATGCCCGGCCACGAGCAGCAGCACCACCATCGAGGTGAGCTCGTCGTCGGTGAGCTTGTCGCCGCCGTCGCGCACGGCGATCAGATCCGACAGCAGATCACCGGTCGGCGTGGCGCGTTTCTGCTCGATCATCTGCCGCACCATGGCGACCATCGAACTCGCGGCGGCGACGTAGGCCTCCGCCGTCTGCACCGCTCCGTTGATCATGATCGTGGACTGCTCGCGGAACTCGTCGCGCTGCAGCCCCGGCACGCCGATGAGTTCGGTGATCACCGTGATCGGCAGCGGGTAGCTGTACCCGGCGATGAAGTCCACCGGGCCGTCGCCCGCCGCCGCGAGTTCGTCCAGCAGACCGGCACTGATGTCGGCGATCCTGGGTTCCAGCGCCGCCACGCGCTTGCGGGTGAAGACGGCCGACACCAGGCGGCGCAACCGGGTGTGGTCAGGCGGATTGGCCGACAGCATGTGCCTGTTGGTCGCCGAGACGAGCTCGTCGGGCATGTGGTCCGCGTGCGGGACCTCGGTGTAGGACTTGACCACGTCCGGGCTCGACAGGACCTGCCGCACTTCGGCGTAACCCGTCACCAGCCATACCGGCACCCCGGTGAAAAGCGTCACCCGTTGGACAGGCCCGGTGGCGCTCAGTTCGGCAAAAGCCCGGTACCTGGCCGTTGCCGTCGTTTCGGTGAACGGAGAAGCTGTCACACCGCCACACTATCGGCAGATGAACTCACCCGCCCCTGCCTTGATCGTCCGTGCCGCGTTCCGAAAGACGAAGGAAACGGCGGTTTTCCGACATCATCCCCTGGGACCTCGGGATCAGCACCTCGCGAGAGGCCGTTCGATGTGGACTGGCGGCAGCGTCTTCGCATGTCAGGGCAAGGCCTGCGGATCTCGGTAGCGTTGGGTGGTGGGTTCGACACGGCGTGTGTTCGATCAACGGTACCGTGGGCACCCGGTGACCGACCGACAGCCGGAGGCGCACGATGGGCCAGGCCCCCTCGACGGTGCTCCAACTCGCGTTGGTCGTGCTGGTCGTGCTGCCTGGTACGACTTACCAGTTCCTGCGGGAACGCTGGCGCGGCCCGGTTCCCGGTGAACGCGAGTTGGGCGAGCGGGTGTTGCGAGCAGTGGTTGCCTCGCTCGTGCTGGATGCGGTCTACGTGATCGCGGCGGGCCCGCAGCTGCTGGCGCTGGTTCGCGGCACGAATCCGCGCAGCTGGGATGGCTTGGTACAACACCCGCGGCTGGCGGGTGTGGTCGGCCTGCTGCTGTTCGTCGTGTTCCCCGCCGTCGCGGCGGCTGCGGTGTCGTGGTGGCAGCGGCGGAAACTGCGGGCGCGGTTCCACCGCACCCCGACTGCGTGGGACCACGCCTTCCGCGATCGCCGGTCCTGCTTCGTCCGGGCGAGGCTGGCGGATGGCAGTTGGGTGGGTGGCTGGTACGGCCCGAGGTCCTACGCCACGTCGTACCCGCATCCCGGCGAGCTGTTCCTGCAGTCGGCTTGGCGGATGAACCCCGACGGCAGTTTCGCCGCTCGTACGCCGAATTCCTCGGGCGTTTACCTCCGCAGCACGGACATCACCATCCTCGAACTTCTTGATCCACCAGCGAAAGTCCCGGATGAGGAGGCTGAAAATGCTCGATCCGCAGTTGACGCCCGATGAACGAGCACTGCTCGACGGCGCGGTGTTCGATCGCGGTTACATCCCCGCCGGTTCCGGCGACGAACCGGAACCCGACCAGCCGCCACCTGGCCCCGGCTCGGCGTCACCGCCTGTCGACGGCGCTGACGAACGGCGCTGACGAACTGCACTGACGAGTAGGAAACGCAATCGATCATGAACGGTCCTGGCCCTTCGTGGCGGGACCGACTGGGGGAGTTGGACATGTGGGAGCTGCGACTAGCCTCCTTGCAACGCAGAACGGTGCATGCGGTGCGACGCGCGGCCAGGGGGGACCACCGCGAGGTTCTCGGCTCGGAGGCACTGGCCGAAGCCGACTACCTGCTCGACTACCTGATCGGGCCGGACGGACCCCGATTCAAGGTGTTCCAAGCGATCGGGACGCTGCACCTGCTGCGGCGGAAAGCGCTCGAAGGCACGGACCCGCGTCAGGAGATGACGGCGGCGGAGCTGGCGTTCGTGTACCTCACACCGGTGTTCCTCAACGATCCGCGCGACGTTCTGTCGTTGTTCGTCGACGAGCTTCGGCGCACCGGGATGATCTCGCGGATCGCACGACCGGCGGCGGCCGGAACCGCGGGGCGGCTGGCTGATCTCGGCCAAGCCCTGCTCCAGGTTTATCTGGACAGCCGCCGGTGGGAGGTGCTGGAGTTCGGAATTTCCTGCTTGCACCGGGCCGCGTACGAGCTGACCGACCGGCATGATCCGTTTCGGCCCGGGTATCTCAAGGACCTGTCCAACGCGCTCCAGATACGCTGCGCGCGAGTCCGGTCGGCCGGTGACCGCATCGACTTCTTGACCGACCTCGCCCGAGCCGTGGCCGCGCTGCGCGAGGCGGTCGACATCGTGGCCGATGATCATCCGGAACGGCCTGTCCTGCTGGCCGAACTGGGACAGGCGCTGGTGATGACGGGAATGGAAGAGCAGGACGCGTCGATGCTGCGCACCGCGTTGACCCTCGCGCGGCAGGCCCAGCAACTCGCGCCGGGGGATACCCGGGTGGCAGAGCGGGCCTCCCACGTGCGGCAGATCTATTCGGAGTTCTCCGGGGATGATTCGGCGCTCGACGAACTGCTGGACGGACGCGATGACGTGTCGCGCCAGCACGATCCGGCGCGCCCACCACATCCGGACGAACGGATCGCGAGGCTGCTCACCAAGGCCGAATCGCTGGCTCTCGTGAATCGGCGCCGACCGGACCGGGCGCACGGCCGGGACGCGGTCCGGACCGTGCGCGAGATCGTCGAATTGGTCGCGGATGGCACCGATGTGTGGACGTTGGTGCTGCCGGTGCTGAAATCCGTGGTGTCCGTTGCGGAGACGGCGATCGATGACGCGACGCTGGGTGAGGTCGTCGATCTGCTCGGCCGCGCCGTCACCAGTCTGGGGCGTGCACACCCGGACCACGCCGACACGATGATGCACCTGGCCGGTGCGCTGGCGTTGCAACGCAACCGGACCCACGACGACTCGCTCTCGAATCGGGTGATCAGCACCTTCCGCGCGGCCGCGGACGCGACGCCGGACGGGGATCCGGACTACCCGCGTCGCCTCGCGTTGCTCGGGATCGAACTGCACCTGAAGGCGCGCGAGGGCGAGACCCCGGAAGAGCGCGAGGTGCTGCGCGAAGCCTACGAAGTGCTGTCCGTGGCGGTGGATCGGCTACCGGAAGGTGACCGCCTGCACGAACTCGCGAAGAATGCGGGCGTCAACGCAGCCGCGCGGCTGATGCTGATCGAGAGAAGATCCGAAGGCAGCCGCCCGATCACGAGCGGGGACGCCGCACCACGACGACGCCAAAACGGCAACGCCGGTCCGCAGTTGCTGGACGAGGGGTATCAGCATCAGCAGCGGTACCGCGCATCCGGTGAACGCGAGGCGCTGCTGTCGAGCATCGAGGCTTTCCGGGCCGCGCTCAACGCAGGCGACCTCGACGACTCGCAGCGCGTTGAAGCCAGGGTCGACCTCGCCACCGCTTTGGTGTGGCAGGCCGAGGATTCCGGCGAGACGCGGCTGTGGCGGGAAGCGATCGAGCACGGCCGGGCCGCGCTGCGGGAACCGCGCTGCCGGGACGGCTACCGTGCCGAGGCGTGTCGGCGGCTGAGCGCGGCACTGGGCCTGCAGTACCAGCACACTGCCGAGCACGAGGTGCTCGACGAGGCGATCGAACTGGCGCGGGAGGACTGCTCCCTGCACTACTACGACGACGCGGTCGCGTTCAACAGGTATGGCCGGATCAGGGTCTTCGAGGGCACCGCGAACCTGGTGTCCTTGCTGCTGCTGGACAGCAGGGCCGAATCGAATTCCCTGGCGGAAGCCGACCGAGTCAGCCGGAAAGCGCTGCGGGACTGCCCTGACGGGCATTCGGAATTGCCGGTCGTGCTGACCGCGCGGGGCACCATGCTGCTGGAACGCTACCAGCGGCTCGGTCGTCCGGACGATCTCCGGGAAGCCACGGAACTGCTGCGCAAGGCGGGGCTGTACTAGGTGAACCGCTTGGTGACGCTGGCGGAGGCGCAGCGTTCGCACTACGAGCAGGCAGGCGATCGCGCCGCGCTTGAGGAGGCCATCACCCTCGGCAGCGCCGCGGTCGACGATCTCCCCGCCGGGCACGTGGACCGCGCGCAGGCCCAGGCCAGCCTCGCGGCCAGCCTGCTGCTGCGCTACCGGCATCTCGGCGAACCAGGTGACCTCACCAGGGCGATCGACCTGTGCGAGTCCGCGGTCGCGGCGACGCCGCACCGACACCCCGACCGAGGAGTGCGGTTGTGCGCGCTGAGCTCGGCGCTCCTAGCCCGGTTCGAACTCGGCGGCCGAGATCCCGCAGCACTTCGCGGGGCCGTGACCTCGGCGGAGGCCGCGGTCGCCGCGACG
Source organism: Saccharopolyspora antiqui (assembly GCF_052246905.1). Taxonomy (NCBI): domain Bacteria; kingdom Bacillati; phylum Actinomycetota; class Actinomycetes; order Pseudonocardiales; family Pseudonocardiaceae; genus Saccharopolyspora; species Saccharopolyspora antiqui. Next base: position 23,149 of record NZ_JBQQBO010000033.1, read on the forward strand.
CCGTCCAGCCATCGCGCGCGGGCCCAGGTGCTCGGCGCCCTCGCGACCGCGTTGCGCCACGCTCACCTGCTGGACGCCACGAGCACCACGCTGTCGCGAGCCGTGCGGGCCTGCCAGGACGCCGTCGAGGCCACGCCGGTCGGCGATGCCCAGCATGCGACCAGGTTGACCGACCTGGCACTGCTGCTCGCCGAGCAGGCGGATCCCGGCGCGGCGCTGCACACCGCGCGGCAGGCCGCGGCGATCGACGCAGCCGCGCCGCACACGCGGCTGCGGGCCGCGCACGCGCTGGGCTCGCTCGCCGCGCGCAGCGGGGACTGGCCCACGGCGGCCGAAGCCCTGCGCAACGCCGTCGATCTGCTTCCCCTGGTCGCACCGCGCAATCTCACCCGCGCCGACCTGGAGAACCGGCTCGGTGATCTCGGCGACCTGGCAGGTGACGCCGCGGCAGCCGCCTTGCACGCTGGCGACCCGAAGGCCGCACTGGAATCCCTGGAACACGGCCGGGCGACCCTGCTGTCCTACGCGCTCGATGCCCGGCAGGAACTGGCGGGGCTACGCCAACTCGACGGCGAACTCGCGCGGGAGTGGGAACGCCTGCGCGATCAACTCGATGGCGTCTCCACCGGCACGACGCTGCATCCGGATCTGCGCGCCCGGCTGTCCGAGGAAGCCGACGAGCTGATCCACCGGATTCGGGCGCTCGACGGCCAGCGCGGGTTCCTCTCCCGGCCCACCCTGGATCAACTGTCCGATGCCGCTGATCAGGGGCCGGTGATCAACCTGAACATCAGCGGGTACCGCTGCGACGCGCTCGTGGTCACCCGAACCGACCTGCTCACGGTGCCGCTGACCGGGCTCACCGAACAGGGACTGCGGCAGAAGCTGGCGGAATTCCTGCGGGCCATCGCGGCGGGCCGCAGCACCGAGCGTGCTGTTCGGCTCGACGCGGAAGCCACCGTCGCCGAAATCCTCGGGTGGCTGTGGGACACCACGGTCGGACCCGTGCTGGCGGCACTCGGACTCACCGGGGAACCCGACCCCGACCGGCCGTGGCCGAGGGTCTGGTGGTCACCGACCGGGCCGCTGAACTTCCTGCCGCTGCACGCCGCTGGATATCACGGGGCTGGATATCACGGGGCTGGATATCACGGGGCTGGATACCACGGGGCTGGATATCACGGGGCTGGATATCACGGGGCTGGATATCACGGGGCCAGATACCACGCGCAGGGCGGACCTGCGGCGATGGATCGCGTTGTTTCCTCTTACACGCCAAGCATCCGCACCCTGTTGCACGTGCGGCGCCCGCGCCGCACCGAACCGGAACGCCGTCTGCTCGCCATCGCGGTGCCCGCCGACGCCAACCAGCGGCTGCCCGCGCTGCCCGCAGCGGCGCAGGAAGCGCGGCAGGTGAACAACATCCTCGGTGGACACGGCATGTTGCCCGTACCCACCCGCGCCATGGTGCTCGCCGCGCTGCCCTGGGCCACCTGGGTGCATTTCGCCTGCCACGCCGAGGTCGATCCGGCCAGCCCGTCGGCCAGTCGGCTGCTGCTGTGGGACGGCTCGTTGCAGGTGACCGAAATCAGCGCGCTGGCGACGGATCACGCGGAACTCGCGTTCCTCTCGGCCTGCTCGACCGCGCGGGGCAGCGCTGACCTGGCCAACGAGTCGATCCACATCGCCTCCGCGTTCCAGCTCGCCGGATACCGGCACGTGATCGCCACGCTGTGGCCCGCGCTGGACAAGGTCTGCCTGGAAGTCGCGGAGGAGTTCTACCGCGAGGTGGTACGCCGCGCACCACCCAGCGTCGCCCTGCACGAGACCATCCGAGGCCTCCGCGAGCGCTTTCCCAACATGCCGTCGGTCTGGGCCGGATACCTCCACTCCGGGGCATGATCCGCACGGCTGGTTCGAGATGGAAGCCCGGCAACGTCGCCTTCCAGAAGCGTCCAACCGCACGCGCAGTCTATGACGCACGCCACGAACGGCACCGCGCTCGACCGTCACCGACCTCGATTCGCCAGCCGCCGCAACACAAAGCACGGCCACTCCGGTGGCGTCGGCATGCTGCCGGGCGGCTGCCGCCGCAAGATCGGTAGTGCGCCTCGGGATCCAATCTGCGGCAGGGGCGATCAATCGATCCCGTCGTCCGGTCCGTCTGTTCCGATCAGCGCGGTGGTGTGCTCGGCCGCGACGAATGCCGGAGCCGCCAGCACGTCGGCGAGGAAACCCGCGGTGGTGCGCATGCCGGGGCCTGCCAACCGCACTTCGCCCAACGCCCGCCGCATGCGGGCCAGCGCTTGGGGTCGGTCGGGTCCCCACACCACGACCTTGGCCACGAGCGAGTCGTAGGCGGCGGAAACGCGCGAGCCCGGGCCGACGTAGGTATCGACCCGGGTGAACGGTCCGGCGGGCAGCTGCACGGTTTCCACAACGCCGGGCGTGGGGGCGAAGTCCCGGGCCGGATCCTCGGCGTTGACGCGGCATTCGATCGCCACGCCGTGCGGCGCGACATCCGCCTGGGCGAACGGGAGTGCCCGGCCCGCGGCGATGTTGATCTGCTCCCGGACGAGATCGATGCCGGTGACCATCTCGGTGACCGGGTGCTCGACCTGGATCCGCGGGTTGACCTCCATGAAGTAGAAGCGGTCGTCGCGGTCCACCAGGAACTCGAAGGTGCCCGCGCCGCGGTAGCCGACCGCGAGCGCCCCGCGCACCGCGGCGGTGCACATCGCCTCGGCCGTGGCTCGCGGCAGCCGGGGCGCGGGAGTCTCCTCGATCAGCTTCTGGTGGCGTCGCTGCACCGTGCAGTCCCGCTCGCCGAGGTGCAGGGCGGTGCGGTGCGCGTCGCACAGGACCTGCACCTCGACGTGCCTGGCTTCGGCGAGGTAGCGCTCGATGTAAACCTGGCCGGACCCGAACAGCGCCAGCGCGCTGGATCGCGCGGCCCGGTAGGCCGGGACGAGGCCCGCGCGGTCGGTCACGATCCGCATGCCCTTCCCGCCGCCGCCCGCGGTCGCCTTGATGATCACCGGGTAGCCGATCGAATCGGCCAACGCGTGCGCGGCGTGCGCGTCGGCGACCGGCTCGATGCTGCCGGGCAGCAGCGGCAGCCCGGCTTCGGCCATCGCCGTCCGGGCCGCGATCTTGTCCGACAGGGTGGCCAGCACCGGCGCGGGCGGTCCGATGAAGGTGATCCCGTTTTCCTCGCACGCCTCGGCGAAATCGGCGTCCTCGGACAGGAAACCGTAGCCGGGATGGATGGCCGACGCGCCGGTGCGCAGCGCGGCTTCGAGCAGCGCCGCGGCGTTGCGGTAGCTGCGGTTGGCCGCGGCCGGACCGATGCGCACCGTTTCGTCGGCGAACGCCACGGCTGGCGTGCCGGTGTCCTCGGTGGAGTAGGCCGCCACCGTCGACAACCCCATCTCCCGGCAGGTCCGGGCCACCCGCAGCGCGATCTCGCCGCGGTTCGCGATCAGCACTTTCGAGAACATCCATCCCCCAGCCGTCAGGAGGCCAACGGCTCCAGCGCCGTGGCGGGCTCCAAGGTGAAAAGCGGTTCGCCGTACTCGACCGGTGTGCCGTCGGCGACCAGCACACCATCGATCCGACCGCGCTGGTCGGCTTCGACCGGGATCATGGTCTTCATGGCCTCGACGATGCCGACCTGCTGACCGGGCCGCACCAGGTCTCCGACGGCGACGAACGGTGGCTCGCCGGGGCTTGGCGCGTGGTAGAACACACCGACGATCGGTGCGCACAGCTCTGCGCTGGCCGAGGCAGGCGTGGTTCGGGCTTCCCCGGGCAGCTCGCGGGAGGCTGCTGGCCATTCCAGCTCGACGCTGACCTCGCCAGCTCGGGCCAGCAGCCGGGTCGGCGGTGTCCCGGCCGCGGCCAGCAGTTCGCCCGCGCCGCGCACCACGGCGTCGAACAGCCCGCGCTCTTCCTCGCTCATCATCCCTCCACAGTGGATAGAACTCGATCGGATCCGTAGGCGCGCCAACGGGTGCGGCGTCGAGCGACCAGCTCGGCGGGCGGCAGCGGCGCCAACTCGTCGAGCGCGGCCACCACGGCGTCGCGCACGACCGCCGCCGCGGCCTCGTGGTCGTTGCCGGTGCCGCCCGCGGGCTCCGGAAGAACGCCGTCAACGACACCGCGGGACAGCAGGTCGCGGGCGGTCAACCCGAGTGCCGCCGCGGCGTGCGGGGCGGCGCAGCGGTCGTCCCAGAGGATCGCGGCGCATCCCTCGGGGCTGATCACCGAGTAGTAGGCGCCCGCGAATGAGTAGACGCGGTCGGCGACGCCTAGTGCGAGCGCGCCGCCGCTGCCGCCCTCACCGATCACGACGGCGACGACCGGCACCGGCAGCGCCGAGAACAACCGGATGCTCTCCGCGATCGCCACCGCCTGGCCCCGTTCCTCGGCGGTGATGCCCGGGTGCGCGCCGGGCGTGTCGATCAGGGTGAGCACCGGAATGCCGATCTTGGCGGCCAGCCGGGCCAGCCGCGCGGCCTTGCGATACCCCGACGGCGATGGCATCCCGAAGTTGCGTGCCGCCAGTTCGGTTGGCGTGTGGCCCTTCTGGTGCCCGATCACCACCACCGGCCGACCGGCCAGCGAACCGATGCCGCCGACGATCGACGGGCAGTCGTCGCCGAGCCGGTCGCCGTGCAGCTCGTCGAAGCCGTCGAGCAGCAGCTCGATGTAGTCCGATGTGGTCGGACGGGACGGTTCGCGGGCGCAGCGGACCAACTCCCACGGGTCGGGAGCGGGCAGCAGCTCCGGATCGGTGACCGCGGGTGACACGCGGCTGGTGGCTTCTTCGGTGGCCTGCCCGGCGGCCGCCGCGAGCAGCCGGGCCAGGGTCGCGCGCAGCTCGGCGCGCGGCCGGATCATGTCGATGATCCCGTGCGCCAGCAGGAACTCCGCGGTCTGGAAATCGGAGGGCAACTGCGCTCCGATGGTCTGGCGGATCACCCGCGGCCCAGCGAATCCGAGGCGCGCGCCGGGTTCGGCGATGAGCACGTCGGCCAGCGTGGCGAAGGAGGCCGCGACGCCCCCGTAGGTCGGGTCGGTGATCAGGCTGATGGTGAGCACGCCCGCCTCGTCGAGTTGCGCCAGCGCTGAGCTGGTCTTGCCCATCTGCATCAGCGACAGGACGCCTTCCTGCATCCGGGCCCCGCCCGAGGCGCAGACCAGCAGCAGCGGGATCCGGTCGGCCAGCGCGGCTTCGGCGGCCCGCGTGATCGCTTCACCCACCGCGGTGCCCAGACTTCCGCCGAGGAAGCGGAAGTCCATCGCGGCCACCACCAACGAGTGGCCGTGCACCGTGCCGTGCGCGCACAGCACGGCGTCGGTCAGGCCGGTGGCGGCGCGGGCGGCGGCCAACCGGTCGGGGTACGCGCTGGTGTCCTGGAACCGCAACGGATCGCCGCCGTCGGTGACGCAGTCGATCAACCTCGATGAGCCCGGATCCAGCAGCTGCTCAAGACGTTTCGCCGCCGGGACGCGATCGTGCCGACCGCACTCGGGGCAGACGCCGAGCTGCCGGGCCAGCCGCTTGCCGTAGACCACGGCGCCGCAGCCCGGGCAGTGCCGCCAGCTCTTCTCGGTCATGCCCGCACCGCCGCGGCCAGCTGTTGGTTGATCAGCTCCAGGAACGCGCGCGGTGTGCTCAACTCCGCCACGGCGTCGTCGCTCATGGCCACGCCGTGCTCGCGTTCGACGAGCCGGAGGGTTTCCAGCAATGCCAACGAGTCGTAGCCGAGGTCGTCGAACGTCGAATCCAGGTAGTCGTCGGACAGGTCCGCCGGTTCGTCGCCACCGGCGCCGAGCCGCAGGATTCGGGTGAACTCGGCCGGGGTCAGCTGCTGCACGGTTGCCTCCATCGATGGGTTGGGGCGGTCAGTCGGCGGCGCGGACCACCAGCGCCGAGTTGAACCCGCCGTGGCCGCGGGCCACCACGAGCGCGGTGCGCACGGCCAGCGGCCGCGGCGTCGCGACGACGAGGTCGATCCGCTCTTCGGCCGGCCGGGTGTTGATCGCGGGCGGCACCAAGCCGTCGCGGATGCTCAGCAGCGCGGCCACCACGTCCAGCGCAGCGCCCCCGGAGTACAGCCGACCGGTCATCGTCTTGGGCGCGGCCACCGGCACGCCGCGGGGGCCGAAGATCGCGGTGATCGCATCCGCTTCGGCCCGGTCGAGCTCCGGTGTGGCCGCCGCGTCGGCGAAAACCACGTCCACGTCCTCAGGGGCGGTCCGGGCGTCGTCCAGCGCGTTCGCGATGGCCCGCGCGAGCCCGGGAGGCCGACCGGAGCCGGGTGCGGGGTCAACGGTCGCCGCCCAGCCCGCGATGGTGCCGTAGGGCGGCGGGCCACCGCGCCGCGCCACCGATCCGGGCCGTTCCAAGACGAGGATCGCGCCGCCTTCGCCCGGTACCCATCCCGACGCCCGGGTGTCGAAGGGCAGGTAGGCCGCATCCGGGTCGTCGGCGGTGCTCAACGCCCCGCTGGGCAGCTGCGCGACCAGACCCCACGGGCACAGCGACGAGTCCACCCCACCGCTGATGACCAGACCGGTGCCGCGGCGCAGGTGTCGACGCCCCTGGGCGAGCGCGTCCAGGCCACCGGCCTGTTCGGCGACCAGCACACCGCTCGGTCCGCGCATTCCGTGCCGGATGGAGATCTGCCCGGTGTTCACCGCGTAGAACCAGGCGAAGGACTGGTAGGCGCTGACGTGCCCGGGACCCCTGCTCCACAGCGCTTCCAGCTCGCGCTGGCCGAACTCGAAGCCGCCGGATGCGCTGGCGGTGACCACGCCCATGTCGAACTCGGCAAGGTCGCTGGACGCCACGCCTGCGTCGGCCAGCGCCAGGTCCGAGGCCAGCAGCGCCAGTTGCGTCATGCGGTCGGTCTGCGGCAGCAACCGGGACGGCAGGTGTTCCGCCGCGTCGAAACCGTCGACCTCACCGGCCAGCCGGGTGGGGTAGCGGGAACCGTCGAACCGGGTGATCGGCGCGATGCCGTTGATGCCCTTGAGGGTGGCCGCCCAGTACTCCTCGACGCCGAGCCCGTTCGGGGCGACCACCCCGAGCCCGGTCACCACCGCCTCGCTCATGCCGCCAGACCTCCCCGTGCGGCCTCGGTGAGCACCATCGCGCTCTGGAACCCGCCGAAACCGCTGCCGACCGTCAGCACCGAGCTGACCGGCAGTTCGCGGGCGGTCAGCGGGGTGTAGTCCAGATCGCAGTCCGGGTCGGGCTCGTGCAGGTTCGCGGTCGGCGGCACCACGTCGTGCTCGATGGCCAGCGCGCAGGCCGCGATCTCGATGGACCCGATCGCGCCCAGCGAGTGCCCGACCATGGATTTGATGGAGCTGACCGGGATTTCGTAGGCGTGCGAGCGCAACGCGCGTTTCATCGCGGCGGTTTCGTGCCGGTCGTTCTGCTTGGTGCCGGAGCCGTGCGCGTTGACGTAGTCGATGTCGCCGCCGTCGACGCGCGCCTCGGCGAGCGCCGCGCCGATCGCCTCGGCCATCTCCCGCCCGTCGGGTCGCAGTCCGGTCATGTGGAAAGCGTTGCAGCGCGAGGCGAAACCGCTTATCTCGGCGTAGCAGTGGGCGGCGCGGGCAGCCGCGCGACCGGCCTCCTCCAGGACGAACACGGCCGCTCCTTCCCCGAGCACGAACCCCTTGCGGGTGTTGTCGAAGGGGCGCGAGGCGTGTTCGGGGTCGTCGTTGTACGGGGTGGTCGCCTTGATCGCGTCGAAGCACGCGACCGTGATCGGGGAGATGGGCGCGTCGGAGGCACCCGCGAGCACCACGTCCGCCGAACCCTCGCGGATCAGCTCGCAGCCGTGGCCCACCGCGTCGATGCCGGAGGTGCAACCGGTGGAGACGACCGCCGCGGGCCCTTCGGCGCCCACCTCCCACGCCACCTCGCGGGCGAGCGAGCTGGGCACCAGGTAGTCGTAGAGGTGCGGCACGGCGTATTCGTGATCGACCAGCCAGCTCCGACCGGAGTCGCTGACCACCGCGTACTCGCGTTCCAGGCTCGTCGTGCAGCCGACGGCGCTGCCGATGGTGACGCTGGTGCGTTCGGGCGGGAGCTCGTCGACGGTGAGCCCGCTGTCGGCGAGCGCTTCCCTGGCCGACACCACGGCGAACTGCGCCACCCGATCCATCCGGCGGCTCTGGCGCGGCGTCAGGCCGTGCGCGAGCGGGTCGAAGTCCGCCTCGGCGGCGACCCGGGAACGGAAAGCGGAGGCGTCGAAGGCAGAGATCGTGCGGGTGGCGCTGCGGCCACTGGTGATCAGTTCCCAGAAGCTGTCCCGGCCGATCCCGCCGGGCGCGACCACCCCGATTCCGGTGATGACCACTCGTCGTTGTCCTACCATGAAGCGACCTTTCGTTCGGGCGCCACCGGGAAACCGGCCGTGCTTCGAGCTTCACCGATCGGGCTCAAGTTCCCCTGGAATGCGGTCTGGAGAACGCTCGTGGCGCCGGTGCGCATCGAATGCGGCGACCCAACCGGCGACGTCGGAGGTCAGCAGTGCGCTGCCGATCAGCAGCCCGGCGTAACCGGCTCGCAGCAGTGCCGCGGCCTCGGCCGCATCGGCCAGGCCGCTGGCGCTGACCGGGCACCTGGTCCCGCTCGCCAGCAGCGCAGGCAGCAGCGAGCGGCTGCGCCGCAGGTTCGCCGGGCCCCGCTCCCGCGTGGTGATGTCCTTGTTGTTCACGGCGATCGCGCAGTCGGCCGGGTGGGGCACGGCGGCGATCTGCGCTGCGCTGGTGACCTCCACGAACGGCGTCAGACCACGCCGCAGCGCAGCGGCGACCAACCTCGCCAACGACCCGCCGGGCAGCAGCCCGGCGGTGAGCAGCACCGCGTCGGCGCCCAGCCGCTGGCTCTCGTCCAGGTCCGCTTCGCGCACGATGAAGTCCTTGCGCAGCAGGGGAAGATCGGTCCGGTCGGCGACGCGGCGCAGCAGTCGCGGCGTCCCGCCGAACCACTTGCCGGTGACGACCGAAAGGCACGGTGCCCCGGCCCGTTCGTACTCGGCGACCACATCGGACGGATCGCGATCGCCGAGCAGCGCGGCGCCGCGACCGTCGTGCACCTTGAGCTCCATCACCAGCGGTCGTCCGGCGGCGAGCAGGGCTTCGAGGAACCTCATGGTCGGGTCCAGGTGCCGACCAGCCGGGCGACGGCACCGGCGTCCAGGGCCCCAGAGGCGTCGCGTGCCGCGCTGTCGGCGTCCACTCCGCGGAACCACGGGTGCTCGGTCACCGCGCCGAGCGCCGCCGCACCGGTCGCGGTGATTCCACCGGCGACCAGGAACGGCCGGTGCAGCCGGTCGGCGATTCGCGCCAGCGCCGCGGGGTCCGCGGCGCGACCGGTGCTGCCCAGGCGTCCGTCCGAAGTGGACGAATCCAGCAGGAACCAGTCGGTTCCGGCGCGTTCGTAGGCGGCCACCAGGTCTTCCTGGAGGCAGCGGGTGCCGTGGACGTGCAGGGCCTTGATGACGTGCACGCCGCGCGCCTTCAACGCCCGGACCAGGCCGGGCGGTTGGTGGCCGTGCAACTGCACCCAGCGCGCCCCGGTGCGGTCGACGAGCTCGGGCAACCCGTTGCCGCGCAACGTGACCAGCACCGGTTGCGGGGGGCCGCCCGCCAGCAGCGCGGCGGCCTGGCGCGGCGGCAGGTCCGCGGCACCGCCCGGGACCCCGCACCAGACGCCAGCCAGGTCGGCGCCCGCCTCGGCCAGCAGCCGCAGGTCGGCGGAGGTGCGCACGCCGCAGATCTTCACCAGTGCGCGGCTCATCCGAGCCCCAGCATGGCGGCGATGCGGTTGCGCTGGATTTCCGAGGTGCCCGAGTAGATCGTCCCGCCGACCGCGTCGCGCAGCTCCTTCTCGATGCCGGATTCCACCAGGAAACCGGCGCCGCCCAGGACCTGCACCGCGGCCAACGCCGAGGAGACGTTCGCCTCGCTGGTGACCAGCTTGGCGATGGCGATGTCGGTGGTGACGTTCTCACCGGCCGCGAACCGGACCGCGGTGTCGTACAGCCACGACCGGGCGGTGCGCAGCGCGATCTCCATCTCCACCAGCCGGTGCGAGATCGCCTGGTGGCTGCCGATGGGAACGCCGAACTGCTTGCGCTGCCGAGCGTGCTGCACGCACCGGTCGAGCCGGTGGCGCATGGCCCCCGCGCTGATCACGAACGAGCAGAGGATCTCCCACTTCATCACGTGGTCCAGCACCAGGAACCCGCCACCGATCCGGCCCAGCACATTGGTCGCGGGCACTCGGCAGCCATCCAGGTGCAGGCTGCCCAGGGGAGAGGTGCGCAGTCCCATCGTCGGCTCGGCCGGTGCCAGGTGCACACCGGGTGCGTCGCGCTCCACCAGGAACGCGGTGGTGCTCAAGGGGCCCGCCGTTCGCCCCGTCCGGGCGTAGACCACCACCAGGTCGGCGATCGGTCCGTTGCTGACGAAGGCCTTGGTCCCGGTGAGCACGAAGTCGTCGCCGTCGCGTTCGGCGCGGGTGCGCATGTTCAGCGCGTCCGAGCCGCCCTCCGGTTCGGTGATGGCGTGCGCGCCGATGGTCTCGCCGGAGCACACGCCCGGCAGGTACCGGTCGCGCAGCTCGGGAGTGCCGAAGCGCTGCACGGCCACTCCGGTGCTGACCAGGTGCGTGGACACGCAGAAGTTCAGCCCGCCGTCCCGGCATCCCTCGCCGAGCCCTTCCAACACGTACATGGTGGTGAGCAGGTCTTGGCCCAAGCCGCCCCACTGCTCGCCCAGCGGCAGTCCGAGCAGTCCGGACCGGGCGAGGGCCCACCACTTGTCCCACGGGAATTCCCCGCGCTCATCCCACTTGATGTGCTCCTCGTTGAGCACATCAAGCCAGGGAATGAGACCGCTTCGCAGCGCGTCCTGCTCTGCCGTCCACTTGATCACTGCCGCACTCCCCGCCGAGTTCGTCGAATCAGTACTGGGAGAACCCCGTCGAATCCAGGCTGTGCCGCTCGTCGCCGTGCAACGGCGGGTTGAACACCGAGATCAGCCTCAGGTCCGAGTAGGGGGCGGCGACCAGGAAGTGCGGGTCGTGCTTGTCGAGCGCGTAGAGGGTGCCCGGCGTGATCCGGTGGGACGTGCCGTCGGTGTCGATGACCTCGCCTTCACCGGCCACGCACAGGCAGGACTCCAGGTGCCTGGGGTACTCCAGACGGGATTTCGTGCCAGCGCGGACCGTGGTCTCCGCGATCGTGTAGCCCATGCCGTCGGCCTTGACGAGGTAGCGGGTGCTCAGCCCGTTCCCCCAGTCGACCGTGGTGGACTCGGCTCGGGTCCTGATGATCATCGTGTAGCTCCTTCCAACTTGCCCTGATCGCCTCCGAACAGCGATCGGACGAACTCGTCGAAGCGCCCGACCGGGTCGTGGTCGTCGGCTTCGGCGCGGTCGAGGACTTCCGCGGCGGCGGTGCCGACGATCGCGGCGTCCGCGCCGGTGGCCGCGATCCGGCGGACGTCGGTCGCCGAACGCACCCCGAAGCCGACGGCCACCGGCACCCGCGCCTCGGCTCGCAGCTCCCGCACCACACCGGCCAACGCGGCATGCCCACCGACCGGCGCGGTCCCGGTCTTGCCGTAGTGCGCGGCCAGGTAGACGTAGGCCGTGGCATCCCGCGCGGCGGCCGTCCGGGCCGCCGGGCCGGAGGTGGCGAAGCAGCTGGCCACCATCGGCAGCCCGGTGTCCGCCGCGGCGCTGAGGTGAACCGCGCGCCTGCGCGGTGGCGTGGCGTGCACCAGCGCCCCGTCGACGCCCGCATCGAGCACCTGCCTGGCGAACCGGTGCTCCCCGAGCGGCCACACGGAGTACCGCCAGTCGGCGAGCAGCGCGATCCGCAGCTGGCGCAGGTGCGGCCGGACTCCGGCGACGAACCGGAGCACGTCGGCGAATCCGATGCCACGCCGCAGGGCTCGATCGGCGGCGCGGCGCAACACCGGGCCGTCGGTGGCCGAATCGGGGAACGGGACGGCCAGTTCGACGCAGTCCACCCCGCGCTCGTCGAGCACGGCGAGCAGCTCCCGCTGCTGGGCGAGCGGTTGCGCGCCCGCGGTGAGCAGCACGGCGAGTCCGGGGCGATCCGGCCCGCGGCCGGTGAAGAACTCAGCCACCGGCACCCACCCGCGTTCGCATCCGCTGCGCCAGGTCGACGGCGGCGCCGCTGTTCAGCGCACGGTGGCAGTGGGCCAGCGCTTGCGGCCAGGAGGTCGCCGAATCCGCGAGCACCAGCAGTGCCGCGGCGTTCAGGCAAACGGTGCTGCTGGCCTGCGCACCACCGCGACCGGCCAGCACGTCGAGGAAATGCTCGACCAGCTCGTCGGTGGGGACCGGGCGCAGTTCGGCGAGCGAGCTGTCGCGCTGCGGGACCCACTGGCAGGGACCGGCGGGCAGCTCGGTCAGCGGCACCGGTTGCGTCCCGTCGCACCGGTCGATCACGTCGCAGCCGAAGCCGAGCAGCTCGTCGGAGCCGAAGTCGTTGCGGCACAGCCAGATCCGGCGCCCCGTCAACGGGGCGGCGAAGCGCAGCAGCGGCAGCGCGCGGTGCTCGGAGACGCCGGTCAGCTGGGCGCGAACCGGGATGACCGCGAGCAGCGGGCCGAGCAGGTTGAGGAACGCCGACACCGAGCGGGGGTCCACCGGGAGCACGGCGCGAGCCAGCCGCCGGAGCTCAGCGGGGTAGACGAAGTCCCCGGTGAAAGCCAAGCCGAACCGCTGCAGGGCCGCTGCGGTGTCCGCATAGGACTTCGTGCGCCGGACGCCGAGGTGATCCAGCAGGTCGTAGGAGCCGTGTGCGCTGGTGCGCGCGCGGGCACCGGTCTTGACCACGCGCGCGCCCGCCGCGGCGGCGACGAACGCGGCGGCGGTGGAGATGTTGAAGGTAGGCGGCCCGCCCCCGGTGCCTGCGATGTTGACGGCGTCGGGGAACGACACCTCGGTCGGGGCCCGCCGTTCGAGCAGCGAGGCCAAGAATTCCGCCGTGGTGCGCGGACTCGGCGGACACGTGGCCAACGACGACAGCACCGCCACCGCCTCGCCCGAGCGCAACCGCCCGGCGGCGAGGTCTTCCCAGAACGAGTGCCACCGGACCCGATCGACGTCGTGGCGACGGCTCAGCAGCGCGCCGACAACGGGGTGCGCGCTCACTTCGCGTCGACCGGTCCGGCGGTCGCTGCGGTGATGAACGCGTCGATCGCGGCTATCGAGCGGAAGGAATCCGGGTCGAGCTCCACGTCTTCGGCGCGGATTCCGTACGCGTCTTCGAGCCAGACCAGGAGTTTGAGCAGCCCCAGGCTGTCGATGATCCCCTCGTCGAGCAGGTCGGTGTCCGGGGCCAGTTCCTCGACCGGCACGTCGGGCAGGAACTCGGCGATGACGAACTGCGTGATGGCGCTGGCGTGCTGCACTTCAGACCTCTTTCGGATCAGCGGTGGTCGCGGGGTGTTCGCGGGCCACGGCGGTGCGGTCGACCTTGCCGTTGGCGTTGCGGGGGAACGACTCGTCCACGATCAGGACTTCCTCGGGCATCGCGCCGCGCGGCAGCACGGCCGCGCAGTGCCGACGCAGTCCCAAGGTGTTCAGCGAGCTGCCCGGTGTGCGGTAGGCGAGCGCCCGCAGGCGCTTCCCGCCGATGGCGTTCGGAACGGCGAGCACCACGGCCTCCCGCACTTCCGGGTGGGTCAGCAACGCGTTCTCGACCTCGCCGAGGTCGACGCCGACACCGCGCACCTTGACGCGGAAGTCCGTGCGGCCGAGCAGGACCAGGTTGCCGTCGGCCTGGCGGGAGACGAGATCACCGCTGCGGTACCACTGGGGGCCGGACGGATTCGCCGGATGCGGGCCGAATCGCCCGGCGCCGCGCGCCGCACCCAGGTACCCCGGGCTCTGGAAGGGCGATCGCAGCAGCAGCTCACCGGATCCGGCCCCGCGGACCTCGTTGCCGTCGGCGTCGAGCACCGAGATCTCGACGCCCGGCAGGGGAGTGCCCAGCGGCACCGCGGTCCCGTCGTCCCGGGCCGGGTCGATCTCGTGCAGCAGGCTGTCGTTGGTCTCGGTGCAGCCGTACAGGTTGTACAACCGGGCCTGGGGGAACGCTGCCGAAAGCGCCGCGACGCCGCCGGGTGGCATGCTGTCGCCGGTGGAGATCGCGTGCTCGACGGAGTCGAAGACCTCGCCGCTACCGGTGAGCAGACCGAACAACATCGGCACCGCCTGCACCACCTGGACGCGCCAGCGCCGCACCAGCGCCGCCAACCGACCCGCGTGCAGGGCATCGGTCGGGTCGACGAGCACGACCGCACCGCCGTGCGCCAGCGTCGTCCAGATGTCCAGCAGGCACAGGTCGAAGCTGATGGGCGCGTAGTTGAGCACGCGGGTTCCCCGACCAATGGCGAACCGCTGCGCCGCCCAGCCGATGAACCGGTCGATGCCGACCGCGGTCAACGGCACGATCTTGGGCAGTCCCGTCGATCCCGACGTGGTGAGCATGAACGTGACGCCCTGCGGCGGCTGCGGCCAGGCCCGGTGTGCAGGGGCCCGGTGTGCAGGGGCCCGGTGTGCAGGGACAGGGTGTGCCGGGGCGGTGCCGTCGGCGGAGATCTCGGCTGCGCAGCCCGCCTGGGCGAACAGTTCGCGCAGCACGTCTTCCGGCTGGTTCAGCGCGGGCAGCAGGAACGGGTGACCGGAGAGCAGGACGCCCAGCACCACCGCCAAGTCCTGCGGCGACTTGCCGACGCGCAGGCCCAGTGGTTGCCGGGTGTCGAGCGCGAGCGCCGACACCCGCTCCAGCTGGTGCTGCGCGAGCCGCCAGAGCTCACCGTAGGAGTATTCCTCGTCGTGCCACACCAAAGCGGTGGCGTCCGGGTCCCGCCGGACCTGGTCGTGCACCGCGGCGGTCAGGCCCACCGCAGCCATTGCGCACCTCCTAGTCGTCGAGCAGGGCCACCGCTCGGGTCCAGCCAGCACCCGCCCCGGTGATCTTCACCGGGAAGCAGATGAGCTGAAATCCGGTGGCGGGCAAGGAATCCAGGTTCGCCAGTCGCTCCAGTTGGCAGTACTCGCGGTGCCGACCGGCGAAGTGCGCAGGCCACAGCACGGCACGGTCACCGGTCTCGCGGTAGCGGCGGATGATGTCGGTGAACGGCGCGTCCAAGCTGAACGCATCGGTCCCGATCACCCGGACGCCCAGATCCAGCAGCAGGTGCGTGGCCGGGCCGTCCAGCCCGGTGAAATCGGTGAAGTAGCGGGGAGTTCCCGCCCACGCGGCGGCGCCGGTGCGGAGCACGACTATCTCACCGGCCGCTGGCGCGTGGCCGATGCGCGCGAATTCCTTCTCCAGCTCAGCCGTTCCCACCACTGCCGTGTCGTGGCCGGTCACGTCGAGCACGACGCCCGGGGCGCAGAACCATTCCAGCGGCAGCTGGTCGATGTGTCGCGGGCGGCCGTCGCCGTAGCGGGCGCGCGAGCCGTAGTGCGATGGGGCGTCGACGTGCGTGCCGGTGTGCGTGGTGAGCGCGAGTCGATCCAGGGACAGGAATTCTCCGTCGGGCAGTTCGTCCGGGTCGAACGAGACGCCGAAGTGCTCCCGCATTTCGGCGGCCATGTGCTCGGCCCCGGCGCGCGGGCCGAGCACTTCGTGGGTGACCGGGTCCGGTTCGTGCGCGTCGGCGTCAATGGGCGAGGAAAGGTCGACGATTCGCACCACTACCTCCTTTTCGCAGCAGCCAGCGTCACCCGGTGTGCTCGGAGGGGGTTCGAGAATGGCTCGATGCCAGCGCCGAAAAGACGTGTGAGGTATGTCACATGGAGCTTGATGGAGGTAGTTGATTGTTGTCTCACTACGCACCGTCATGAATCGAATTGCGCTGGCCGAGTGTCGCATTGGTGGAAATGAGGAGTAGCTCAGAATGTGTTCGGTTGCTCAGGGTAACAAATCCCAAATCGGACTCGATCTCGGAGAGTGATCACGCGATTTGCCGTGCGTCAAGAAAAACGCGCACAGCCAGATGGCGTTCGGGATCGTGCATCGGAGGTGAACACACAATGTGACGGGCATTGTTCCGGTCGCAATTACCTCGAATCGTGCTTGATCAACGGTTGGCCTATCGCACGTCGGCCGCGTGCACCCCTCGCCAAGCATTTTCCTGGGCTGGACACCCCTGTGGCGTGTGGGCACTATAAGGGCAGATTGCGCTTCTGGAGGGGTGTGACGCGCCGTTACCGCTGTTCACGGCATTCCCTCGGCTTGCAGTACTGGATTGTCGGCAGCGCGGCGACGGGACTTGACACGCGATCGGAGCAGCTCCCTGCGCACGGCTCAGGACCGCGGCGCACGGAGCCGTACTGGGTGGGCGGTTTCGAGTTCCGGGCACGGCCTTCGTTGGAAAGTACCCGTTTTCGACAGACAACCAGGGAGAGCAATGTCTTTGGCACGTATTCGCGAGGAGCAGGCCGAGAACTACTACGGTGACCGCAAACGGGCGCTTGACATCGGCGTGTTGGGGCCGCTGTCGTTGCGGTTCGGTGGCGAGGTGAACACCCCGAGCGCTCCGAAACTCCGCAACGTGCTGACCACGCTGATCGTCAGCGCGGGACAGGTGGTCCCGGTATCGATGCTGATGCGGGAGCTCTGGGACGAGGAGCCGCCGCAGAGTTGGCTGACCACCCTGCAGACCTACATTCTCAACCTGCGCAAGCTGCTCGCGAGCTTCACGGGCACCGCCACCTCCGAAATAGCCGGGACGATGTTGCAGACCAGAGCCGGTGGCTACGTTTTCCAACTGGGGTCGGGAACCCTCGATCTGCGCGAGTACCAGACGATGGTCAGCGCGGGCCGGGAGCAGCTCGCCGCGGGAGACGACCTGAGCGCGGTGCGAACGTTCGACGCGGCGCTCCGATTATGGAGGGGACCGGCTTTCGTCGACGTGCAGGGCGGGCGGGTGTTGGAGTCCAAGCGGCGGCAGATCGAGGAATCGCGGTTGGTGGTGCTGGAGCACCTGATCGGCGCACAGCTGCGACTGGGGATGTACCACGAGGTGCTGACCGAACTGGTCGGGCTGACCGTCGAGAACCCGCTGCACGAAGGGTTGCACGCCCAGTACATGTTGGCGCTGTACAGCTTGGGCCGCCGCGCGGAGGCGCTGGAGGTCTACCGCAGGCTGCGCAACAGCCTGATCGAAGAGCTGGGCCTCGAACCCGGCAGCCAGGCGCGCGAGGTCCACC
Source organism: Saccharopolyspora antiqui (assembly GCF_052246905.1). Taxonomy (NCBI): domain Bacteria; kingdom Bacillati; phylum Actinomycetota; class Actinomycetes; order Pseudonocardiales; family Pseudonocardiaceae; genus Saccharopolyspora; species Saccharopolyspora antiqui. Next base: position 40,442 of record NZ_JBQQBO010000033.1, read on the forward strand.
AGGCGATCCTGGACAGCGACGGTGCGCAGGTCCTGGTTCCGCAGCAGCGCCGGTTCGGCGACGCCGGTTGGTCGGATCCCACTCGGCTGTACTGACCGACGGCGCGCGACCGCGTTCGGACCGACCGGATTTCGAGCGGGCTTTCCTAACGTGGCGCCATGACCAAATCCACGCAAGGCGAATCGCCCCGCGGCGTTGTGATCACGGGGGGCGGCACCGGAATCGGTCGCGCTACGGCGCACGCGTTCGCGGCTCGCGGCGACCGAGTGCTCGTGGTCGGCCGGTCTTTCGACAGCCTGGCCGCGACCGCCGCCGCGCACGACGGAGTGCGCGCGCTGGCCGTCGACATCGGTCACCCGGACGCCCCGGAGCAGATCGTCGAGACCGCATTGGGCGAACTCGGCCGCATCGATGTGCTGGTGAACAACGCCGCGACGGCGGGATTCGAACCGCTCGGCAAGCTGGACCGGTCGGCCGTGGTCGCCCAGGTCGAGACCAACCTGCTCGCACCGATCTTCCTCACGCAGGCGGCGATGGAGCCGCTGGCGGCGACCGGCGGCACCGTGGTCAACATCGGCTCCGCGGGTTGCATCGGACTGCGCGCGATGCCGGAAAGCTCGGTGTACGCGGCCACCAAGGTGGGCCTGGACTCGCTGACCCGCACCTGGGCGGTGGAACTGGCACCGCACGGCATCCGGGCCGTGGCGATCGCTCCCGGACTGATCGACACCGGAGTCGCGGTCCGGGCCGGGATGCCGCAGCCGGAGTACGACGACTTCCTCGCCGGGATGCTGCCGCGCATCCCGGCGGGCCGGGTCGGCGCGCCGGAGGACATCGCGTGGTGGGTGGTGGCGCTCACCGAACCGGGCGCGCGCTACGCCAACGGCGCGGTGTTCGCCGTGGACGGTGGGCTGTCAGTCACCTGAGCACCCCAGACGAGGCGAGGGCCTTTCACCAACTTGGAGAGTGTGCGGGTTGGTTTGCGTGGCGGTGCGGGTGGCAGACCTGGCGATTTCGCGCTAAATCGCCACCCGCCCCGCGTGGGAGACGGGGATTTCGCGCGAAATCGCCCACCTCACCCGAGGTGGACGGCCCGACACGACCACTTCAAAGACAGGCACTCAGAGGCCTTCTCGACTGCGGGATCCCCGACTCATGTATGTCCGATTACACAGCGTCGTGGCTGTCTTCGCGAGAAGGCCTCTGAGAACCCGCGGCGGTGCGAGTTGCGAGGGTGGTGGGAAGCGGCTGACGCCGCTTGCCTGACGGCCGCCCCCGCTATGCCCAATCCGCGCGAGCTCTTACTCGGTAGAAGGTGCCCATCACTGCTCACTCGAACGGAGAACACGACGCGAACCCCGGTGGGGCCACGGCCGCACCGGGGTTCGCGCCGTCGTGGTCAGGTGGTTCGCCGCTCCGCGTGCTGCTTGGCGGCGAGCATCGTGGCGGTGCTGTTGCGCCCCAAGGCATTTCGCACGTAGTCCTTGGCGTCGTCGAGGTCGGCGCCTGCACCGAGGACCCCCGGGACGGCCTCGGGCACGAGCACCACGGTGTGCGTCGAGGTCACCGCGGTCCCGTCGGTGGTCTCGGTGAACCGCCACGTTCCGGTGTGCACCGACATCAGCGCCGGGGTGCGGGACTGCTTGTAGATGATCCGGTCGTGCGGGAAGCAGATCCGGGCCGACTTCGTGGTGTGCGTGTTCCCGTCCGGTGTCCTGGTGTCCATTTCGAGCAGTTGCAGACCGGGTGATTCTTCGGTCATTCGAACGCTGGCGACGTGCGGCAGCCGCTGCGCCCACTGGTCGGCCTCGTTGATGAACGCGTACACCGCGGCCGGATCCGCGGCGACGTGCACGACGTCGTCGAAGGTGAGCAGCAGCCCGCCTCGCGCGGCGGCGCCTTCGGCGGCGGCCTTCAGCGAGTTCAGTTCGGCGGTGCTGTTGCGATCCACCGCCTGCGCTATCCAGTCGGCGTTCGCGCTGTCGTCGCCCACCGCGCGGTAGTCGTGGGTCAGCAGCACCGCACACCGGTCTCCGGAACGCGGCTCGATGATCCACTCGCCGCCCATCGCTGCCACCGGTGGCTGCGAGATCTCCTGCCGGAAGCGGATCCGCAGCGCCACCGGGTCCAGTTCGCGCCGCGAAGTCCAGCCCTTGACCGCGTCGTTGGCGGTCGCCCAGATGCGGATCCGTTCGGTGGTCTCGTCCTTCTCGACGTGCTCGACGTGGACCGTCGGTGGGAACACCACCGGCCAGTTCCCGACGTCGGCGATCAGGTCGTACGCGGCGCGCGCTGGCGCGTCGACCTCGATGCGGTGCTCGGTGTGGTGGGTCAGCGTGCTGGTCATCCCGCTCTCCTGATCAGTAGTTGCCCAGACCGCCGCAGACGTTGAGCGCCTGCGCGGTTATCGACGTCGCGGTGTCGGTGACCAGGTACCCGACCAGCCCGGCCACCTCGTCGGGGGTCGAGTACCGCCCGAGCGGGATCTTGGCCTGGAACCGACCGAGCACGTCCGCCTCGGAGGTGTCCCAGAAGTCGGCGTAACCCGACCGAACCCGTTGCGCCATCGGGGTTTCCACGTATCCCGGGCACACCGCGTTGACGGTGATGCCGGTCTTGGCCAGCTCCAGTCCCAGGGCCTTGGTGAAGCCCACGACACCGTGCTTGGAAGCCGAGTACGGCGCGCCGTAGATCACGCCCTGCTTGCCGCCGGTGGAAGCGATGTTGATCACTCGGCCCCAGCCAGCGGCCAGCATTCCGCCCGAAGTCAGCGCTTCCCGGGTCACCCGGAAGACGCTGTTGAGGTTGGTCTCCACCACGTCCAGCCACAGGTCGTCGGTGATCTGCGCGGTCGCTCCACCGCCACTGCGCCCGGCGTTGTTGACGAGCACCCCGATCGGCCCGAACCGCTCGACCGCCGCGGCCACCAGAGCGCGGATCTGGTCGGTGGAGCGCACATCGCACGCCCGGCCGTCGGCGCTCAACCCCTCCTCCCGCAACGTCTTCACGGTCAACCGGACGGCGTCGGCGCTGCGGGCGCAGATGAAGACCCGGTGACCGGCTTCGGCCAGCGACCGCGCCACGGCGAGCCCGATCCCGCTGGTGCCACCGGTCACCAGCACGTTGCGTACGTCCTGTGACATCTTCGCTCCCCACCTCGGTGTCGAATCCCGACCGACCGTCCCAGGCGTCGCTTGAACACCACTCGATCCGCGCTACCAGAACCGAGATCCGCGGTCCAGCCGCCTTCGAGCCGGGCACGACCGAGCCCCGCCACGGTGAGGACACGACACGACAGGGGAGGGATCGATGGGGCACGAGGCACCACCGGAGGCAACCGTCACGTTCGTCAACCGCTTCACGCTGCACGTGCCACCGGAGGAATTCGAGGAAGCCTTCGCGGTGACGTCGGACTTCATGGCGCGCCAGCCCGGATTCCTGCGGCACACGCTGCTGCGGCGCAGTTCCGGTGACGGCTACCTGAACATCGCGCAGTGGGCCGACGAGGAGTCCTTCCAGCGCGCGGTGCACGATCCCGGATTCGCCGCGCACGCCGCGAAGCTGCGGGCGTTGTGCACCAGCGAGCCGGCCCTCTACCGCCCACGTCTGCAGAGGAGCCGCTGATGAGCGCCAACATCGATGCCGTGCGCCGGATGGTGCGCGCCTACAACACCGGTGAGACCGAGGACGCAGCCGAGTACATCCATCCCGACTACCTCAACCCGGCCTCCATGGAGCACATGGACCTCAAGGGGCCGGAGGCGTTCGCGATGGCGGTGAAGTGGCTGCGGATGACGTTCTCCGAGGAACTGCGGTTGGAGGAGATCCGCTACGCCGAGCGGGGCAGCTGGGTGCGCGCCTACCTGGCGCTGTACGGGCGGCACGTCGGCGAACTGGTCGGCATGCCCGCCACCGGCCGGGTCTTCTCCGGCGAGCAGATCCACCTGCTGAAGCTGGTGGACGGCAAGATCCGCGACCACCGCGACTGGCCGGACTACCAGGGCACCTACCGGCAGCTGGGTGAGCCGTGGCCCACCGAGCAGGGCTGGCGGCGTTGAGCGAACACCCCTTTCGCGGAATCGAGGAGGCGACATGTTCCTGGTGACCGGAGCCACCGGCCGGGTCGGCGGTCGGGTGCTGGCGCGGCTGGTCGAACGAGGACTGCCGGTCCGGGCGCTGACCCGAAACCCCGGGCGCGCGCGGTTGCCCGCGGCGGTGGAGGTCGCCGCGGGTGCGCCCGGCGATGCCGACGCGGTGGCCGCGGCGCTGACCGGCGTGACGGCGGCGTTCGTGGTCCTCGTCGGCGATGTCGAGCGGCAGGCCCGCGAATTCGCCGCCGCGACCAAGGCCGCGGGCGCACCGCGTCGGCTGGTGCTGCTGTCGTCATCGAGCGTGCTGCACCCGGTGCGGCACCGCATCGGTGACGAGCACCGCGAGGCGGAGGAGGTGCTGTCCGGTGTCGTCGAGGAGTGGACGTGCCTGCGCCCCGGGCCCTTCCACAGCAACGCCCTCTGGTGGGCGAAGTCCATCCGGGAGACCGGCGAGGTGCGATGCTTGATCGGGAACCGCCCCGGGTCGCCGATCGACCCCGACGACGTCGCGGCGATCGCGGTGCGCGCGCTCACCGAGCCGGGCCATGCCGGACAGGCGTATCCGCTGACCGGGCCGCAGGTGCTGACCTCCGGCGACCAGGTGCGAATCCTCGCCCGCGCGACCGGCAGGCCGATCGAGTTCGAGGTGGCGTCCGAGGACGAGGCGGTGGCCACGTTCGCCGCTGTCGGCGGCGATCGAGCGGTCGCCGAGGGCAACGTGGCGGCGCTGCGCAGCAGGCAGGTGCCCTGGGGCTGGCCCACCGGCGTCACCGAGCAACTGCTCGGCCGACCCGCGCGCTCGTTCCACTCGTGGGCCGCCGACAACGTCGCGGCGTTCCGCTGACCGGAGGAGGACGGAAATGTCCGAGGACGCACCGATCCTGGTCATCGGAGCGACCGGCTTGCAGGGCGGCGCGGTGGCGCGCGCCCTGCTGGCCCGTGGCCGCCGAACCCGCGCGCTGGTGCGCGACCCGGCGGCGGAGGCGGCTCGCGCGCTGGCCCGGGCGGGCGCCGAGCTCGTTCGCGGTGATCTCGACGACCGCGATTCGCTGCGTGCCGCGATGACCGGCGCGCACGGGGTGTTCAGCGTCCAGACGTTCATGACACCGGCGGGCATCGGCGGCGAGGTGCGCCAGGGACGCGCGGTGGCCGACGTCGCGGCGGAAACCGGTGTGGGGCACGTCGTCTACAGCTCGGTCGGTGGCGCGGAGCGGGCCAGCGGAGTGCCGCACTTCGAGAGCAAGTGGACCATCGAACGGCGCCTGGCCGCGCTTGCGGTGCCAGCCACGGTGCTGCGACCGACGTTCTTCATGGACAACTTCGCCGCGCACGGGCCGCAGTCCGACGGCGGCGAACTCGTCGTGCGGTTGGCGCTGCGGCCGAACACCCGGGTGCAGCTGATCGCGACCGCCGACATCGGCGAGTTCGCGGCAATGGTCTTCGGCGACCCGCAGCGGTACGTGGGCAGCGCGCTGGAGCTGGCTGGCGATGAGCTGACCGCCACGGAGATCGCGGCCGCCTTCGGCGCGGTCGCCGGAGTTCCCGCGAGGTTCGAGGAATTGCCGCTGGACCGGGTCGCGGCGGATCCGCACATCCCGTACAGCCAGGAGATCGCGTTGATGTTCGAGTGGTTCCAGACCGATGGCTACGCGGCCGACATCGCCGCGCTGCGCGCCTGGCACCCCGGGTTGCGCACCTTCGCCGGTTGGTTGCGGGAGCGGTCCTGGCGGGCTCCTGCGCTGGTCTGACGCGCCGCCGGAAATCCCCCGAACGCCTTGGCAGCCTCCCGCGCTGTCGAGGCGTTCGGAGTCTTGCGGGTGCCTCGTGCGGGGGGTCGGGAATATCTGGGGACCCGGTGGCGTACTATGTACGGGACGGCGTACATTCAAGGTGTGCGCGGACAGCCCGCGGTTGCCTACAGAACCGGCAGGACCGACGAGAAGGGGAGCTAATGGCTTCGAGCGATCTCGCGATAGTCGCCGAAGGATTGCGCAAGAAATATGGGGACAAGGCCGCCCTCGACGGGGTGGACTTGAAGGTTCCGCGCGGCGCCGTGTGCGGGCTGCTCGGCCCGAACGGTGCGGGAAAGACCACGATCGTGCGCATCCTGGCCACGTTGCAGCGCTTCGACGAGGGCCGGGCGGAGGTCGCCGGGTTCGACGTGGTCGGCCAAGCCGCGCAGGTGAAGTACCGGATCGGTCTGGTCGGGCAGAACCCGGCAGTCGACGAGATCCTCGGGGGCAGGCAGAACCTGGTCATGTTCGGCAAGCTCTACCGCCTCGGCGCGCACGCCGCTCGACGTCGCGCCGACGAGCTGCTGGAGCAGTTCGGGTTGGCCGAGGTCGGGGACAAGGCGGTCAACACCTATTCCGGCGGCATGCGTCGGCGCCTCGATCTGGCCGCGGGCATGATCCTCGCGCCAGCCGTGCTCTTCCTCGACGAGCCGACGGTCGGGCTGGATCCCAGGGGCCGCAACGAGGTCTGGCAGGCCGTGCGCGAGTTGGCGCGGCAGGGCACCACGGTGCTGCTGACCACCCAGTACCTCGACGAGGCCGATCAGCTCGCCGATCAGATCTCGGTGCTCGACGCCGGACGGGTCATCGCCGAGGACGCGCCGGAGCAGCTCAAAGCCCGCATCGGCGGCGGCCGGATCGACCTCGTCGTGCACGACAGCGCCGAGTTGGGCCGGGCGGCTAGCACCGTGGAGGGCGTCGTCGGCGGGACCGCCGAGCTCGACGAGGACAACCGGAAGGTGTCGGTGCGGCTCACCGACCGAGCCAGCTCGCTTCCGGAGGTGATCCGGGCGCTGGACGCCGCTGGAGTGACCACTGAGGACATCGGTCTGCGGCGGCCGACCCTGGACGAGGTCTTCCTGCAGCTGACCGGGCGCCGCCCGGAGAGCGCCGATGCCGCCGACGCGTCGAAGAAGTCGGAGCGCCCGAAGAAGGGCAAGAAGGCGAAGAACAAAGCGGGGCAGGAGACCGAGACCGCGACGGCCGTCGCGCAGGAGGTGAACGCGTGACCACGATGACCGCGACGACCGCACCCGCCGCGCCGACCGGCGGCCTGCGCTGGGTGCTGGCCGACAGCGTGACGCTGACCGGGCGCAGCCTGGCCCACTGGGCGCGCAACCCGGGTCAACTGATCATGTCGTTGGCCTTCAACGTCCTGATGGTGCTGATGTTCGGCTTCCTGTTCGGCGGGGCCATGGTGGTGCCCGGCGGCGGCAGCTACCGCGAGTTCCTGATGCCCGGCATGTTCGCGATGACCATGGTCTTCGGCATCAGCATGACCACCACGGCGGTCGCGACCGACATGGAGCGCGGGGTCACCGACCGGTTCCGCACCATGCCGATGTCACCGGGCGCGGCGCTGATCGGGCGGGCCGTGGCCGACCTGCTGTTCGCCGTGGTGACGCTGGTGGTCATGATGCTGGTCGGCTTGGCGGTCGGCTGGCGGGTGCACGGTTCCTTCGGGCAGCTGCTCGCCGCGATGGGCCTGATCCTGCTGCTGCGCTTCGCGCTGATCTGGGTCGGCATCTACCTCGGCCTGGTGATGAAGGGCCAGGAGGCGATCACCGGCGTGCAGACGCTGGAGTTCCCGTTGGGCTTCCTCTCCAGCGCCTTCGTCGCCCCGGCCACGATGCCGGGCTGGCTCGGCGCCATCGCGGAGTGGAATCCGCTGTCGTCGACCGTGACCGCGACCCGCGCCCTGTTCGGGAACCCCGGCTGGGGCGGTGATTCCTGGATCGTGCAGCACGCCGGTCTGATGGCGGTCATCTGGCCGGTCGCCCTCACCCTGGTGTTCCTGCCGCTGGCCGTCGGGCGCTATCGGTCCTTGAGCGGCTGACGAGCTCCTCGCTCGACGATTGGAACATCGCTGCCTCCCGGCGGTTTTCGCCGGGAGGCAGCGGCATTCCGCTGCTGCGAGGAGGTTTCCCGTTGAGGAAGACGACGATGTCCGCGATCGCAACCGGTGTCGGCGCCGCCGCCTTGGCCTGCGCCGTCGTGGCGCTGCCGGGCGCCGAGTCCGATGCGTCGGTGCCGCGGTGTTCACCGGTGGAGTTCGCCGTGCCGCTCACCGAGCAGGCACCGGCGGACGAGCGGGTCTCGGGCACGCTGTGCGTGCCGCGCGGCCGGGCGGCGACCGCCGTCCAAGTGCTCGTCCCCGGTGGAACCTACGGCCAGGACTACTGGGTGCTGCGCGGCGATCCGCGAAAACCGTCCTATGTGGAGCAGATGACCGGCGCCGGGTACGCGACGTTGGCCATCGACCGCTTCGGGGCGGGCGCCAGCTCGGCACCGCCGAGCGAGAACTACGCCGCCGAAACGCCGGAAGTCGCGCTGCACGCGGTGCTCGAAGCGGTGCGCGCCGGTGTCGGTGAGCACCGCTTCGACCACGTCGTGCTGGTCGGGCACTCCTACGGATCGACGCTGGCCAGGCTGGTCGCCATTCACCACCCGGACGACGTCGACGCGCTCATCCTCACCGGAGAGGCGAGCCGCAGCGTCGAACTGCCGTGGGACGAGGTGATCCACGCCGCTGCGGAGGACCCGGTGCTGGCCGGACGGGGCCTGGACGCGGGCTACTACACCACCAGGCCGGGGATGCGCGGCAAGTGGTTCTACGAGGCGGGCACCGCGGATCCCGCGGTCGTGGCGGCCGACGAGCGGACCAAGCAGGCCGACGTGTTCAGCGCGCGCTACCCGCTCCCGGAGGAGAACGCCGCGATCGGCGTTCCGGTGCTGATCGTGGTCGGCGCGCACGACCGGATCGTGTGCGCGTCGGGCGGCAGCAACTGCACCGACGACGAATCCCTGTTCGCGCAGGAGCGCCCGTTCTACCCCAACGCCGAGCTGGCCGCGATCGTCGTGCCCGGTACCGGGCACTCGTTGAACCTGCACCGCACCGCACCGGATTGGCAGCGCCGCGCCGCCGACTGGCTCGACGAACACCTCCGCTGAGGAAGCCGGGCCGCACCTGCGCGGCCCGGCTGCACCAGGTACGGCCAAGGCCCGCCCCGAATCGGGGCGGGCCTTGGCCGTCGCACGCGACCGTTCAGGAAGCCTTGCGGCCGGGGAGGAACAGGCCCGCGACGAAGGTGGCGGCCGCGAACCCGGCCGCCGCCACGAACGCGGCCGACATGCCCGTCACGAAGGCCGCACCGGAGGCGACCGCGGCGGGATCCTCGACGTTGGCGCTCGCCTCGGTCATCACGGTCACCAGCGTTGCCAGGGCCAGTGAAGCACCGACGCTGGTGACCGTGGTGACGATGCTGGACGCCGAACCGTATTCGGTGTCGTCGACCCCGGTGGTACCGGCGATCGTGGCCGGGATGGTGCCCAACGCGATCCCGGCGCCGAGCAGCAGCAGCGCGGGCAGGATGTCGGTCGGGTAGAACGCGGCGAAGTCCAGGTCGGCCAGCAGCAGGTTCGAACCGGCCAGCAGCACCGCGCCGGTCGCGACCAGCGGCCTGGCCCCCAGCCGGGGTTCCAGTTTCACCACCGCACCGGAGAGCGCCAGCAGGGTCACCGTCACCGGCAGGAACGCCAACGCGGCGGCCATCGGCGAAAAACCCATGCCCTGCTGCATGAACTGGGTGAGGAAGTAGAGCTGCCCGATCTGGCTGCCCTGCACCAGCAGCACCGCCAGGTACGCGGTGCCGCGCTGACGGTCCGCGACCAGCCGCGGCGGCATGATCGGCTGTCGAGCTCTGCGTTCGACCAGCACGAACACGCCGATCAGCGCGAGCCCGGTGACCAGGCCGACGCGCACCTCCGGAGCGGACCAGCCACCGCTGCCGATCGCGGACAGCGCCCACACCAGCGCGGCGATCCCGAACGCGGAGGTGAGCGCACCTGCCACGTCGAAATGCCCGGGACGGCGCGCGGTTTCGCGCACGACCACCGGTGCCAGCGCCAGGATCAGCACGCCGACCGGCACGTTGAGCATGAGCACCCAGCGCCACGAACCGACCGAGGTGAAGATCCCGGCCAGCAGCAGACCGCCTGCCGCGCCCAGCCCGCCGACAGCGGTGTAGACGGCGATCGCGCGCTTGCGCTGCGGTCCCTCGCGGTACATGCCGACGATCAGCGCCAGGACCGAGGGAGCCACCAGCGCCGCACCGACGCCCTGCACCGCACGTGCCGCGATCAGGAACTCGGCGTTCGGCGCCAGGCCGCGCACCAGCGAAGCCAACGTGAACAGGCCCACCCCGGCGAGGAACACCCGCCGCCTGCCGAGGATGTCCCCGGCGCGCCCCCCGAGCAGCAGCAACCCGCCGAAGGTCAGCAGGTACGCGTTGACCACCCACGACAGCTGCACCGGCGAGGTCGCCAGCGCAGTGCTGATGCCGGGGATGGCGATGTTGACGATCATGTCGTCGATGAGCACCATCGCTTGCGCCGCGACCAGCAGCGCGAGCGCGATGCCCGTGCGCGGTCGACGTGTCGGGAGCGTCGACGAAACAGTGAGGTCTGCGGACATGAACTGCCTCCTGAGATCCGGCGCGATCTAGCGGATGACCGCGCGTTCATCGCGCGCGACGGAGATTCGCGCCGAGGACCGGCGCGGCAGGCGGGCGATGAGCACACCGACGGCGGCCACCACCATCCCGACGATCTGCAGCCCGGTGATCGGGGCGCCTTCCAACCAGACGCTGCCCAGCGCCAGGACGACCGGTACGAGGTAGAGCACGGTCCCGGCCTTGACCGCGCCCTCGTCCCACACCATCCGGACGAAGAAGGTGAACACGACCGCGGTGTTGAGCACTCCCAGCACCGCCAGGGCGACCACCGCGCTCATCGTCCACTGCGGAGCGTCGCCCCAGCCCTGCCACGGGATGGTGAGCGCGGCCCACGCGACGCCGAACAGCGCCTGGGTGGCCGACAGCACCAGCGGGCGCATGTTCTCCGCGGCCATCACCCGGCGCAGGTAGATCATCGCGTACCCGTAGGCGACCGCGGCGACGAAGTTGACCAGCGAGCCCCAGGTGAGCCAGCGGCCCGCCGCCTCCCACGGCGGGAACATCAGCAGCACACCGGCGAACCCGACCAGCACACCGGCGACCGCCCCACCGGGTGTGCGCGGTTCACCGGCGAACGGCGCCAGCAACAGCACCCAGAGCGCCGTGCTGGCGTTGAAGACCGACACCACCCCCACGTCCGCGCCGGTCGCATCGGGCACCACCTGCACGAGCAACACCGGCAGCGCATTGGTCAGGAACCCGATCAGCAGCAGCCGCGACCAGACCCCGGGCCTGCGCGGCAGCGCCGCCCCGGTGATCAGCACGATCGCCAGCATCGCCACCGCACCGACGACCACCCGCAGGAAGCTGAACTGCGTGGGCGACATCGCCCCCAACGCCATCTTGATCCAGAAGTACGTCGAACCCCACATCAGCGCGACCGCGCCGAACCGCAGCAATCCGCCCAGGTTCACGAGCACCCCTTCCACCACGACTCCGATTCGGTTCCAAGGCTGAGCCGAGGGTGTGCGGCAGCGGTCGTGCGCCGCTGGAGGAACGCTCGGTACCGCTCCGGCCGGGTTTCGAGCGGTTCCGGAGCGCGGCGCGCCAACATCGCCAGCGGGGCAACGGTTTTCGGAACAGGGAGGTCGGCGATGACGGCTGCGGGAGCGAACACCAAGGCTCCGGAGCACGAGTTCGCGGAGACGTACGCGCGGGTCCAGCAGTTCTACGCGCGCCACATGTACTTGCTCGACACCGGAGCCGCCGAGGAATGGGCGGCCACGTTCACCGCGGACGGCGTGTTCGAGCCGCCGTCCGCACCCGAGCCGATCGCGGGTCGCCAGGCGCTGACCTCCGGGGTGCGCGCGGCGAAGGCGGCACTGGCCGAAAAGGGCGAGCAGCACCGGCACCTGCTGCTGTCGCTGGACGTCGAACCGCGCCCGGACGGTTCCCTGCGGGTGCGCAGCTACGCGCAGATCATCGCCACGCCGCGCGGCGGCCAGCCGCGGTTGCACCTGATGTGCGTGACCCACGACCGGCTGGTCACCGAAGACGGCGAACTGCGGGTGGCGCACCGCAAGGTCACCAGGGACGACCGGTGAGGGGAATCGTCCTGGCGGGCGGGTCCGGCACCCGGCTGCGGCCACTGACCCTGGCGGTGTCCAAGCAGTTGCTGCCGGTCGGGGACAAGCCGATGATCTACTACCCGCTGTCGGTGCTGATGCTGGCCGGGATCAAGGACATCCTCATCATCTGCACGCCGCGCGACGTCGAGCGGTACCGGGCGCTGCTCGGGGACGGCTCGGCGCTCGGGCTGCGGTTCAGCTACGCCGTGCAACCCGAGCCCGCCGGTCTGGCCGAGGCGTTCGTCATCGGTGCAGACCACATCGGTGACGAACCGGTGGCGCTCGTGCTGGGCGACAACATCTTCCACGGCGCGGCGTTCCAGCAGGTGCTGCGCGAGGCGGTGCGGCAGCTGGACGGGTGCGTGCTGTTCGGCTACCAGGTGCACGACCCGCAGCACTACGGGGTGGGGGAGACCGACGCGACCGGGCGGCTGATCGGGCTGGCGGAGAAACCCGCGCGGCCGCGGTCCAACCGGGCCATCACCGGGCTGTACCTCTACGACCCGGACGTGGTCGACATCGCCAAGAACCTGCGCCCGTCGCCGCGCGGTGAACTGGAGATCACCGACGTCAACCGGGTCTACCTGGAGCGCGGTCGAGCCAGGCTGGTGGACCTGGGACGCGGATTCGCCTGGCTGGACACCGGAACGCCGGAGTCGTTGGTGCAAGCGGCGCAGTACGTCACGACGCTGGAGCAGCGGCAGGGCGTGCGAATCGCCTGCCTGGAAGAGGTCGCGTTGCGGATGGGCTTCATCGACGCCCGAACGTGCCGCCGCCTCGGCGAGGACATGGGCAACTCGGCGTACGGCCAGTACGTCGTGGCGCTGGCCCGCGAGCACGGCGCTTGACGAGACACCGGACTTGACGGGTCGTGAGTGCCAAAACCGGCTCCAACCGGTTTTCGCACTCACGACCCGAGTTCGAGGACAGGCACTCAGAACCGCGGTAGCAGGCCGCGTTCCCGCACCTCGCGCAACGTCGGGGCGCTGTCGTCGCGCTCGGAGAGGATCCGCGGCAGCTCCGTCGGCCACGGCAGCGCGAGGTCCGCGTCCAGCGGGTGCACCGTCAGCTCCGCGCCCGGCACGTACTCCCGGTCGCACAGGTACAGCATCACGGCCCGGTCGCTGCACGCGACGAACGCGTGCCCGAACCCGACGGGCAGGTACGCGGCGCTGGGCCGGTCCTGGGACATCGGTGTCACCGTCCACCGGCCGAAGGTCGGCGATCCGATCCGCAGGTCCACGGCCACGTCCAGCACTTCACCGTGCGCGCAGGTGACGTACTTGGCCTGCCCGGATCCGTCGGCGAAATAGTGCACGCCGCGGATCACGCCGCGCTTGGAGATGGACATGTTCGCCTGCGCCACGGTGAACGGCACGTCGGTCTCCGCGGTGAACCTGCTCGCCCGGTACCACTCCACGAACTCGCCGCGAGAATCCCGGTGCGCGGTGAGCTCGGCGTGCCAGCCACCGGTAGGGGCGGAGGCGCGGACGTTTGCGGTCAAGATGGGCTCCCTTCGGCTCCGGGCACTGCGGTAGGGCGGTGCCGGGCCAACGATGACCGCGCCTGCTCGAAGACCGCTCCAGGCGGAGCCGGACGGGACCTCCACCGGGGCGCGACCGATCCTCGATGCGGCAGCGGCAGTCTCAGCTGGACGGATTCGTGCGACGAAAGGTGTCCCGTGCTGCTGGCCGATCCCGGCCCCGAACCGGGGCGAAGGCTTGAACGCAGGATGCAACTGACCCGTGGCCTGCACTGGCTGCTCGCGGCACAGGGCGACCCGTACGCGGCGCTGCTGCGCGGATACGACCGGATTCCCGCCGCCGCACTGCGCGAACCCGGCGTGGTGTGGCGAAGCCGCACCGGTGCGTGGGTGACGGCCCACCACCGGACGGCAGCGCTCGCCCTGGCACATCCGGATCTGGCCGGGCCGCCGGAGTTCCGCGACAACACCGCGGCGGTGGTCGACCGAGCGGCCGCCCAGCGGGTGATCGACCGCCTGGCGGTGCGCTTCGACCTGGCGCAGGCGGCTCGGGACAGCGCGATCGCGGCGCTCGGCGGTGCCGCGGACGCGGTAACGGAGTTGCTGCCGGTGCTGGACGCCGCGGTTTGCCCGCAGGAGCCCGGAATCGCGCGCCTGCTGGCCGCCGATGGCGATCTGCGCCGCACCGCGGCGGCCGTGCAGGTGGCCGCGACGTTGACGGCGAACGCGGTGACCGAACTGCTCGACGCGGACCGCTGGCACGACTTCGCCGCAGGCCGTCTTCCGGTGGAATCCGTGATCATCGAGACGTTGCGCCACGCGCCGCCGGTGCGGCTCGTGCCGACCACCGCCACCGGCCCCGTCGACCTGGCGGGAAACGCGGTGCCGCGAGGGGAATCACTGGTCGTGCTGCTCGACGCCGCGAACCGGGATCCGGCGGTCTTCCCCGAACCGGACGAGTTCGTCCCGAACCGGTTCGACGACGGCGGGCCGGGGCAGGTGCTGCTGCCGAATGGTCCGGTCGCCTTCGCCCGGGACCACGCGGAGCTGTTCCTCACCGCGCTCGCCGAGCGTTTCCCGCGACTTCGGGCCGACGGACCGGCGGTGCGCGCGAGGCGGGCACCGGTCACCCGCTTCCCGCACCGCCACCCGGTCGCTTCGACGGAGGTGAGCCGCTGATGAGAGTGCTCTTCTCGTGCATGCCGCATCCCACCCACCTGCAACCGATGGTGCCGCTGGCGTGGGCGCTGCGGGCCGCCGGTCACGAGGTTCGGGTGGCAGCCCAACCGGAACTGGTCGACGCGATCACGCAGGCCGGGGTGACCGCGGTGCCGGTCGGTGCCGAGCACTGGTACGCCGCCGATCCCTGGGCGCCGGAGCTGCTCGGTGAGCTGCTGGCCGCGGGCGGGTCGGAGCACGTCGAGTTCTTCGACTGGGCGGCCAGCGATCCGGCGTCCTGGAGCCACGAGGGACTGCTGGGGCTCGAACACACCATGATTTCGTCGCTGTTCGCGTCGTTCAACAGCGACCAGGTGATCGACGACCTGGTCGCGTTCGCCCGCGAATGGCGGCCGGATCTGGTGGTCTGGGAGCAGTTCACCCTCGCCGGTGCGGTCGCGGCGACCGCCGTGGATGCCGCGCACACCCGGTTCGTCTACGGGCCGGACATCACCATGCGCGCCAGGCAGCGGTTCCTGGCCCGCACCGCCGAGCAGCACCCGGAGCATCGCGAAGACCCCACCGCCGAATGGCTTTCCGCGGTGCTGGCCCGCTTCGGGCGCGATTACCGCGAAACAGTCCGAAGTGGACACGCGACGATCGACGTGACGCCGCCCAGCACCCGGCTCGGCCTGGGGCTGCGCACCGTGGACATGCGCTACGTGCCCTACAACGGTCGCGCGGTGCTGCCCGAATGGCTGGCCGAGCCGACCTCGAAGCCACGTGTCTGCGTCACCCTGGGAGTGTCCGACGAACTGGGCGATGCGGCGGCCACGGTGCGGGAGATCCTCGCCGGTTTGGCCGATCTCGATGTGGAGGTCGTCGCCACCATCGGCGCCGCGCAGCAGGACCAGGTGCCGAGCAACGTGCGGGCGGTCGACTTCATCCCCCTGCACGACCTGTTGCCCTCCTGCGCCGCGATCGTGCACCACGGCGGCGTCGGCACCCGGGCGACCGCGGAGGTGCACGGGATTCCGCAGCTGATCCTCGCCTACGGCTACGACACCGTGGTGAAGGCGACCCGCACCGAGGAGCTCGGTGCCGGTTTGTGCCTGCCCGCGGCGCGGGCCGACGTGGCATCGGTGCGCTCGGCGGTGCGGCGGCTGTTGCGCGAGCCGGAATTCCGTTCGGGCGCGGGGAAACTCCGCGACGAGGTGGCCGCGCTGCCCGCGCCCGCGGCCGTGGTGCCGGAGCTGGTCGAGCTGGTGGGCGAGCACGGCTCGACGGTGCGGAGGTGAGGGGCCGGATGAGGATGTCACCGAGCGCGGGCCTGCTGGTGCGGCCCGCCGAACGGCTCGCGGGGCGGCTCGCGGTGTCCAGCCTGGTGCGAGACGCCGGGGTGCTCGCCGACTTCCACCAGTGGCTGGCCGACCTGAGCACGCGGTCCTACACCGAGGTCGAGCCGATCGCCCTGGACGAACTGGACGGCTGGTCGACCGAACCGCGCACCGGCAACATCGTGCACGCCAGCGGCCGGTTCTTCGTGGTGGAAGGCCTGGACGTGCACATCCCCGGCGGGCCGGTGCCGCGGTGGCGCCAGCCCATCATCAACCAGCCCGAGGTCGGAGTGCTCGGCATCCTGGCCAAGGAGTTCGACGGGGTGCTGCACTTCCTGATGCAGGCCAAGGTGGAGCCGGGCAACTGCAACGGCTTGCAGCTGTCGCCGACCGTGCAGGCGACGCGGAGCAACTACACCGGGGCGCACCGCGGACGTTCCGTGCCGTACCTGGATTTCTTCCTCGACACCGGTGCCCACACCGTGATCGCCGACGTGCGCCAGTCCGAGCAGGGCGCGTGGTTCCACCAGAAGCGCAACCGGAACATGGTCGTGGAGGTCCACGGCGAGGTGCCGCTGCGGGACGGGTTCCGCTGGTTCACCCTCGGGCAGCTGAACCAACTGCTCGCGGCCGACGATCTGGTGAACATGGACGCCCGAACCGTGTTGTCCTGCCTGCCGTTCGCGGGCCCCGACGTCCGACGGGTGATCAGCGCGGGCGACGACTGGTTCCGCGACGCGCTGCTGCGGTCCTGCGTCGCGGCGGAGGGCAGCGTGCACAGCGACGAGGACATCCGGAGCTGGATCACCAGCGCGCGCACCAGCACCGACGTGCACACCCGCCGGATTCCGCTGGTCGAGGTGCACGGCTGGCACCGGGCGGACGGCCGGATCCGGCACGAGAGCGGGCTGTTCTTCGAGGTGATGGGAGTCCGGGTACGCGCCCGCAGCCGCGAGGTCGACCAGTGGACGCAGCCGATGATCGAGGCGAGCGGTCCGGGCGTGGTCGCCTTCGTCGTCCGGCGCATCGGCGGCGTGCTGCACGTGCTGGTGCACGGCCGAGTGGAGCCCGGCTACGTCGATGTGATCGAGCTGGCGCCGACGGTGCAGTGCAAGCCGGAGAACTACCGGGCGCTCCCGGCAGCGGCCCGGCCGCCGTTCCTGGACTACGTCATGACAGCGGCCCCGGAGCGGATCCGGTTCGACGCGGTGCTGTCGGAGGAGGGCGGGCGGTTCTTCCGCACCCGCAACCGGTACCTGATCGTCGAGGCCGCACCGGACGAAGCACTGGCGCATCCGGAATTCCGCTGGGTGACCGCGGATCAGCTGGTCGGACTGCTGCGGCACAGCCACTACCTGAACGTCCAGGCGCGCAGCCTGGTGGCCTGCCTGCACAGCCTGCTGTGCGCACCGGCGGGCCGTCGAGGAGAAGGGACGCCATGACTCCGACTGCGGATTACGAGCCCGACGCAGCTCTGGTGCGCGCGATGCTGCGCATCCGCCGCGTCGAGGAGGTCCTCGCCGACTACTACCGCGACGAGCAGCAGATGCGAACGCCCACGCACTTCTCCATCGGCCAGGAGGCCACCGCCGTCGGCATGTGCGCGGCGACGAGGCCGGGCGACGTCGTCTACACCGGACACCGGTCGCACGCCCCCTACCTCGCCAAGGGCGGCGATCTGCAGGCGATGGTGGACGAACTGCACGGGCGGGAGACCGGCTGCGCCAAGGGCCGTGGCGGGTCCATCCACCTGATCGACACCGCGGTCGGGTTCGCGGGCTCCGCGGCGATCCTCGGCGAGATGATC
Organism: Saccharopolyspora antiqui; assembly: GCF_052246905.1. Lineage (NCBI taxonomy): Bacteria > Bacillati > Actinomycetota > Actinomycetes > Pseudonocardiales > Pseudonocardiaceae > Saccharopolyspora > Saccharopolyspora antiqui. The sequence continues at coordinate 58,412 of NZ_JBQQBO010000033.1, forward strand.
GCGGTCGCGACCGGTGCGGCGTGGGCTTTCGCCTTGCGGGGTGAGCCGAGGGTCGCGTTGACCTTCTTCGGCGACGGCGCCACCGAGGAGGGCGTGTTCGCCGAATCGCTGAACTTCGCCGCGGTGCACCGGCTTCCGGTCGTCTTCGCCTGCGAGAACAACCAGTACTCCATCTCGTCGCCGCTGCGGCAGCGGCAACCCGTCGGGACCGGCATCACCGAGCGCGCCGCCGCGCACGGCGTGCACGCGGTTTCGGTGGACGGCAACGACGTCTTCGCGGTGCGCGACGCCGGGCGGGCGGCGGTGCGCCGGTGCCGCGCCGGGGCCGGACCGGTCCTCTTGGAGTTGCACACCTACCGGTGGCGCGAACACGTCGGTCCGGGCTGGGACCACGACCACGGGTACCGCAGTGCGGAAGAGATCGACGCGTGGGTCGACCGCTGCCCGATCCGGCGCGCGGCCGACGCCGTGCGGGCGGCGCAGCCGCGGATCGACCGGTGGTTGCGGGAGTGGGACGCGGAGTTCACCGCCGAGATCCACGACGCGGTGCGCGCCGCCAAGGCCGCGCCGTGGCCGTCGATCGCGGAGCTGACCCGTGGCGCGTACGAGCCGACGGCAGCCGCCGCGGTCGGCGGCGAGAGGAGCTGAGAACGGATGCGTGAGCTCACCTACTGGCAGGCCATCAGCGAAGCCACCGTGCAGTGCATGACCGCCGATCCCGCGGTGCTGGTCGCGGGCGAGGGCGTGGACGACCACAAGGGAACCTTCGGCACCACCAAGCGCGCGTTCGAGCTGTTCGGGCCGAGCCGGGTCATCGACGTGCCCAACTCGGAGAACGCCTGCGCTGGCATCGCCATCGGCGCCGCCGCGAACGGGATGCGGCCCGTGGTGGTGCACACCCGCGCGGACTTCATGTTCCTGGCGGTGGACGCGCTGGTGAACCTGGCGGCCAAGTGGCGGTACATGTACGGCGACGTGGCCGGGCTACCGGTGGTGACCCGCGGGGTGGTCGGTCGCGGTTGGGGCCAGGGCGCGACGCATTCGCAGAGCCCGCACGCGACGTTCGCGCACTACGCGGGTTTGCACGTCGCCGCGCCCGCCAGTCCCGCTGACGCCAAGGGATTGCTGGTGCAGGCGTTGCGGTCGCAGACCCCGGTGGTGCTCATCGAGAACCGGAACCTGTACCCGTTGACCGGGGAGGTGGCCGAGGAGCCGGTACCGGTGCCGTTCGGCTCCGGGCGGACGGCTCGCCCCGGTGCGGACGTCACGGTGGTGGCCGCGTCGCTGATGGTGCACGAGGCGCTGCGGGCCGCCGAGCAGTTGGCCGCCCAGCGCATCGAGGTCGAGGTGGTCGACGTGCGCAGCCTGCGGCCGTTGGACGACCGGATCATCTGCGAGTCCGTGGCGCGGACCGGGCGGCTGGTGGTGGCCGACACGAGCTGGGCGCGCTACGGCTTCGCCGCCGAGGTGGCCGCGGTGGTGGCCGAGAACGTACCCGAGGCGCTGCGCGCGCCGGTTCGTCGGATCACCCCGCCGGACTGCCCGGCGCCGGTGTCCTGGCCGTTGGAGGAGGCGTGGCACCCGGGTGCCGACACCATCGTCCAGGCGTGCCTGGAGTTGGTCGGGGAGCAGCGCGGTGACCTGCCCCAACTGGCCGACGTGGCCGCCGGATTCCACGGCCCGTACTAGGGAACGAAAGATACGGTACATTGTACTGAGAAGCGGATTCGGCTGGTTTGGAGGCGCGGGTGCGACTGGGGCGGTGCGCGATGGTGTTCGAGCCTGGAGACGTACCGCGGATGGGGGCGCTCCTCGTCTACGACCCCGGCGGCGGGCCGGTGCCGAGCGAGATCTCGGCGGGAGAGACCGCCGAACCGGTGGTGACCCTGATCGAGGACGGGTCGGTCGTCGCGCGCCGCGTGCCCGCCCGCCGGATACCGCTGTCCCAGGCGCTGCCGCTGCTGCGGGCGGGCGACGCGGACGGCGTGCACCCGGCGGCGGCGTTCTGGGGTGCCGCCGCTGAACTGGCGCTGCACATGGTCGCGCGGGGCCGGGTGCTGCCCGGGGTGTGCGGCAGTGGTGCCGATGCGTGGCGGATGGGTCCCTTCGACGTCGCCGACGTCGAACGGCTGCGCGCGCTGGCCGCCGCCGCGCCGCCGAGCGCGCGGGCGGTACCGCTGGATCCGGCCGCCGACGAGCTGGTGCTGCCCGACGCGGAGAAACTGCTGCGCGAGTTCTTCGACGGGGTCGCCGACACGATGCCGCGCACCCCCGGAGCGGTTTGGCTGACCGGAGATCCGCGCTACGCGGCCCAGGAGATCACCCCGGCCGACGACGGCCTGCGCGGGTGGGCGCAACAGGTCGCCGCCGGGGTCGACGCGGGCCTGCGCGTGGCGCTGCGCCTGGAGTTGCGCGGCGACACCGAGACAGCGCCCTTCACCGCCGTGGTCCGGCTGCGCAACCTCGCCGACCCGACGCAGGTGGTCGACGCCGAGGCGTTGTGGGCCGGGGAATCGCACGGTTTCGGCGACCGCGCGACGTTCGAGGCGATGCTCGCGGTGCGCCGGGCCGCCGGTGTCTGGTCCCCGCTGGAAAGCCTGCTGGCCGAAGCCGAACCGGTTGAGCTGGAGTTGGTCGACGAGGACGTCGAAGACCTGCTCAGCGGCGGCGAGGCGCGGTTGGCGGCGATGGGCGTCGACATCGAATGGCCGCCGGAGCTCTCCCGCGAACTCAACGCCAGGGTCGCGGTGTCCGCGCCCGGTCAGCGGCGCGAGGACGTCGCGGCCTTCCTGCGGGAAGCCGAACCGTTACCGCTGTCCTGGCAGCTGACCCTCGGCGGCGAACCCCTCAGCGAGGTCGAGATGGACCTCGTGGCGAAGTCGCGCCCGGTGGTCCGGCTGCGCGACCAGTGGTTGCTGGTCGAGCCGGAGTTGGCGCGCAAGGCCCGAGAACGCGAACTGCCGCCGGTCCCGGCGTACCCGGGTCTGGGCATCGCACTGGTCGGCAGCGCGGTGGTCGAAGACGTCCGCGTGGAAGCCGTCGCAACGGGCTGGCTCGGCGAACTGGTCCACCGGCTCGCCGACCCCGACGGCGGCCCGGAACCGCTGGGCCAGCCGCCGGAACTGACCGCGACGTTGCGCGACTACCAGCAACGCGGCCTGCGCTGGCTGCACCGGATGACGTCGCTGGGATTCGGCGGGTGCTTGGCCGACGACATGGGGCTGGGCAAGACGATCATGCTGATCTCGTTGCACCTGCGACGGGCGGCGGACCCCGCCACCACCGGGCCGACTCTGGTGGTCTGCCCGGCTTCCCTGCTGGGCAACTGGGAACGCGAGATCGAGAAGTTCGCGCCCGGCACGCCGGTGCGCCGGTTCCACGGCTCGGCGCGGTCGCTGGCCAGCGCCGACAGCGGCTTCGTGCTCACCACCTACGGCACGATGCGCGTCGACGCGGCGACGCTGGCCGCGCACCGCTGGGCGATGGTCGTCGCCGACGAGGCCCAACACGTCAAGAACAGGTTGAGCGGCACGGCGAAAGCCCTGCGCGAGATCCCGGCGGCCGTCCGGGTGGCGATGACCGGTACCCCGGTGGAGAACAACCTGAGCGAGCTGTGGGCGATCTTGGACTGGACCACACCTGGCCTGCTCGGCCGGATGGGCGAGTTCCGCGCCGAGTGGGCCCGGGCGGTGGAGGAGGGGCGCGACAACCCGACCGCGCAGCGGTTGTACCGACTGGTGCGGCCGTTCCTGCTGCGGCGCCGCAAGACCGACCCGGGCATCGCGCCGGAACTGCCGCCCAAGACCGAGACCGACCACCTGGTCTCCCTCACCGCCGAGCAGATCGACCTGTACCAGCGGGTCGTCCAGGAGGTGATGGCCGAAATCCGCAGCAGCCCCACCGAGATCGCGCGGCGTGGCCTGGTGCTCAAACTGCTGGTCGGCCTCAAGCAGGTGTGCAACCACCCGGCGCACTACCTCAAGGAAGCCGCGGCGTCGGCCGCCCGTTCGGAGAAGTTGCAGGCGCTGGACGAACTGCTCGGCACCATCCTCGCCGAAGGCGGTGCGGCGCTGGTGTTCACGCAATACGTGCAGATGGCCCGGTTGTTGGAGAAGCACCTTGCCGACCGCGGTGTACCCACCCAACTGCTGCACGGCGGCACACCGGTGGCCAAGCGGGACGAAATGGTGCGTCGCTTCCAGTCCGGCGCGGTACCGGTGTTCCTGCTGTCGCTCAAGGCCGCGGGCACCGGGCTCAACCTGACCCGAGCCGACCACGTGGTCCACTACGACCGCTGGTGGAACCCCGCCGTCGAGGAGCAGGCCACGGACCGGGCGCACCGGATCGGCCAGGACAAGCCGGTGCAGGTGCACCGGTTGATGGCGCAGGGCACGTTGGAGGAGCGGATCGCCGAACTGCTGGTGCACAAGCAGGAACTGGCCGACGCGATCATGGGCGGGGGCGAGGCCGCGCTCAGCGAGCTGACCGATGCCGAGCTGCGACGGCTGGTGGAATTGAGGAGCGCCTGAGATGTCCGGGTACTACGACGATGACGACGATGACCTGTACCTCGTCTTCGACGACGAAGAGGACGAGGAGACCGTCGACGACGAGGTAGATCCGCACCGGCGCGCGGTCACCTTCCCGGCTTTCCCGCCGGGCAAGCGGTACGGCAAGAAGTTCGCCGACACCTGGTGGGGCAACGCCTGGATCGAGGCGATGGAGTACACCGCACTCGACCCCGAGCAGCTCAAGAAGGGGCGCAAGTACGCCTTCGCCGGTCAGGTGGGGGCGATCACCGTCAGTCCCGGGCGGATCTCCGCGCCGGTGCACGACGGCGATCCCGACCAGCCGTACCGCACCGAGGTCCACCTCGGGGAGCTCTCCGACTCCGGCTGGGACCGGTTCCTGGACCGGGTGGCCCGCCGGGCCGGGCACATCGCCGCGCTGCTCGACCGCGACATGCCGCCCGACCTGGTCAGCGCGGCCGACGACGCAGGGGTGCGACTGCTGCCCAGCTACGGCGACCTCGAACCGGAATGCGACTGCCCCGGCTGGGACAGCCCGTGCAAGCACGCCGCGGCGCTGGCCTACCAGGTTTCGTGGCTGCTGGATCGGGATCCGTTCGTGCTGCTGCTGGTGCGCGGCCGCGGTGAGGCCGAGCTGACCGAGGAGTTGCACCGGCGAAACACCCGGCAGGGCGCGGACACCGGCGAACGCGCTGGCGGCGCGGGCACCGCCGCCGCGGACGCGTGGGCGCAGCCGGTACCTCCGCTGCCCGAGCGGCCCGGTCCGGTGCTGGTTCCGCCGCTGGGCCTGGCGCCGCTGCTGGCGGACGTCGAGGTCGAGGACGCGCCGGTGGACACCGCGGCGCTCGCCGCGCTGGCCGCCGACGCGGCCCACCGCGCGCGCCACCTGCTGTCCGATGTGGACGGTTCGGGTGTCGAGGCGGACCAGTGGACCGACGCGGTGCGGCTCGCCGCGCGCGCGGATCGCGACGAGCTGACCGAGCGGGCGGGCCGCAGCGCGGACCGGCCCGCGGACTTCGCCCGCGCGGTGCGCGCGTGGGCGCTGGCCGGACAGGCCGGGTTGTCGGCGCTGGAAAGCTCGTGGTCGCCACCCCGGGAAGCGATGGCCCGCGCCCGCACGGAGATCGACGAGGTCTGGCAGGACGCGGCGCTGGGCGACCCGCCGGACGTGCGGGTGTGGCGCAACCGGTTGACGGTGGCCAACAGCGGGGTGCAGCTCAGGCTGGGCGAGGACGAACGCTGGTACCCGTTCCGCGCCGACGGAAGCGACTGGGTCCTGGCCGGTGCGCCCACCCGGCACGCAGCAGAGACGCTGGTCGATCTGCTAGCCGACTGACGCGGCGTCGATGAGCGACAGCCCGGCGAGCGTTCGGCGGTGGTGCGCGGTGAGGTCGTGCGCACCGCGCACCGCGCCGACGAAGCTCTCCAGCGCTTCGCGGAACTGGTCGCACGGCGGCAACGTCCGCTGCTCGACGCGGTCCTGCTGCTCCAGCCGCACCACCGGCTGCCAGGTGGGCGGCGGTGTGAAGGCCCGTTCCAACACGATGCGGCCGGTATCGCCCCACAGCTCGTACGCCGATCGGTAGGAGTGTTCGAAGCCGTAGAGCACCTGCGCGGTCACCCCGGACGCACTGCGCAACAGCACCGCGCCGGAAACGTCCACATCGGACGAATCGGAGCGTCGCCGGGTAGCTCCGACGACGGACAGCTGCTCGCCGCCGTGGAGCAGGGCGGCGTGCAGCGGGTAGTAGCCGACATCGAGCAGGGCGCCACCGCCCAGGTCCGCGCGGTACCGGATGTCTTCCGGCGGCAGCGGCGGAATCGCCATGACCGCGGTGATCGCCCGCAAAGCACCGATCGCGCCGTCGGCCACCAGCGCGGCCACGGCGTCGTGCTGCGGGTGCGCGGCGAACATTCGGTTCTCCATGACCTGCACGCCTCGGTCGGCCGCGGCCGCCAGCACCCGTTCGCCGTCGGCGCGGGTGGTCGCGAACGGCTTCTCCACCAGCGCGTGCTTCCCGGCCTGCACCGCTGCCAGCGCCCAGCGGGCGTGCAGGCCGGTCGGCACCGACAGGTACACCGCATCGATGTCATCGCGCGCCAGCAACTCGTCGTAGCCGCGCTCGGCTTCGGCACCGAATTCGGCGCCGAACCGCGCGGCCCGGTCGGAATCGCGGCTCGCCACCGCGACCAGCCGGGACGAGGACCGGGCCAGGGCGGGCAAGAACCGTCTGCGGGCGATCGAGGAGCAGCCGAGCAGACCGAAGCGGACGGCGTTCATCGAAATCCTTTCGCACCGGTCGGAAATCAGGGGGCCAGGCGGCGACTCCAGCCGTGGAAACCGAAATCGCCGTCGAACATCAGGGTACGAGGACGAGCTTGCCCACCGCCTGCCCGTCGCGCAGTGCGCACAGCGCGTCGGCGGCCTGCTCCAGCGGGTACCACCCGTCCACGTGCGGCTGGAGAACCCCGGCGCCGACCAGGTCGTAGAGCGCCTCGATGTCGCGGCGGAACTTCGCCCCGGGCCGCACGTAGTAGGTCTTGGCGACCCGGCCGCGAGTGGCTCCGATGGCGCGTGCCAACGTCCAACCGGCGACCTTGCGCAGCACCGGGACGTGCGGCCGGAACCACTGGCCCGGTGCGAAACCCTCGACGGAGGAGTCGAAGGAGACGAGTCGGCCACCGGGGGCCAGCAGCCGCCACCCGACGCTGACGCTGCGGCCGCCGATGTGGTCGAACACGGCGTCCACGCCGTCGGGCGCCAGTGCTCGCACCGCGGCGGGCAGCTCGCCGCGGTAGTCGACGGGGGTGGCCCCCATCGCGCGCACCGCGTCGTGCTTGTGCGGCGACGCGGTGCCGATCACGCGGGCACCGTGGTGGACCGCCAGCCGGGTCAGCACCGACCCGACTCCGCCCGACGCGCCCTGCACCAGAACCGTTTCCCCGGGCGCCACCCGCGCCGAGCGGTGCAGCATCTGCCACGCGGTGACGCCGTTGCACACCAGGGCGACCGCCTCGCCCGCGTCCAGTGCCGCCGGTACCCGGGCCAGGATCGCGGCCGGTACCTCGACGTGCTCCTGCCAAGCGCCGGAGCGCGGCATCGCGGCGACCCGGTCGCCGACCGCCCAACCGGTCACACCCGGGCCGACCTCGACGATCTCGCCGACGAGGTCGTAGCCGGGGACGAACGGCGGGCGAGGCGGAAACGGGTGCAGGCCGCGCAACATCTGCACCTCGGCGAACGAGACACCGGCGGCCTCGGTTCGCACGACCACTCGCCCGCGGCGGGCCACCGGCCGGGAGAACCGCCGCACCAGCAACGATTTCGGGTCGCCGTCGGCGGCGGTCAGCACCACCTGGCGGGAAAGGGTGTCCAAGGCGCGGAGGCGGGGTTCGGGAGCACCCATGTCAGTCGCCCGCCGGGAGCACGCCGATGCCGGTGAGCATCGGCAGGTAGTTCATCACGTCCCAGTGCTCGACGACCTTGCCGTCGACGAACCGGAGTTCCTCCACGATGTGCCAGGTCACCGCGCGGCCGGTGGGTTCCTTGTCGACGTACCTGCCCAGGTGCGTGGCGGTGATGGTGATCCGCAGGCTGACCCGGTCGCCGTCGGCCAGGATGCTCTTGACGTCCAGGTGCAGGTCGGGGAACGCCTGCAGCCCGGCCTCCATCCGGCTGATCATCTCGTCGGTGTCCACCGGCAGGTTCTCCGAGTAGTGCACCACGCCAGGTGCCCAGTGCTCGATGATCCCGCCCAGTTCCCAGCGGTTCCACGCCGCCACCATGTCCAGGCAGCGCTGCTTGTTCTCGGTGCGCGTCTGCTCGTCGGTCGCCCGCATCGCCACTCCTATCTTCCTGCCAGTCGGCCAACACGAGCATCGCGACCCGTCCTTGAGGACGCGTCGAGTCCGGGTCGGGATCGTCGGAGCAAAGCTGGGTACGACCGGACGAGGTGGACGCGATGACCTTTTTGGTGACCGGAGCTACCGGGCACGTCGGCAGGCACGTGGTGGCCGGACTAGCGGCGGCAGGGGCGACGGTGCGCGCCACCAGTCGCACACCGGCCCCGATCCCGGGGGCGGAGGTGGTGGCCGCCGACCTGACCGAGCCGGACAGCCTCGATGCGGCGCTGCGCGGTGTGGAGCGGATGTACCTGTTCCCGGTTCCGCAGACCGCGGCGGAGGTGGTGGAACGCGCGGCGCGGGCCGGTGTGCGGCGGATCGTGGTGCTGTCCTCGAATTCGGTGCACGACGGGACAAACCACAGCGGCGCCTACCACCGCGAGGTGGAGCGCGCCGTGGAGCGCAGCGGTCTGGAGTGGACGTTCGTGCGTCCGGACGAGTTCGCCACGAACGTGCTGTGGAAGTGGGGGCACTCCATCCGCACCGAGGGCGCGGTGCGCGCCCCGCATGCCGGGGCGCGGCGCGCGCTGGTGCACGAGGCCGATGTCGCCGCGGTGGCGACCGCAGCGCTGCTGGCGGACTCGCACGTCGGCGAGGCCTACGAGCTGACCGGTCCGCAGGCGCTGGACCAGACCGAGCAGGTCGCGGCGATCTCCCGGGCGATCGGGCGCGAGATCGCCTTCCAGGAGGTGGACCCCGCTGCGGCCAGGTCGGAGCTGGTCGCCTTCATGCCGGAACCGGTCGTGGACATGGTGCTCGGTTATCTGGCGGCCTCGGTGGACGTGCCGCCGCTGGTGCTGCCCACGGTCGAGAAGGTGACCGGCCGACCGGGCATCCCGTTCGACCAGTGGGCGCGCGACCACGCTGCCGAGTTCAGCGCCGCATGACCGGCCCGCCTTGCTGTCCACATGTCGGTCGAGCTCCTCGGCGTACGACGTACGGTGCTATTCTGGAGGCACTATGGGCAAAGATCGAGGCAGGTCCGACCCGGCCCGCAGCCTGGCGCTCCTGTGGCGGACCAAGGAGCCGGTGAACCGAGAGGGACGAACTGAGCTCAGCGTTGACCGGATCGCCCGGGCGGCCATCGAGATCGCGGACTCCAGCGGTATCGATGCGCTGACCATGCGCCGGGTCAGCGAGGTGCTCGGCGTCGGCACCATGTCGCCGTACACCTACGTGCCGGGCAAAGCCGAGCTGCTCGATCTGATGATGGACACCGTCTACGGCGAACTGCCAGCCACCCCGGTGCCCGGTGACACCTGGCGGGAACGCCTGGAGCTCGTGGCCTACCAGAACTGGGAGCTCTACCGCAGGCATCCGTGGCTCGCCAGGGTCGAAACCAGCAGGCCCGTTCTCGGCCCGAACCTGATGGCCAAGTACGAGCGGGAACTCAGCGCGCTCGTCGGCAGCGGCCTCGGCGACGTCGAGATGGACTCGGTGCTGACCCTGGTGCTCGGGCACGTCAAGAACACGGCCCGGGCCGCTGCGGAGATCGCGGACCTGGAGCGGGGTAGCGAGATGACCGACAGCCAGTGGTGGCAGGCGCAGGCGCCTTGGCTGGCGACGTTCGCGAACACAGGTGACTACCCGACGGCTGGCCGCGTCGGTTCGGCCGCTGGCGCCGAGCACGACGCGGCCTACGACCCGGAGCACGCGCTGCGGTTCGGACTGGCCCGCTTGCTCGACGGCATCGAGGTGCTGGTCGAGCAGCACGCACCGGTGATCTGAAGCGTCGTTCCCGCCTTCCACCGCGGGTTTTCACGCGCAGCGCACCGCCCCGCTCGGATTTGCTGAGCGGGGCGGTGCTTTCGGCGTTACTCGACGTGCAGGGCGACGTCGACGTTGCCTCGGATCGCAGCGGAGTACGGGCAGGTCCGGTGGGCCTGCTCGACCAGGTCGCGGGCGGTGCCGGTCGGCACGCCCGGCAGCCGCACCCGCAATGCGGCGGTGAGCGCCAGACCGTCACTGGCGGCGGTCAGGCCCACCTCTGCGGTCACCGCGGAATCGTCCACCGCTATTTCGCGCTGCTGGGCGATCCAGCGGATCGCGCTGTGGAAGCACGCGGCGTAGCCCGCGGCGAACAACTGCTCGGGATTGGTCGCGGCGCCGCCACCACCGCCCAGTGCGGTCGGCGCGGCCAGCTTGACGTCGAGGACGCCGTCGGCCGACCGCACGCTGCCTTCGCGGCCGTCACCGACGGCCGTCGCCGAGGTCTGGTAGAGGACGCCCACGATCAGCCCTCCTTGAGGCAGTCGGCGGCCGCGTTCAGGGCGGCCACCACGCCGTTCTCGAAGGCGCCGCTGAAGTCGTCCGGATCGATGTTGAGCGTGATCGAAGCGATCAGTCGGCGCTTCCCGTCCAAGGTGGCGCCCACGAAGGTCGCGTAGCCCGGAATGCCGCCGCCGTGCCCCCAGAGGCTCAACCCGCAGTCCGTCTCCAGCGGCATGAACCCCAGGCCGTAACCGTTCGACATCGGCAACGGCACCCACTCCGGCGGCACGGTCGTCTTCATCTCCGTGAACTGGTCCGGCCCGAGCAGCTTGCCGGTCATCAACGCCACCAGGAAGGCGTCCAGGTCCGCCGTGGTGGAGATCATCTCGCCCGCTGAGCAGGCCTCCGAAGGGTTCATCTCGGAGACGTCCACCGATTTGTCCTTGATCTGCATGTAGCCGCGGGCGTGCGGATCGGGGATCGCCGGATCATCGCCGGGCAGTGATGTGTCGTGCAGGCCGAGCGGTACCAGGATGCGATCCCGGATCTCGTCGGCGTAGCCGCGCCCCGCGATCTCCCGGATCAGCAGGCCGAGCGCGATGTAGTTGGTGTTGGAGTACTCGAACCGGGTGCCCGGCTCGAAGTTGAGCGGTTTCGCCGCCGCGACGGCCACCAGGTCGGCCGCTTCGTAGTGGTTGTAGCGGTCGCGCTCGAACCGGACGCCGGGCCGTTGGAAGGCGTCGGCGTGGTTGTAGAGCCCGCTGGTGTGCTGCAGCATGTTGCGCACGGTGATCCGGTCGCCGTCGGGCAGCAGGTCGGGCAGGTACGTCGCGATGGGCCGGTCGAGGTCGACCCGGCCCTCCGCGGCGAGTTGCAGCACGACGATCGAGACGAACATCTTGGTGATGCAGGCGATGCGGAACCGGCCGTCGGTGGGTACCGGGTCCGCACCGCCGAGCTCGGCGGAACCGGAGCGAACTACGAAGTCGGCGTCCCCGACGGAGACGCGGAACTGGGCGCCAGCCGCGCCCAGCGGGATCAGCTCGTCCACGAGGGACTGCAACTTCTCGCGCAGCGGATGGTTCGGGTCGTGCACCGGGGAGGCGATTTCAGCGGTCGACATGCTGTTGTCTGCTCCAATCTGATCAGCGGATGGAGAAGTCGTGGCGGAACACCCCGAGCGGGTCCCAGTTCTTCGCGACTGCCTGGAGCCGGGCGTGGTTGTCCTTGAAGTAGAGGTCTTGCCAGGCGACCCCGGAGGTGTTCCACCGGGGATCGGCCATGTCGACGTCGGGGAAGTTGAGGTAGCAGCCTTCGCTGTTCTCGTCGGGCACCGGCACGCCACCGGTCTCGGCGTACACGTCGCGATACATCCGGCGCATCCAGTTCAGGCACGCCTCGTCGGCGGATTCCTCGCGCCAGGTCACCAAGTACAGCGCCCGCAGCACCGAATCTCGTTGGGACACCGCGGTTTCGCCCGGCAGCAGGGCGTTCGTCGCGCAGCCGCTGGATTGCAGCGACACCGATGCGCTTTCGAACGGGTGGTCCGGCCCGTTGAGGTGTTCGTGGAGCGCGTCGATCTGATCGTCGGTGTAGGACCGGCGCAGGTGCGCGGATTTGATCTTTTGCCGACCGCCGCTGCCGTCCTGGGCTCGGGCCAGACCGGTCATCGACGCCAGCCAGGGTTCCCTGGTCACTGGAGTGTCGAAGGCCGGGGCGTCGACTCCCGCCGTCATCTCGGCCAGGCAGCCGTCGAGCAGCCGCTCGGCGTCGGGTGTCTCGCCGTCGAGGTGCAGGAAGAGGATCGCGCTCAGTCCCGGGTCGTTCTCGGCTTGTCCAGCTATCAGCACCAACCCGGCGTAGAGCCCGGCGTAGGGCGAGTCCAGGCCGCTGTTGTGCTCGTGCCAGCGGCTGTACCCGCCGACGAGGGTCCGGAACGCCGCCGGTGTCATGCCTTCGCGCGGGAACATCCGGCTGGTGGCCAGTACGTTCGCCGGAGGTCGGGGCAGTGCCTCGGACGGCTCGTCGCCCGGTGCGCCGCGGGAGCGGAGCCAGAACCGGGTCACGATGCCGAAGTTGCCGCCGCCCGCACCGGTCAGCCCCCACCACAACTCGTGGTGCGGATCCCGCGGATCGGCGGTCGTCACCACCGCACGTGCGCGGCCGTCGGCGTCGACCACCACGACCTCGACGGCGTGCACGTGGTCGGATGCGATGCCGAACCGCCGGGACAGCGGTCCGTAGCCACCACCGAGCAGATGGCCGCCGACGGCGACCGTTTCGCTCGCACCGCCCGGAATCGTCACGCCCCACCGCAGGTAGAGGGTGCGGTAGAGGTCCAGCAACCGTGCCCCCGGCTCCACCGACACCGCGCCCCGCACCGGATCCCAATCGACGCGGTTCATCCGGCCCAGGTCGATGACGACGTCGACGCGGGGATCGGCCACGAAGTTCTCGTAGCAGTGCCCGCCGCTGCGGGCGGCCACGGCGCGCCCCGAATCCACCGCGGACTGAACGGCGGCAACCACCTCCTCGGTCGTCGTGGCCAGCACGAACATCTCCGGCCGCGGCGTGAACCGGGCGTTGTCGCCGGGCACGGCCAGGTCGGCGTAGCGCGGATCGCTCGTCGGCACGCAACTCGGGTTCGCCATGTCCGCCCTCCTGGTCATCGGTCGACTCCAGGCTGAGCATCCGGTCTCGGGCTCCGGTGGAAGAGCGGTCGGGGCACGCCTCGACCGGTTTTCGAGGTGGCGCCGAGTGAATCGACACAGGCTGGGGCCGGCGGACGATCCGAGTGGACAGGAGCGATGTGGACACCACCGCGTACAAGACGACCGTGGCGCGTGCCTTCGACCGCGCAGCCGCCTCCTACGACCGAATGGGCGTCGAATTCTTCACCCCGATGGGGGCTCGGCTCGTCGAGCGCGTCGGGCCGCGCCCCGGTGACCGGGTGCTCGACGTCGGATGCGGCCTCGGGGCCTGCCTCTTCCCGGCAGCGCAGCGCGTCGGACCGAGCGGCCGCGTGCTCGGCATCGACATCGCCGAGGGCATGGTGGAGCAGGCTCGGGCGATCGCGGCCGAACAGGATCTCGGCACCGTCGAGGTTCGGGTGATGGACGGGGAGAACCCCGATCTGCCGATCCGCGGGTTCGACGTGGTGGTGGGCAGCTACAGCTTGATCTTCCTCCCGGACGCCCCCGCGGCGTTGCCCCGGTACGCCGCGCTGCTGGCGCCGGGTGGCCGGATCGGGTTCACCAGCCCGGTGTTCACCGACGACACCTTTCCTTTCCTACCACCGATGTTCACCGAGCTGATCCCGAAGTCGATGCTGAACTCGCTGCCACCGGAGTGGCAGCCGGAGGCGCTCAGCCGCAGGTTCAACAGCTGGCTGGCCGACGGGTGTCGGCTCGCCGATACGATGCGCGGCGCCGGTTTCACCGATGTCCTGGTGCGCGACGAGTCGGTCGACATGGTCGCCGAGTCGGGCACCGCTTGGGTGGATTGGTCGCACACGCAGGGGATGCGCCTGCTGTGGCAGCACCTGCCCGAGCGGGACGCCGCCCGACTGCGGGCGCGGCTGATCGCGGCGCTGGACGCGCTCCGGGATGGTTCCGGACCGCTGACCATCGAGGTCCCGGTCCGGTTCGTCACCGCCGCCGTGGCCGGTTGATCGGCCAGCGGCGTGCGGCAGCGGTGGTTCGGCGATCGCTCCGGGAGACGGCGATTCGCCGAGCCACCGTCGACGGCCATCAGTCCACGACGACGGGCCGTCCCATGTTCAGCTGCCACGCGCGGCGCAGCACCCAGCCGTCGAGCATCTGCTGCCAAGACGGGCTGCGCCGCCCGTCCAGCAGGATTTCCAAACCCGGGCGCGGCACCACCTGGTCGGTGAGCACAGCGCGCAACGCATGCCGCCAGCTGACCGGTGTGCGCGTCCGGTCCCCGGAATGTTCGCTGAGCAGCAGCGCTTCCGGTCGAAGCGACGAGCCGTGCGCGTTGCCAGCGCGGGCGTTCACCAGGACGTCGGCGCGGCGTTCGGCGGCGTGCCGGGTTCGAGTGACGTGCACCGGGACATCGGTTCGGCGCGAGATGGGCAGTGCGGTGCACGCGAGTGCGGGACGCGAGTCGGGCGACCACAGCAGTGCGGTGCGGATCGACGGTAGTGCTCGCGTGACGGCGCGCAGATAAGCCCAGACCGCCGGTCCGCTGCCGATCACGCTGAGCACTTCGGCTTCGGGCGGTGCGAAGTAGCGGGCCACCAGTCCGGCGGCCAGCGCGGTCAGCCACGCGTCGAGCGGCTCCTGCGGCAGCACTGCCAGCGGGGTGCCGTCGTCCTGCGCCAGCAATGACACGTGCTCGCCGTCGGCGGCTTCGCCGCGGCGCACCGCGAGCTCGTCGGGACGATGCTCAGCGGGATTGGTGAGCAGGTCCTGAGCGAGTTGGAAACCTCGTTCCGCGAACGTCGGGTCGTCACCGAGCAGTTGCAGTTCTCGGGACGTGAGCAGAAGTGGCATTCGTCCCCCTGTGGGGATTGTTGCGCGGGGCGTCGCACGGCTGGAGAAATTCGTGGTGATCACGCTACTGCTTACCCGCGCGCGGATAGATTTGCCTATTCGTTGTGCTTAAATGTGCACAACCGGTCCAGGGCCTGTCCTGTGAGTGATCCGGTTCGGGTTCCGATTTTATCTCGGGTTGTGGTTGGTCGGGGTGAGTTGGCGGACTCGGATCGAGTTTGTAGCCGGGACGGTGGCGGCATCACCGGCAGCCGATCAATGGGATCTTCTGGAAGTTGCGGACCGGGGCGCGGTGGCGTGACCTGCCGGAACGATACGGCCTTGGCAGGCGCCGTTGGCCACCGACGGGACCTGGCACCTGGCCGAGGTGATCGTCGAAGTCGACGCGGTGGGGCGAGCTTGAGCAGGAGATCAATGTCGGCTTCGCACTGCGGCACAGGCTGATCGGCGCGCCGCTGCGGCCTGGAAAAGTGCCCGGTGCAATTCCGGGAAATGGGACCGACTGCGATTCGAGAGGCCCACGAGGTATCGGCCCGACGATGAACAAGACGGGCCGCTCGGGCGGAGGGAGATGTGCGGATGGCGACGATCACGGTTGGGGGAGGAGCGCTGGGGGCCACCCGCTTCCTCGACTTCGATGCTGCCGAGGTGCGGGGCTTCGTGGCCCGGTCGGTCCGCGCCGAGGCCACGATCACCGAGCAAGCGGTGGACCTCTACTACGCCGTGCGCGACGGCGTGCGCTACGAGATCTACGGTGCCGACCTCTCGGCGGATGGCGTGCGGGCGAGTTCGGTCGCGCGCACCCGGACGGGCATGTGCGTGCACAAGTCGGTCCTGTTCGTGGCCGCGCTGCGCTCGATCGGCATCCCGGCCCGGCTTGCGTTCGCCGACGTGCGCAACCACCTCACCTCCGACCGGTTGCGCGAGCTGATGGGTGGTGACGTCTTCCGGTACCACTGCTTCGCCTCGGTCCGGCTCAACGGGCGTTGGATGAAGGCGACACCGGTGTTCAACCGCAGCCTCTGCCGGTTGTACCGGATCGCCGAGCTGGAATTCGACGGCCGCACCGACAGCCTGCACCAGCCGTACGACACGGACGGCCGACGGCACATGGAGTTCCTGCACATGCACGGCGAATTCGACGATCTTCCGCACGACCGCCTGCTGGCCGGACTGCGCGCCGCGCACGGGCGGCTGCTGGACGAGTCCGGCCGCGTGGTCGACGGATCGCTGATCCGCGACCGGGTGGGTGAGCGGGCGTGATCGCGGCGTCGTTGCGGGATGTGTTGCGGGGCCTGCCGATCGCGCGCCGCACTCGGCCGCTGGCGAGCATCGGACCCGACTTCGCGCGTGAATTCGCTGGCGTACCCGCGAACTCGCGCGCCCGATCCGAGGAAGTCGTCGAGTACACCGTCGAGGGCGAAGCGACCGCCCGCGTGCTGCTCGGCGTCTACGGCGACGAGGACCGGGTGCGGGGCTGGTTGCCCGGTTATCCGCCGCGGATGGATCGGATGGCCGCCGCGGAGCTGGTCGGCCGGTCCCGGCCCCCGGTGCGCGGTTCCCGGGCCGCCCGGAGCCGGGAGGTGGATCTGCGTGCGCTGCCCGTCTTCCGGGTCACCGATCGCGACGCCGGGCCGTACCTGACGCTCGGCGTCGTGCACGCGCGGGACGAGGACGGCTGCGCGCTTTCGGTGCACCGGATGCTCGTGCTCGACCACAATCGGCTGACGGTGTGGATGGTCCCGGGCCGCGGCTTGGCCGAGTTGCACGCCAGGGCGTTGCGGCGCGGTCGGGAGTTGGCCGTGTCGGTGAACATCGGTGCGCCCCCGGCGGCCGTGGTCGCTTCCGCGGTGAACGGCAGGTTCCTGCCGCCAGGTGTGTCCAAACTGGACTTGGCGGGGGCGCTGGCGGGCGCGCCGCTTCGGGTGGCATCCGCCGAGACGCAGCCGGTCGAAGTGCTCGCCGACGCCGAGATCGTCTTGGAGGGCACGCTCGGCCCGCACACCGCGGACGAGGCGCTCGGCGGGGAAGTGCGCGGCAGCATGCCCGAGTTCCTCGGCTACGACGGAGCGGGACGCCCCGACCTGCCGGTGCTCACCGTGAGCGGGATGAGCCTGCTACCGGGAGCCCACTACCAGGCAGTGATCGGACCGGGCCGGGAGCAGTCGGTCATCCTCGGGCTCGGTGGCGCGTTGTCGGTCGCCCTGTCCGCGCGGGGCGAGCCGTGGGAGGTGGTGCGCGCCCTCCACTTCGGTGCGTGGGGCGGTGGGATGGTCGTGCTGGCCGTCGCACTGCGCAAGACTTCGGCGGTGCACGATGAGGTGCCAGCTCTGCTGGCTCCGCTGATCTTCGCGCAGCACCCCTTCGTGAAGCTGATCGTGTTCGCCGACGACGACGTGGATGTCCGGTGCGCGGAGGACCTGTGGTGGGCGGTGGCCACTCGCACGAACCTAGCTGCGGACTGCGTCACGCTGCCCGGCTATCCGGCGGTCCCGATGGTCCCGTCGGAACACCCGGCTTGGCGCCCGACATCCGGCCGATCCTATGTGGACGCTACCGTGCCGTTTCGCGCTCGCGCGCTGGCTGAACGATCCCTGGTGGCGCCGTGATCGAGCGTCGGCCTCAGTCGACCGGCGGCACGACGGCGACTCCTGCGGTCCCGCCACCGACAAGAAAACGGTCACTCTTCAGCGTGCGGTGCATCCGAGCGGGGCGCCACGCTCGACCTGTGGTCGAAGGTTCGAATGCTCCCCGAAACCCACTGGGCTGCAACGCCGCTGCACGGTGTGCGGTCGTGCTGGCCGCATTACTCGGCTCGACCAGCTGACCCGATGGGCGATCCTCGTTCTCACCACAGCTGACCGCGGTCCTCGGCCGTCGGCCGCTCCAGTTCGAGGAGGAACCGCTGCCGAGCCAACGCCTAGCCGCGCGCACCAATGCCTGCGCCCACAGGCGAAAGCCGGTGGGCGCGCCGCTGGTGGCGAGCCAATCGTTTTCGCGGAGGCGACAGGCGACATCGTCCCGAACGCGGAACGGGGAGCGGTCGAGTCCGCTCCCCGTCTCCGACGCGGCTCTAGCGCGCCCTGGCCACCGCATCGATCTCGACGATGCTCCGGTAGGGCAGTTCGTGAACACCGATCACCGTGCGGGCTGGCCGGGGATCCTGCCAGAGGTCCAGGAACTGCTGGTTGGCCACCTCGCGCAGCGCGATGTCGGTGACGTAGTAGGTCACCTTGACCACGTCAGCGAGGTCGGCACCGACCGTGGCCATCCGCTGCTTCATGGTCTCGATCGCCGCATCCAGCGCCGCCCGGCCGTCGGCGACCACGGTGCCGTCCGCCAACAGCGGCAGGGAGCCCGAGACGAAGACGAGGCCACCGGCAACGACCGCTGGGCTGTACGGGTGCTGCGGATCAGTGCTCACGAATTGCTCCCTGCGTGGTCGATCTGTTCGGTCTCGTTTCCGTCGAGCAGCACCTTGGCCAGCAGCCGGGGGTCGGCCGAGCCACCGCTGAGGATGGCGACGTGCTTGCCGGTCGTGGGCAACCCGTTGTCGGCGGCGGCGCGGTAGGCGGCGAAGGTCACCGCACCACTGGGTTCGGCCACCAAGCGCGCGTCGAGCGCGAGACGGCGCATGGCGTCCAGGATCTCGTCTTCCGAGACCGTCACGATCCCGTCCAGGTGGCGCCGGATGTGCTCCCAGGGCAGCACGCCCAGGCCGGTCGTTCGCAGTCCGTCGGCCACCGTTCGGTAGGTCGCTTCCGGCTCCCAGACCACCCGGCGCTGCTCCCGCAGGCTCTGCGCGGCGTCCGAGGCGAGCTCCGGCTCGACGCCGATGACCAGCGTCTCGGAACGCAGCGCCTTGATCGCGGTGGCCACCCCGGAGGACAGCCCGCCGCCGCTGACCGGCACCAGCACCACATCGGCATCCGGCAGGTCGGCCATGATCTCCAGACCAACCGTGCCCTGACCGGCGATGATGTGCGCGTCGTCGTACGGGGGCACCGGTACGTAGCCGTGTTCGTCGGCCAGCTCGAACGCGCGGGTGTCCCGCTGGTGCGGCGGCACGATCACGATCTCGGCACCCAGTCGCTCGACCGCGGCCACCTTGTTCGGCGGTGTGGTGTCGGGCATGACGATCACCGCGCGCAGACCGAGTCGGCGGGCGATCCAGGCGACCGCCCTGGCGTGGTTCCCGCTGGAGTGGGCGACCACGCCGCGCTCGCGTGCTTGCGGCAGCAGGATGCTGATCTTGTTGTACGCACCGCGCAGCTTGAACGCCGAGGTCGGCTGCAGCGACTCGGGTTTGATCCACAGCGGTCGGTCGGGATCGGCGGCGTCGAAGGGCAGCAACGGGGTGCGCAGCGTGGCCGAGGCGATCCGCTCGCTCGCGGCGCGGATGTCGTCCAAAGTCACGAGTTCAGTCATCCGAGTCGTCCCTTCACGGCCTTGCCGGGCCTGGCCTCCGGCAGGAGTTGGCCACCGCGGATCACGAATTCGCCGCCGACGAGCAACTGGTCGACGCCCGTCGACGGATGCCAGGGCTCTTCATGGGTCGCCCGGTCGGATACCGCGGCGAGGTCGAACACCACCAGATCGGCGTCGGCGCCCACCTGCACGCGCCCCTTCCGGCGCATCTGCGGTGCCACGCCCGCCAAAACCGTGGCGGGCTGCAGGGTGCACCGCCGCACCGCTTCGAGCAGGGACAGCAGACCCAGTTCGCGCACCATCGTGCCCAGGAACCGGCAGAAGGTTCCGCTGGTGCGCGGGTGTGCGAAGGACCTGGGTGGCAGTGGCCAGGCGTCTTCGACGAGCTCGCCGTCCGGGGAGGCGAACGGGATCGCGTCCGATGCGATCGCGGTGTCCGGCAGCAGCAGCGACCGCTGGAGCACCGACCAGTCGTCCGGGTCGTTCTCGTCGAGGTAGTGGATCGCGACCATGGCACCGGGGTCGGTTCGCTGGATCTCCAGCAGCCTCGCGGCGTCCTTCGGGCGCTCACCGGTGCACAGCAGAACCAGGTTGCTCGGCTCGATGCCCAACCGGGGCAGGTTGTCCGGGTGCAGGAAGGGCACGCCAATGGTCGTCATCCCGGCCCCGTACGGGTAAGCCTCGGTGGTCACCCGCAGGCCGTGCTCCCGAGCGCCCGCCACCACCGCGCCCACTTCGTCGATGGCGCGCAGCGAGGTGCTGTTGATGTGGCAGAGGTGCATGTGCGCGTTCGTGCCGGAGGCGGCGGCGACCACCTCGGCGATCCCCTCCAAGGCCGTTTCCGGATCATCCGGATTCTTGAACCGCGCGTGGGTGAAGGTGGGCACGTCGTACCTCGCGGCGAGCCGCGCCAACTGGAAGTACTCGTTGCGCCCGGTCTGCGGCGCGTAGCCGAGGAGCACACCGATGCCCAGCGCACCCTGGTGCAGTTGGTTCTCCACCTCGGCGAGGACCAGGTCGAGTTCCTTCCGGCTGGCCCTGTCGCGCCAGTGCGGTCCACCGCAGAACTCGGCGAAGCCCTCGAAACCGCCAACGGGTTCGACGCCGTCGAACACCCGCATCCTGGCCATCGCCCAGGACGCGGCGTAGCCGAAGTTGATCGGACGTCCCTCGTCGCCCGCACGGTCGTACACCGCGCGCACCGGTGCCGCGCCGGACTCCAGCTCCAACGCCGTGGTGACCCCGTCCAATGCCTGCATCCGCAACGAGGACACGGTCTGCGCGTGGCTGTGCAGGTCGATGAAGCCCGGCGCGAGCACCCTCCCGGACACGTCGAGCATCTTCCGCGCCGGTACCGGTCCGGCGGACACCGAGGTGATCCGCCCGTCGGTCACGCCGACGTGGCGCACCGCGTCGAGTCCGGTCTCCGGATCCAACACGCGAGCGCCGCTGAACAGGAGGTCGCACTCGGCGACCTCTGTCGGTGCAGTCACTAGCACGACTCCTTGCAGCCGGTGAGTTTCGTGCTCAATCATCGGACAGCAACCGAGTCCACCCCCGCACCGCTGGGATCCGACAAAGGGAATCCCGGCGTGCAGGAAACCGAACATCCCGGGAGTGCCATGAACGCCTCCGCCGCCCTGCGGGAGGGCGACTTGGAACTGATCGACGCACTTCAGGTCAACCCGCGCGCGTCGTGGGCCGACATCGGAGCCGTGCTCGACCTGGACCCCGTGACGGTCGCCCGCCGCTGGAAGCGCCTGGAGGACGCCAGGCTGGCGTGGTCAACGGTCGCGCTCGGGCAGCGGCAACTGCACACCATGTGCGTGGCGTTCCTTGAGCTGACCTGCGAAACCGGGGCAGCCAGCGAGGTGGCGAGCGAACTGGCCAGGCAGCCGCACATGTTCACCGTGCAGCACGTCGCGGGTTCCTACGACCTGTGGACCATCGCGATCGCGCCGAACCTGACCAGCCTCTCGGAATACGTGCTCCACCAGTTGCCGCGACAGAAGGGCATCACCCGGGTGCGAACCCACATCGCGACCCGCGCCTTCGACCTGAGCATGCGGTGGCGGCTGCGGGTGCTAAACGCCGAACAGGTCGAGCGCCTGCGGCAGTGCCCGACGAGTCCCGGGACCGCGCGTCCCATGGACGACTACGACCGCCGCCTGTTCACCGCGCTGAGCCTGGACGGCCGACGTAGTTTCACCGACCTGGAAGCGGAACTCGGAATGACCGCCCGCACGGTCCAGCGCCGGATCAACCGGCTCACCGCGGTCGGCGACATCGCCTTCCGCTGCGATCTGGCGCGGCAACTGGCTGGCTGGCACGCCTCGGCCGTGCTGTGGCTGGAGATGCCCGACGACTACCTGGAACGGACCGGTGAACAGCTGCTGCGGTGGCCGGAGACCCGGACCTGCGCGGCGATCGCCGGGCCCAACAATCTGCTGCTCACGGTGGGGTTGCACCAGGTGGCCGACCTGCACGGCCTGGTCACCCGGCTGCGGACGCAGTTTCCGCACGCCACGATCGTCGACCGGCAGATCGTCCTGCGCCAGGTGAAGCTGTACGGACGGGTGCTGGACGCCACCGGCCGCTGGGTCTCCGCGACGCCGCTGGGTCCGTGGGCGCTGGACGGGCGGTGAGGGCCTGTCTTCGAACTCGTCCTGCTTCGCGGTGCGGGTGGCAGACCTGGCGATTTCGCGCGAAATCGCCACCCGCCCCGCGTGGGAGACGGCGATTTCGCGCGAAATCGCCCACCTCACCCGA
>NZ_JBQQBO010000034.1:0-78571 GCF_052246905.1 Saccharopolyspora antiqui
TCCGCCGACTCCGCGAGAACGGGGCACCGGCCAGCGCGCTGCTGCGGGTGCTCGGCCGAACCGGGCTGGACGCGGCCGAAGCCCGGCTGGCCGTGGTGAGCGTGCTCAGCGAAGCCGGTGCCACCGCCCCGGCGGTCACCGGCCTGCCGAAGGTCACCGAACTGCTTGCCGCGGGGGAACTGATCGCGGCCCAACAGGCCCTGGCCGCGATCACCGACGCCGAGGAAGCGGCAGCCGGGAAAGCGGCCGTTGACCGGCATGCGGCGCGGGTGCGCGAACTGCGCGAGGCCGCGCACCGCGCGCTGCGCGGCGGGGCCGACGGCGAAGCCCGGCGGCAGCTGGGCGAAGCCGCCCGGCTGGCCGTCGACGACGAGGCGATAGCGGCGGAGCTGCGGCGGATCCCGCTCAGCCCGGTCGACGCCGTGACGGCGCAGCCGGCAGGCCTCGGCGTGCGGGTGTCGTGGCGGGCGCAGCCCGACCACGGCGACGGCACCCGGTACCGGGTGGTGCGCCGACCCGGGCGGACGCCCGCCGACGCCGACGACGGCGATGTGGTCGCCGAAGGCGGGGACACGGCGGTGCTGGACAGCGGCGCGGCTGCCGGAAGCGCCGTCGGGTACGCGGTTTTCGCCGCCGGGGCGGGCGGTGCCTGGTCGCGGCCGGTCGGTGCGACGACCGAGGTGCTGCCGCCGGTGCACGGCGTGCGGCTGGCGGTGCGCGGCGGCGCGATCGAGGGGAGCTGGGAGATCCACCGGGACGCCGTCGGGGTGGACGTCCTGCGGCGCCGCGACGGCGAATCCACCGAAGTCGCCGTGCCGACCACCGGTGGCACCTCGTTCCGGGACTCCGCGGTGGACGTCGACGGCGACTGCACCTATCTGCTGACCGCGCGCTACCGCCGCCCGGACGGCACCGAGGTCGCGGCCGAAGCCGTGCCGGTGCGGCACACCTCGCGGGTCGTGGCGACGCTGCCGCCGGTCACCTCGCTCGACGGGCGGCGCTTCGGCGGCGAGCTGGTGCTGTCCTGGGTGTGGCCCGATGAGGTCCGGATGGCCGAGGTGTCCTGGACGAACCCGTCGGCAGGTGCGGAAACCGGGCGGCTGCGGCTGACCCGCCAGCAGTACCAGGCCGACGGCGGCTGTCGGCTCGACGTCGGGCCGGGCGCGGTGCGCGTGCAGGTGGCGGCGATCGCGACCGCCGACGGCGGCGAAAGCCGGTCCCTGCCGGGCGAGCTGGAAGTCCCCGGTGCGCTGCCGCAGGTCAGCTACCAGGTCGAACGGCAGAACCGGCTGTTCGGCGCGAGCACCGCGCGCATCGTGCTCACCGCCGACCAGCCGGTGCCGGACTGCACGGTGCTGGTGGTCGTCGCGCCCGGCCGCGTCATGCCGCTCGAACCCGGCGACGGGCAGATCGTGCACCGCGATGTCCACGAACTGGGCGGGCCGCTGGAGCTCACCGTCGAGCTGCCCCGGCGAAAACCGTTCTGGCTGCGATGTTTCGTGCAGACCACCGGTGTCCAGTTGATCGACCCACCGATCTCGCAGCTGAAGGTGTCCTGATGCCCAAGGTCGCTTGCCCGTACTGCTACCACCGGTTCCCCACCAGCGGCCTGCGGTTCCAGTGCACCGGTCGGCCCGCGCCCGGCCGGGACAGGTGCCGCAAGGCCGTCGATCCGGAGCGGCAGCGGCTCACCGGGTTCGCCACCGCCTCCTGGCCGACGTTCGCGCCGCCGTCCTCGCGGCTGGGCCGCACCCCGCGCAAGGCACCCTGCCCGGACTGCGGCACGGTCAGCGGCATCCGCGCCTGCCCGGTCTGCCACACCCCGCTGCCGGCCAACTTCGCGGACAGCCACAGCCCGCTGATCGGCGTGGTGGGCGGCAAGAACGCCGGGAAAACCGTTTACACCACGGTGCTGGTGCACGAGCTGCGGCACAACATCCGGCGCCGCTTCGACGCCGACATCTCCTTCGCCGGGGAGCAGGCCGGGGTCGGCACCGCGCAGTGGCTGGAGCGCTACGAGCAGGCGCTGTTCGGCGACCGAGCGCTGTTCGAGTCCACCGCGAGCTCCGCGGACGGCATCCGGATTCCGCTGGTCATGCAGTGGCGCCAGCCGCGCATCCAGCTCGGCCGGGAGGTGCACAACACCACCACCCTGTCGTTCTACGACGCCGCCGGTGAGGACATGACGACCCAGGAGTTCGTCAACAGCCAGGCCTACCTGACCGCGGCCGACGGGTTGATCGTGCTGCTCGACCCGTTCCAGCTGCCCGGCGCGGCGGACCGGGTCGCGGTGCCGGACGCCAGCCGCCGCGACACCGAACCGCCGATCAACGTGCTCACCCGGGTCACCGAACTGCTGCGCGCCAGCGTCGGGCTCAGCGACCGCAAGAAGGTCGCCATCCCGATCGCCGTGGTGTTCTCCAAGATCGACGCGTTCTTCGCGATGCTCGGCGACAACCACCCGCTGCTGCGCCCACCGCCCACCGGCCCGCAGTACGACGAGGCCAGCGGGCAGGACACCGACGAACACCTGCGAGCGCTGCTGGCCGAACTCGGCGCCGACGACATCGACGGGCACCTGCGCGCGCACTACCAGACGTTCCGCTACTTCGCGGTGTCCTCGCTCGGGGCGGAGCCGGACTACGGGCGCAAGCAGATCGATCCGGCCGGGGTGCGGCCGTTCCGCGTTGACGAACCACTGCTGTGGCTGCTCAGCCACTTCAGGATCATCGAACGGAGCCGGGTATGAGCGCGCGGGAGTTCCATTCCCTGTACTACACCGATTGCCGTCCGGGGCAGGGGTTGCGGGGTGGCGCGGGGTTCCAGTTCCAGGCGGTCTCGCCGGGCACCACGGACGAGATGATGAGCGCGGTGCAGCGCTCGGCGCTCTACGAGGCCCCGGTGGACTGGATGCGCGAGAAGCGCCCGGTTTCGCAGTACCCGCCGTCGCTGGTCCACGTGCACGACGGGGTTTTTGCGACGGCGCGCGGGATCTACCTCGGGGCGGAGGCCGGTGGGGTCCGGGAGGGCAACCAGTTCACCCACGCGCTGGTCACCACCGATCCGCAGTTGTACGGCCCGATCCGGCCCGCGCAGCTGTGGGATGCGCCGTGGTGGGTCGAGCAGCCCGCGGCGAGCACCGAGTGCGCGGCGGTGTCGGCCGAGCCGGAAGCGGGCCCGTTCGGCGTCGCGGCCGTGCGGGAATGGGTGCTCGGCCAGCCGGATGGCGAATCCTGGCTGCTCGCGGTGCATTCCGCGGTCGACCGGGTGCACGACGAGGCCGCGCCGCGCGTGGTGTTCGTCAGCGAGGACGCGGCGATCGCGGTGCGCTGGATCGCGGCCGCGACGCTGTTGCTGCCGCAGGAACGGGCACTCCGGGTGGGTTTCCGGGTGTTCGCCACCAATCCGCAGTACAGCCGCCACGAGGTGCTGGCGGTGCATCCGGACTGGGCCGGGTCGCTGGCCGACCCGGACCGCAACCCCGACTCCGTGGTGTTCAACCTGGTCAGCGGCAAGCACCGGGAGGTCGAGCCGACCGAC
This sequence comes from Saccharopolyspora antiqui, assembly GCF_052246905.1. Lineage (NCBI taxonomy): Bacteria > Bacillati > Actinomycetota > Actinomycetes > Pseudonocardiales > Pseudonocardiaceae > Saccharopolyspora > Saccharopolyspora antiqui. Next base: position 3,541 of record NZ_JBQQBO010000034.1, read on the forward strand.
GCGGCACGGCACTGGGTCCCGCGCTTCCTCAGCGCCGACCCCTACGACGTGGTCGACGCGATCGAGCTGGTGCACCAGTTCGCCCGGAATCGGGATGCGCGGCGCCCGGTGCGGGCGGATCGGCTGGCCGCCGGGGTGCTGATGCTCGACGAGGCCGTGACCGGGCCGGATCATGCGATGGCGCTGGCCGAATGGCTCGCCGCCCCGCCCCCGGTGTCCACCACGGACGTGGTCGAACCGGTGCTGGCGGCGGTGCTGGCCAGCTCTCCCGGCCTGCCGGTGCTGGCGAAACTAGCCGAGGCGGACACCGAGCAAGCCGGTCGGATCCGGATCACGTTGCTGCGCGCGGAGATCGACGAGATCGTGCGCGGCACCCCGGCCGATGCGCGCGCCCCGCTGCCGCCACGGCAGTGGAGCCCGGACGAAGCAGAGGAAGCCTGCATCGTGGTCGAGGCGGCGGCCGGTGCCGTCGCCCCCGAACGGATGGATCTGCTGCTGCGCACCGCGACCAGGTTCGGCGTGCAGCCGAGGGTGGGCCGATTCGCCGAGGCAGCGGGGCGGTTCGTCGAATGGTGGGCGCAACACCCGCACGCCGGGGCCGATCCGGCGCGCTGGACGTGCGGTCCGGAAATGCTCGACCTGCTGCGCGACGTGCTGGCCCGCCGGTTGGCCGGACCGCACGCGGCCGAGGTCGTGGATGCGATCAACGCCCGCTGGTGGCGGCTGCTCAGCTCGACGATCAGCGATCCCTTCATGCCGCTGGACGCGGCGGTCGCCGCCGCGGCGGTGGCCGCCGGTGACCCGGCAGTCCGGCAGCGGACCATCGCCGCGTTCCGCGAACACCTGCGCGCACCCGACCAGCCCGGGGTCGGCGAAGCCGTGTGGGAGGCGCTGTTCCGGACCGCCGCGCCCACCATGCCGGAGCTGACGGATTTCGTCACGGTGCTGCCGTCCACCGCGCTGTCGGAATCGTTGGCGCAGCGCGCCTTCACCGCGCTGGAGAAGTCCAAGGTGTCCGCGCGATACCTGGACGTGCTGCGGGTGTTGGGGCACCACATCGGCGACCGGAAGAACCTGCACAAGCTGTGGGAGGACGACGGCCGACTGCGGTCCTGGCTGGGCGGTTTCACCCGCAGGGGAGCCGAAGCCGGTGCCGAGGTGTTGAAAGACGTCTCCGAATCGGTGTTCACCGCCCGCGCCGACGAGATCATCGCGGTGCTGCTGCGCACCGCCCCGCAAACCGCGCTGGCCGCGGCCGTGCAGGGCGGGAACCAGTTGCAGCAGATGCTGGTGCACGAGCTGCCCGCGGTGTGGAACGACGAGCAGGCCCCGCCCGAACGACAGGACCAGGCGGTGGTGCTGGCGTTCCTGACGGGCTGGCAGGACACCGCCTCGGAGCAGGTGCGCACGGCCTTCGACAAGGCGTTGGAACGCTGGGCGGGCAAGCACGACCAGTCCGACTTCCGGCGGATCAGCAAGCTGCTGCGCGGCGTCGACGCCGACTACGCCGCCGCCTGGCACGAGTGGTTGAAGGAGTACTCCCAGCAGAAGCCGAAACCGACCCGCGCCCGAGAAGTCGCGCGGCGGTTGTTCGGCAGACGGGAGAAGTGATGCCCTACCTCGTCGCGGGCGCCCTGCTGCTGTGCTTCGGCATCTGGTTGGCCATCGTGGTGATCACCATCGTCGCCTGGTTGTTCCCGTTCCTCATGATGTTCGGCAGCGGCTGGGCGTTCGTGGCGGCGTGCCTGGTGCTGGCCGGTCGCGGGTCCCCGGCGGCGGTGCTGGTGACGCCCAACGACGTGGCGGGCGGCACGGCGGGCCTGCGCGAGCAGCGCGGCCCGTTCGCGCGCGACTGGGCCTGGCCGAGCTACCTCGCCGCCCAGTGGCGCCGCGACCTGCTCGGGGCCTGGCGCACCGGCTTGGGCTTCATCGTGCGCGGCTGGCGGTGGGGCCTCAACTACGGCTACGCCAGCAGGTTCCGCTGGGTGAGCATCGGCCTGACCGTGCTGGTTTGGTCCGGTGTCTCGCTGGGCGCGATGTTGGGCGCCGTGCAGGTGGTGGTCCTCGGCGCGATCGCGCTGGGCCTCGGCTGGCTCGGCTGGGGCGTGTTGGTCGGGTGCCTGCGCGGGTACGACCACGTGGTGCGGCGGCTGCGGAAGGCCAGCGGGAGCTGCCCGGTCTGCTACCACGTGATGGCCGTCCCGGCCTACCGGTGCAGCGGGTGCCAGGTGGTGCACCACGACATCCGGCCCGGTGTGCTGGGTGCGATGTCGCGGATCTGCGGGTGCGGGGCGAAGTTGCCGACGACCGTGCTGCGGGCGTCGCGGCGGCTGGAGGCGCTGTGCCAGCGGTGCGACCTGCCGCTGCGCGGCGACTCGGGCGCGGTGACCGACATCCGGGTGCCGGTGTTCGGCCCCGTGTCGGCGGGCAAGACCCGGCTCGTGCACGCGGGTCTGGTCGCGTTGCGGGACCGGGCAGCCGCCGAAGGGGTCGTGCTGGACTTCGTCGACGACGCCAGCAGGCAGGCGTTCGCGCACGGCGAGCAGCTGATCACCAGCGGCGGTGACACCGCGAAGACCCCGGCCGGGCAGCCGCCCCCGGCGATCACGGCCCGGTTCACCCGCGGTGGTTCGGCGAAGGCCCGGGGTCAGGCGCTGGTGCACCTCTTCGACGCGGCAGGCGAGTACTACTCGGATCGGGACGACAACAGCGAGCTGGAATTCCTCGACCACGCGGGCGGATTGGTGTTCGTGGTCGACCCGTTCGCCATCGGCTGGGTGCGCGACCAGCTCGGCGGGTCGCTGGAATCCCTCCTCGCACAAGCACATCCGGCCAGCGGCGATCCCGATCAGGTCTACCAGGTGACGGCGCGGCGGCTGCGCGACTACGGCGTGCAGACCAACCGGCGGGCCCTGGCGATCACGGTGGTCAAGGCGGACCTGCTGACCGATCTGCCGTGGGCGGCCGACCTGTGCGCCGGGGCGGTGCGCGACTGGCTGGAAACCGCGGGCCTGGACAACCTCGTGCGGGGCGCCGAGCGGGACTTCGGCGAGGTGCGCTACTTCGTGGTCTCGTCGGTCACCGGAATCCGGCCCGGCCAACGCCTCACCCCGGCCGCGCCGTTCCGGTGGCTGCTGGGCCGCGGCGGATTCGCGTTGGGACGCGACGAGAAGCAGACCACGGAGCGAGTATGAGCATTCGTCCGCCCGCCAACTACCGGGTGTCCCGCTGGCTGCTGCTGGCGTTCTTCGCGCTCGCCATGCTGGCCAGCATCCTGGTGTTCGCGACGAGCTGCACGGACATCCTGATCGGGGTGCTGGGCGATGGGTGACGATCTGGTGCTCGGCATCGACCTCGGCACCACCTACTCCGCAGTGGCCACTGTGGACGATTCCACTGTAGACGGCAGCGCTGTGGACGACAGCGCTGTGGAGGTGGTCCGCAACCGGCTCGGCGAGCTGACCACGCCGTCGGTGGTGCACTTCGCGTCCGCCGACACCGCCGTGGTCGGCGCGGCGGCCCGGGACAGCCTGGATCCGGACAACACCGTCGCGCTGGTCAAACGCCAGATGGGCACCGAGTTCGAGATGCTGTTCCACGGCGTGCGGCACACCCCGGAGTCGGTGTCGGCGCTGATCCTGCGCAGCCTCGTCGACGACGCCACCGCCCGGTGCGGTCCACATCGGAGGGTCCGCGCGGTGATCACCGTCCCGGCCTACTTCGGGATCCGGGAACGCGAAGCCACGCTGCAAGCCGCGCGGCTGGCCGGGATCGACGTGCTGGAGGTGCTCAGCGAACCGGTCGCCGCCGCCCTGCACTACGCGGCTCAGGCCACCTCCGGGGCGGCGCCCCAGACCACCTCCCGCGCGGCGCTCGTCTACGACCTCGGTGGCGGCACCTTCGACACGACCGTGCTGCGGATGGCGGCCGACGGGGTGCAGGTGGTGGCCACCGACGGTGACAGCCGACTGGGCGGAGCCGACTGGAACGAGCGCATCGCCGAACACCTGGCGGCGGCGTTCGCCCGCGAGCACCCCGCCGCCGATCCGGACGACGAGGCGTTCCGCCAACAGCTCCAGGACGTCACCGAGCAGCTCAAACGCCAGCTGAGCACGGTCACCGGCCGAAAGGTGACGCTGCGCTGCGGCGCCGACGTGGCGAGCTTCGACGTCGACCGGGCGACGCTGGACGAACTCGGCGCCGACCTGGTGGACCGCAGCCTGCGGATCGTCGACCGGGTGCTGGCCGCCACCGCGGCGAAGGGCGTGCCCCGCATCGACGAAGTGCTGCTGGTCGGCGGCGCCACCAAAGTCCCGACGATTCGTGCTGCGCTGCAAGCACATCTCGACCTCGTCCCGAAGATCGTCGACCCCGATCTGGCGGTCGTCTCCGGCGCCGCCGTGCGCGCGCACCGGCTCGCCGCGTCGACCGGGACCGCCCGGACGACGGCCGCGGTGGTGCCGCGCAGCTTCGGCGTGCTGGTCGAGGACAGCCGCGACGAGGGCCTGCGCAGCTTCGTCGAGCACCTCGTGCACCGCAACGATCCGCTGCCCGCCGCGGCGACGGCCCGCTTCGCCACCATCCTGAACCGGCAGCGCTCGGTCCGGATCCAGGTGTTCGAGCAGTCCGGGGACGTGCCCTCGGCCGAGGTCGCGCACAACCGGCGGGTGCTGGACGGCGAGTTCGCCGGTCTGCCGCCGCTGCCCGCCGGATCGGTGATCGAACTGACGTTGCGGGTCAGCGCGGACGGCCTGCTCGCGGTGACCGCGCGCGAGCCGCTCAGCGGCGCGGCGCTGGACCTGGAGGCCTATGTGGACGGTGTGGTCGACGGCGCGGCGGTCGAGCAGCTCGCCGAGACCATCGCCGGACTCACCGTGCGCTGCTGAACGGGGGATCGAATGAGTTCGTGGATTCGCCGGGACTTCGACGGGATCGGCCTGACGCAGTCCCCGCCCGGCGCGTACCTGCCGAAGTTGCAGCAGCGGTACGCCGGACACGTCCTGTTGTGCATCGATGTGAGCTATTCGATGGCGGGACAACGCCTGGCGCAGGCCATCGCCGGTGGCGAGCGGTTCCTCGCCGAGGCGGCGGCCGCGCACTACGAGAGCGGGCTGATCCTCTGGTCCGGTGCGGTGCAGCGGTACGTGCCGCCGGAGACCCCGCTCGACGAGGTGGTTGCCGCGCTGCGGGCGGCGCGGACCGACGGCAGCGGCACCAGGCTCTCGAACGCGCTCGTGCTGGGCATCGACGTGCTGCCGAACTATCCGGGCGACCGCGTGCTGTGCATCTTCAGCGACGGCGCGTTGGCGGACCACGCGCGATCTCGTGACCTGGCGCGGAAGGCCTGCGCGCTGGGGATCCGCATCATCGTCCGCGGTCTCGGGGCCCGGTCGGCCGCCTCGCTCGCCGATCTCGCCTGCCCCGGCGTGCCGGACGACAACCAGCAGATCGACGATGCGGCGGATGTCGCATCGGGCATCGCGTCGATGGCCACCGGCCTCTCGATCCGCCGCAGCTAACCGCGCACGACGATCTGCGCGCGCCAGTTGTTCCGGTCCGTGCGAATACGGCGTGTTAATAACGACAATCGACTACACCGATGGTGTATGACTGGTCACGTTGCGATAACGATACGGTGGCGGCGGAGGATAATCAGGTCGGAAGCTGCCGCGCACAACCGTCGGGGGCACAACCGGACGGCGGTCGGTCGCGGCATCGAACGATCCTGGAAATCTGGGCACCGTCTGGAGGTCGGCATGGTCGCGGCGCTGAAAGCGCACGCAGCGTGGTTGGTCAACGCACTGGCTGTGAACCGGAACCCGTTGCGCAGGCCGATCGATCGGCTGGCGGCCTGCATCACGCTGCTGCTGTTGATGGTGGCGTTGATCGCGGTCCCGGCATCCGGTCTGTTCGGCTCGGCACTGCACACCGACCTCACGCAGCGAGCAGCGGTATCGGCGGCGATCACCCATCCGGTGAATGCGGTGCTGCTCACCACTCCCGCGGTGAACACACCGCTCTCGGAGGCCTACACCCAGGACACCATCAGCTCGACCGCGGTCGTCGAGTGGCGCACCGGGCTGGAGCAGCAGCCGCACACCGCGACCATCCAGGTCCCGGCGGGCAGCAGGGTGGGCGACAACCTGGCGGTGTGGGTGGACCAGGCGGGCAACCGAGTTCCGCCGCCGCCCAGCGCGAGTTCGATCACCACGTCGGCGATCTTCGCCGCGCTGCTCGTGCTGCTGACGGTCGAACTCGCCTGCATCGGCCTGATCGCCGGAACCCAACACCTCGCCCGCCTGGTGTCCATGCGTGCCTGGGAACGCGAATGGGCCTTCCTCCAACACGGCGGCACCTGGTCCCAACGCTGACTGACCTGTCCCCGGTGGCGAATCTGACGATTTCGCGCGAAATCGCCACCCGCACCCCATGGGATACGGCGATTTCGCGCGAAATCGCCCGCCCTACCCGTGGCGGTGCGAGTCGAGTCCCACACCGCAAGCGGCCACGCGCCGCTTGTAAAACAGACGCTAGCGCTGCTCCACCTGGGGGGCCACTGCCGCGCGGTAGGGCCGGAGCATCCTGTTCAGCCAGGCTTCGCCGATCGCGGTGTCCAGGTCGATCTGCATCTCCGGTTCGTCGCCGTCCAAGCCCGCCTCGCCGCAGCGGTCGCCGAAGAGCACCAGCGCCGATTTCCCGGTATCCCGCTTCGACAGCCAGATCAACCCGTCCGCCCAGTCCGCCTGCGTCCGGATCCAGGCCGCCCACCGCTGCGTCTTGGGGTAGGCGTCCGGGCCTTCGGCGTTGATCAGCCAGGAATCCTGTCCGACGGCGGCGAGGTCCGGGCCCGTCAGCAGGCTCACCAGGTTCAGGTCCCGGGCGGTGCGCACCGCGCTGAACCGCCGCCCGGCGATCTGCGCCCGGCGGATCAGCCGTTGCCCGTCAACACCGAACCCGAGGTTGCGCAGCAGCGTCTCCGCCAACGCCGTCTGCATCTCCAACCCGGCGTAGTAGCTGGCGAACGGATCCGCCTCGGTCCCGTCGAACCGGCCACCCGACGAGCCGGTGCCCAGCTGCGCGGGTTTGAACTCGGCCGCATGCCGCTTGCGTTCGTGCACCCGGTACAGCGTGGTGTCCGCGGGCAGCACGTAGCGGTTCGGGGTGGCGTCGAACTGCGGCGGCGAGCTGGCCTCCGGCATGCTCACACCTCCGCCGAGTCGGCGCGGGCGGCTTCGACCAGCACCGCGTCGTCGACGCGGCCGATCAGTTCGGCGGGCACCCCGCCCAACCAGTCGTTCGGCCCCAGCCACCAGTCCGCCGCACCCCAGGGGTCCTCGGCGGCGTGCAGCTGTCGGTTCACGGCGCGCACCAGCTCGCGCGGCGCACCGGCGGCGTCGAACTGGAACGCCGGGAAGCGGTCGGGTCCGGTGTCCGATGGCAGCCGGATCAGGTCCGGATCGGCCGGGTCGCCATCGGCCGCCTCGACCTGCTGCGCGTCCAACGAATCCGCGGCGCGCAACCGGTCCAGGTCGGCGCTCGGCGCGGAACCGGTCAGCCGGTCGCGCAGGTCGGTGCTCACCCGCTGCCAGTCCACCTCCGGGCGCCGCAACCGCGACTCGGGTTCGGCCAGCGCGCGCCGGACCGGGTGCGTCACCGGCAGCACGTCAGCGAGCAGCGATGCGATGTCCTCGGCGATCAGCGCGGAGGTCTCCGAATCCGGGGCGTCCTGCAGTTCGGCGACCAGCGCGACCAACCTGGTGAACGTCTCGGGATCGAGCTGGTCGGCCACTTCGTCCCACTCGGCCGTGAGTGCGTCCAACATCCGCTGTTGCCCCAACACCGACCTCCCGAACTAGTGGGCCGTGATCCTGGTTTCCCGCGTGTGCGGCCGAAATCAGCGACCTGCACTGCTAGAGGTTTGTAGCAGAACCATGACATGATCAAGGTGTCGCACCGATAACGCGTCGCGAGGCTGGCACCATGACCCAGCAACAGAACGAGTGGCCGCGTGGACGGCGTTCCCGGCGCGGGACCCGTTGGCTCGCGACCGTCACCGTGCTGCTCGCGGTCTTGGCCACCGTTTTCGTGCTGGTCCGCAGGTCCGACGGCAGCGAGCCCGGCGCGGTGGTCTTCGACCGGGTGGAGAACGAGACGCTGCACGCCGAGAACGCCGACCGGCAGTTCCGGTCGGCTTCCCTGGTCAAACTGCTGATCGGGATCGACCTGGTGGATCGCGGCGCGGTTACCCCGGCGCGGCCCAGCCCGAGGCTGACCAGGATGCTCGCCACCAGTGACGACGAGATCGCCAACCAGCTGTGGATCTCCGGCGGTGGACAGCAGATCGTCACCCGCGTCGCGGCCGCGGTTGGGCTGTCGGACACCGAACCGCCCGACGATCCGGGCCGCTGGGGTGACACGTTGATCACCGCCGACGACATGGTCAAGTTGTACCAGCACATCCTGGCGATGCCGACGGCGGAGCGCGCGCTGCTGCTCGACCCGCTGCGCGACGCCGCCCGCACCGCCACCGACGGAACCGACCAGTACTTCGGCATCCCCGATGCGCTGTCCGACCAGCCGTGGGCGATCAAACAGGGCTGGGCCGACGGGCGCGGCGGCGTCGACGCGCACACCAGCGGCCTGGTCGGCGGCGACGACCGATACATCGTCGTGGTGCTCACGCATCATCCGGAGGGTTTTTCGCTGCCGACCGCGCAACGCCGCGTCACCGCCGAGGTGGCGGAACTGGCCGAACTCCTGGACTGAGCCGAGATCGAAGCCAGCCCCCTACCCGCTGACCTGGTGCCCGGCGATGTCGGTGCGGGCCTCGGCCACCGCCTTGTGGTCCATGCCGCCGATGGCGAGTTCGAAGCGCACGTCGTTGCCGCTCTCCAACTCCCTGGCGTGCACGGTCAGCGCGCCTGTTTCGGACATGTAGAAGGTGATTTCGATCCGGCAACCGGCCGGTCGGGCCGGGATTCCGGTGAGCATGCCGTGCCCGACCTTGGTGTTGTCGGCCAACTCCTCGGACGCGGTCGGCCCGGCCTGCTCCCACACCTCGATCTCGGCCATCCGCTGGTTGTCGATCGCCGTCTGGAACGGGTACGGGCCGGTGTCGGCCGGTAGCTCGGTGTTGGCCTGCAACAGGTGCGCGACCATCTGCCGTGCCCGCAACGGATCGGTGAGCGCCAGCGGATCCCTCGGATCCAGCGCCTTGACCCCGAACGCGCGCGGCACCACGGTGGCGACCCGCTTGTTGGCCATCGCATCCACATCCGCCGCGCTGATCCCCAACTGCCGTGCATCGGCGCGAACGTTCTTGGCCTGCCGGATGAGCGCGAACAGCGCCGCGCCCTTGGCGACCGCGAGGTCCGGTTCCGACAGCCGGGCGTCGAGCCCGAACCGCTGCTTGAGTCCGGTGGCCACCGCGGGCATTCGGGTCATCCCGCCCGCCAACAGCACCTCGTCGAAGTGCTCGACGCCTTTTCGCCCGGCGGTTTCGATGCTGCGCTCGGTGATCGCCATGGTGCGGTCGAGCAGGTCGGCGGTCAGTTCCTCGAACTGCTGCCGGGTGAACGGCACCGTGACAGCGGCGCCCCCGAACCGCAGCGCGACGTTGCGGGACATGGTCGCGCTCAACGCCTTCTTGACCTCTTCGGCGCGATCGGCGAACGACTGCATGGCCTGCTCGTCGGCGCTGGGATCGAGCTTCGGGTGCGCGTCCCGGAACGCGGTCAGCAGGTGGTCCACGATCCGCTCGTCCCAGTTCGCGCCGCCGAGCGCACCGTCCCCGTCGGTGCACACCACCTGGATGTCGTCACCGGCCACCCGGATCACGGTGGTGTCGAAGGTGCCGCCGCCCAGGTCGTAGACCAGCACGTGCCGCGGCTGCGGCGAGTTGTCCAGCGCGTGGTGGTGCAGCGCGGCGGCCACCGGTTCGTCCAGCACGTCGAGCACGTTCAACCCGGCGATCTCCCCGGCCTTGCGGGTGGCGTCGCGTTCGGCGATGCCGAAGTAGGCGGGCACGGTGATCACCACGTCCCGCACGGTGTGCCCGGTGTTCTCCTCGGCCGCGCGGGCGAGTTCGCGCAGGATCAGCGCGGAGATCTTCTCCGGCGTGTAGCGGTGCCCGTGGTAGGTGTACTCGGCGTTCTTGCGCCCCATGTCGCGTTTCACCAGCTGCGCCACCAGATGCGGCGCGAGCAGCGCGGAGTTCTTCGCCGCGGTGCCGACCAGCGCGACACCGGGCCGCTCGAAGTACACCACCGAGGGCGTGGTGTCCTCACCTACCGCGCTCTTGGCGATCACCGGGCGAGCGGCCCCGTCGATGTGCGCGATGCAGGAGTGCGTGGTGCCCAGGTCGATGCCGAACGTGACTGGCGCCATGGGTTTCCTTACGGTTGTTGATGTCCGGAGTTCGAATGCCCCGCATGCCCAGGGCGATGGGGTTGGCTGCTGGTGTTTCTGCCGTGGATGCTTGGAAGGAATGACGGCCCGTCGTTCTGCACGCTCTGATCACTGATTCAGAGCTGGCGCGGACCGTCCAACCGACAGCGCCACCGACCGTTGTCCAAGCGTCTTCACACGATCATTCAGCTTCCTTCCGATCGGGTTCACCGGCCCTGGTAGGTGAATGCTGCCCAGTGCACGGGTGCGGCGGGGTCGATTTCGGCGAAGAACGCGGCGAGTTCTTCCGGGATGTCGGGTAGCGGGCGGCGACGCGGGTCGAGCATCCAGAGTTGCGCGGCCCGCAACGCGTTCGCCGGGTCCTGGTAGCCGGTGTTGAGGTAGTGGTGGAACACGATCATGAACATCGCGGTGGGCAGGTCGAGGACTTCCCAACGGGTGCCCACCACGGCGGCGGCGCCCGCGGCGAGGAACGCGGTGGACAGCGTCAGCACCTCGTCGTACTGCCGGTCGGTGAGGTCGCTGGCGCAGGCGGCGAGCACGACCAGCGCACCGGCTGCGTCGCGCGGCCGGTCCCGCGCCTGCCGCAGGATGTCCTGCACCGGCAGCACTTCCCCGGAACCGAGCAGCAGCGCCGATTCGGTCGGCAGTTCCGCCGGGGTGGCGTGGCAGGCCAGGTGCAGCAGCGAGGCGGTGGGCAGCTGCGCGAGCACCTCCGCCGGTTTCGGCAGCGGCTCACGACGCCGGGTGCGGCGCTTGGGATCTGGCGGTTTGCCCAGGTAGGAGCCGTTGCGGTAGTACGCGTCGTGGATGTAGCCCATCTCGTGGCGGCTCCAGTGCAGCTCCGGCATCCGCACCAGCACCGGTTCGCTGTCCCACGAACGCGTCTCGCGCCGCCCGGCTTCGACGAACTGCCGGGCCGACGCGGCGTAGCAGATGATCGCGTCCTGGCAGACGTACCGCACTCCGCCGCCGGGCACCCGCCGCCGCGCGGCGTGCCACGGCACGGTGCCCAGCTTTCCCACCGGCACCAACACGATCCGCAGCGGGCGTTCGCGGGAACCGGCGGCGACCAGGTCCAGCACCGGGTTCAGCACCGCCGTCCACGCCCAGTCGCACACGCCTTCCAGCGCGGGCCGCCACTGCTCGTCGACGGCATCGCCGCGGCGGGCTCGTTCGCGCTGCAGCCGGTCGAACCCGGCGACCGGGCCGTCTTCGGTGAGCTGCGGCGACTCCACCCGCTCGACCCGCCCGTCGGCGGTGACCAGCACCGCCACACCGGGCAGCAGGTAGACCAGGGCCTGGGTCCGCGCGGCGCGCAACCCGGCGGCGATGTCCGCGACGGGCGGCGGCGACAGCAGTTGCGCCTCGGCGACGGTGCCTTCGAACGCTTCGAGCACCCGGTACCGCAGGTCGCTGGGCAGCGCGGCATCCGCCACGCGCACCGCCGCATCGCCACCGACGTCCCACGGTTGTTGTTGCCCCACCTCGGATTCCCACCGGTCGGCCAGTTCGGCGCGGCCGTTGTCCCGCAGCAGGGTCGGGATGTTCGCCTCGACCGTGGCGGCGTGCAGCACCATGCCGCGCCCCAACTCCAGCGCCTGCACCGCGGCCTCCGGCTGCCCGGCGGCGAGGCACCAGCGGCTCACCTCGGCGGCCTCGCCGGTCGCCGTGGTCGCGGTCTCCAAGGCGCGGTGCGCACTGGATTGCAGCAGCACGTTGCGGGCCCGCTCGCGCAACGACTCAAGCCCCGTCGTCACCGCGCGCTGCTGGTCCCGGCGCACGCTGTCGCCACGGGTGAAGTAGCAGTCGGCCAGCGAGTTCAACAGGTTCGCGGTCTCGAACGCACCGGGCTCCAGGTCGAATTCGCGGAGCACCTGCTCGAACCGGTCGATGGCGTTGCTGAGATCGCGCGGGGCGCGGGTGAACTCGTAGCGGGTCCGCAGCGCCGTCGCCAAGGCGTCCAGCGCACCTCGCCGTTCCCTCGGATACAGGTCCGGTTTGCCGCAGACCTCGACCATCATGGCGATGCCCTTGTTGAGCAGTGTGAGATCCCTGGTCGCCAGCGCCTGGCCGACGCAGGCGATCGCGGCACCGAGGACCTCGTTCGGTTGGTCGATGTGGTGGTCGGGCATCTGGTGCACGGCGTCGAGGACGGCGGCGGTCGCACTGCGGGCCTCGTCGTGGTCGACCCCGTCCAGGCTGAACTCGTTGCCGCTCAGCATGCTGCGCAGCAGCCGAAACGAGCCCAGGGTGCTGGCCACCCGGGGCCGCAGCACGTCGGTCGGCGACATTTCGGCCAGCATGTCTGCCAGGTCGGCGATTGCCTGGTCCACCGTGCTGGAGTCGTACTGGTGCGGGGAAATCCGGCTCACCGCCGCGGTGAAGCGCGCGACGAAGTCGTGGGCATCGGAACCCGCCGCGTAGTACCGGGCCGCATCCAGGTCTTCCTGGCCGCCGTAGGCCATGAACCGCTGGGTGAGCATGGTGCTCAGCCACGGCATCAGCAGCGGCCGCAGGTTGTGGTCGGCGGGCAACAGCTCGTCCGCGCGCCGCACGTGCGTCATCGAGGAGTCCAACAGGTCCTTGGCGCGGTCGGTGATCGCCTGGAAGCCGGCTGCGACCCCGAGCAGGAAGTGGTTGATCCCGGTGTTGACCGGGTCGGCGGAGCCGCGCCGAATGGCCTGCTCGGTGAGTTCCCGGATCCTGGCCAGGGATTCCGGCGACTGCGCGCGGTCGCCCGCGACCGACGCCAGCAGCGCCGACGCCAACGGCGTGAGCACCGCGGCCCGGTCCGGATCGTCGTCCGGGAAGTACTCCAACGCCTGCTCAAGCCGTCGGACGACGGAGGTCTGCTGGACCGGGTCGAGATCCGACAGCTTCTTGCCCGGCATCACCGACGTGTTGCGCAGGCCGCTGAGCAGCAGCGAGCGCACCGGGTGGTCGGATGGCAACGCGGCGGCGGCAGCGGCGATCTGGGTGGTCGCGGCGTCGGCGTCTGCCGAGCTGCCGGTGATCTCAGCGATCTTGGCGGCGAAACTCGCTTGCAGCGCGGCGATTTCCGGCTTCCCCGGGGTGTCCTCGGGCCAGTCGCGGGCCGCGTCGTCGAGCTCGCTGATCGCGGTTTCCCAGTCCTCGCGGGTCGAGTCCTCGATGTTGCCCGCGGCTTGGAAGAGGACCTTGAGCGTGGTCATCGCACCGCTGTCGGCGCTCGCCGGTGACAGCGCGTCGAGGTGGCCGCGTACTTCGGCGAGCTCGTCGGTGGGCAGTGTCAGCGACGTCCGGTCGACGACTCCGGCATCGATGCGACCGTGCCGCAGCTCGGCGGGAAACCCCTTGGTCAGCAGCAGGAAAGCGAGACCGATGTGGCAGGCGTCAGCGGTTTGCCCCTCCGGCAGTTCGTCGAGTGCTTCGCCGAGATCGACCGTGGCGGTCCGGTGGTCGACTTCATCGCCACTCGCCGACAGGTAGCGGGTGAGGTGCATCAGCCCGCGCGTGAACCGGACCTGGCTGCGAAGCTGCGATTCCGGCAGCACCCCCAAGGCCGTGTTCAGATCGGCCAGGGCGTCGTCGACGTGCTCGAATGCGTCCAGGTTGATCACCAGTTGGGCGGTGATCAGGCCGATGCGCGCCACGATCTCCGCCACTTCGGGCGCGCTGTCGTCGAGCAGCGGACGCAGTTGCCGCAGGTAGCCGACAGCGGTGCGGAATTCCGCCGTCGAGCCGCGCTCACCGAGCAGTGCGTGGGCAAGGCCGAGCTGGTACAGCGGCGCGGCACGAGCGGGGGAGTCGTCGGCGAGGGCGTCCAGCAGACCTCCGGCGACTTCGATCACTTCGTCGACATCCGCGCCGGTGGTCTGGGCGCGGTGCAGCAGCAGGTCGGCCAGCTCGACCAGGACCTGGTAGGCGGTTTCGTCGTCGAGCTCATCGGCGAGCTGCGCGTACCGCTGTGCGATGGCTTCGTCGAGCTCGGTGGGATCGGTCGGCATCGCACCCCCTGTCCACGCGGCGTTCGATCGTGATCAACGAACCGGTCCAGCTTAATCCCGCCGTGCAGCGGGAATTGCCTGATCGGCGAACGCGGTGCACGCCTGCCGCACGGCGGTGCGCCTATGGCTGCCAGCCGTCAAAGAGGTGAAATCAACGTGGTGCGAACCGGTTTTCGGGAGAATTTCGGAGTTGTCCGAGTAGCCTCCCGATGTTCGCCGCTCCCGACGCGAAGGAGACCCTGGTGCGCAGACGAAACCTGGTGGCCGCGGCGATATCGGCGGCCTTGGTGACGACGCTGGCGGCACTACCGGTCTTGGCGGCCTCGGCGGCCCCGGCGGATGCCCCGAACCTCGCCGACTTCGTGCTGAACAACACCAGCGGCGACCTGCAGTCGCGGGTCGATCAGCTGGACGGGCAACTGCCGAAGCTCGGGGTGCAGAACATCCTGGAGCAGGCCAACCGCCAGGGCAGCACCGGAGCCGCCTGCACCTCCCCGGCGCTGGACACGATGCGGGGACCGGCGCTGCGCAAGTTCTGCTTCAACGACCAGGACACCGGCACCGTCGGCGGCAACGTGGAGTGGATGCCCCAGGGCGTCACCACGGTCGCCGACGCGCAGGAAGACCAGCAGTGGGGCAGCAAGCAGGCGTTCCTGGTCAGCTGGTACGACCGGGGAACCGCGCCGGTGAAGGGCGTCCGGGTGTCGTTCCTGGACCCGGCGACCAGCAGGTACCAGCACGTGCTGCTGGTCTACCCGTACATCAACAGCAACGGCAACCCGTCGTACGAGCCGGTCACCACGCCGCAGGCCGGGACCGGTGACAGCGTCCACGCGGGCGGAATCGTCTGGTACGGCAACTACCTGTACGTGGTGGACACGGCCCGCGGCATCCGGGTGTTCGACATGCGCTACATCTACGACCTGGCGTCGGCGAGCAACGGCAACACGACGGACCAGAACCAGGTGGGCCGCCAGAACAACGTGTACTACGGCTTCGGCTACCGCTACGTGATGCCCCAGGTAGCGGGCTGGTCGAACCCAGAGGGAGTGATCGACCACCCCGGCGACTACCAGTGCACCGCCGGAGGCCGCCAGCGCTACTCGTACGTGTCCCTAGACCGCAGCACGACCCCGGACACGCTGCTGACGGGCGAGTACTGCGCGGACCAGGGCGATGCGAACCTGAACGGCCGGGTGGCGCGCTGGAACCTCGATGGCGCGACTGGGCTGCCCAGCCCGGACGCTGATGGGGTGTGGCGAGCGAAGTCGGCGTACCGCCTGCCGAAACCCCGTGTCCAAGGAGCGACGGCAACGGAAGGCCGCTGGTACCTCAGCACCAGCAACGGCGAAAACAACGCGGGCAACATGCAAGCAGCCGTCCCGGACAACCCGACCGGCGCAGGAGTGCTCACAGCGGACGGCCCGAACCGAGCGGTAGCGATCGGCGTGGAGGACCTGTCGTACTGGCCGGGCCGAAACGAACTCTGGACGGTAACGGAACACCCGGGCAAACGCGTGCTATACGCCGTGCCGCGATAACCGAAAAATCGATGGGCTCGGATACCACGGTGTCCGGGCCCGATTGCTCTGTGGGAACCGACGCCGAGAGCCGGTGACACGGTTGGCGATTGGACGCCTCGGCCAGTGGATGGTGTGCCGATTTCGCGCGAAATTGCCACCCGCTCTCCACGAAGAGCGCCGGTTTCGCGAGAAATCGCCCAACTCCCACGCCCGCTGAATCTGACCAGAGCACCAAACGGGCAGAACGCCAACGGCGCCAAGATCGGCTTCGCGCCGGACGCACTGGTAGCCGGAACACGAAACAGAGCACGGACACCTGACCTTCAGCAACGACGACTTGACGCTCGCCACATTCGTGTGCCGAGTCCGGGACGGCGCTCTGCACCCGACCGAACCGACGTAAAAGCGGCATGGACCATCAGCCCACGCCGCTTTCACGTCGAACCGCAGGCCCCAGTACTGACGCGAAGAGCGGCGACAGCTTGTTGGAGACGTCACCGCCCGCCGATCCCGGTGCCGCGATGGGAACCAGCTCGGAAAGCCGGTGACAGGAGTTGGATCGTAGCTACGGCTTCGTACATCCGATTCTGCCGCGATGGGGACCGGCTCGGGGAGCCGGTGACAGAGGTGGGCGATGGGCTCGACGTCGCGCTGTCGTCCTGCCGCAATGGGGACCGGCTTGGGGAGCCGGTGACAGACCAACAGGAAAGACCAGGAGGTAATTATGGGCTCCGTGCCGCAATGGGGACCGGCTTGGGGAGCCGGTGACAGGGCTCGGTGGATTTGGGTGTTTTGACCTGCGGTTTCAAAGATCATCGAGAGCGGTCCTGGTTGGAGATCGCTCCCGAGGCGTCCGCCGATCTTACACAGCTGCAACTGTGACCGTGACCTGCGGTTATGTACTGCGAGCGGTTCGTGCCTAGCGGTGTTGGTACCGAACCGTTCGCAGCTGCGCGGCCGACCGCGCAGCAGCGCAGCCGACTACAGCCGCTTGTGCGCAGCCTCCGGCCGCTGCGCGAAGCTGCCCGGACACGTCGGTGCGGGGCCGGGAGGTGCCACGTGATTTGCTCCCGGCCCCGCTGTGTCGCCGCGCGCCGCATGGGAGGGGTGGCGTCGCGTCGGGGCGACAGCTTCAGTCCGCTGCTTCCGCGAGTTCCACGATGGACAGATCGGTGGGCAGCAGGATTCGGCAGTACTCGCCAAATTTGACCGGCACCATTGGCAGGCGGCCGATGGTTGACGTGTCGTGCGGCATCACGCGGCCCACGAGCTGCTCGCCGTGGATGCGGGCCTCGACCAGGGTGCCAGGCGGAATTCGGTGTGGTGGACGGGAAGTGGGAGGGTGGCGGCCGTCGGTGGGGGCCGGGAGCTCGGCCGCCACCTCTCCCGCCCGAGGACGCGGCACGCGCCGGGGGAAGGCGGCCGTCCTTCCTCGGGAGATCGGTGTAATCGTTGCGGTCATAGTCGAATCCGTTCTATGCGGTGAAGTTCGAAGCGGGCCCGGCGGACGAGGGGTCGGGGGCATGCACGCCCACCGAGCCCGCAGCACCCAACGGCTGCACGGGGTCACCGAAATCTAGATGGGATCCCGCTGATTCATTGCAATCCCGTTAGGTACAGATCAAGCTACCGTTGGGATCCCATCGAAGCTAGATCACCATCGAGTGATCTCGTTCTTCGAGGCATCGCGCACGTGAAAGGCTGATCGCCATGCCGACACCTACAGTTCGCCGACTACTGCTGGGGCACGAACTTCGGCACCTTCGGGAAGAGGCCGAGTGCAGCCTGGAAGAAGCCGCCGAGGCGATCCGCCGCACGGACAGCACGATCTCCAGGGTCGAGCTGGGCCAGACTGGGCTGACCAAGCGCGATCTTCATGCGCTCGTCAGCTTCTACGCGTCGCAGAACAATCGCCGCACGGTCGATGTCGACTGGTACATGGACCAAGCCAAAGGCAGTCAGCAGCGGGGGCGCTGGAGCGGGTACAGGTCTGTTTACGCCAAGTTCTTCCGCATGGCAGTAGATCTTGAGGAAGACGCGGCAGGGATCAACAACTACGCCACCGAGATCCTTCCGGGGCTCTTGCAGATCGAGGACTACATCCGCGCGCTGTTCACAACCCAGCGGGTTAGGACCGTCGATCAGTCTATTGAGGACGCTGTACGAGCGAGATTGGATCGGCAGCGTGTTGTGAAGAAGAGGGACGCGCCCCAGCTGGGCTTCGTTCTCTCCGAATCAGCGGTTCGCAGGACCATTGGCGACGAGCAGATCATGAGGTTGCAACTGGAGCACCTGGCGGACGTTGCGGCGCTGCCGAACGTTCAACTCCAAGTCCTGCCCTTTGACGCCCGTACGCCAGCCCAGGTCAACTTCAACTTCACGACCTACCGAGTCGACTCGCCCGGCAACTCAGGTCCTCTGGAGTTCGTGTACATCGAGGAATTCCACGACGGCAAGTACGTGGACGATCAACGTGTGGTGAACGACTACTACGAGCTGTGGACCGCTCTCGTCGGTGCGGCTCTCGACCCCGTGGAATCTCGCGCATTCCTTTCAGAACTGGCCAAGAGCTAGGATCGGTTCGGTGTAAGGCGCGAGAAAGAGGGCACCTGGAGATGATCCACTTCACCGGTTGGCGCAAGGCCGCGCGCAGCTCGCAGGCACAGGGCAACTGCGTTGAGGTCGGGTTCGCACCGGGTCACATCGGTATCCGGGATACCAAGCTCGGCGCGGACAGCCCGGTTCTGAGCATCGAAGCGAAGGCGTTCGCGACCTTCTTGACCCGAGTGCAAGACGGCAGGTTCGACATCTGATCTGACGGATACGAACAGTGGGGCGGGCCACCAGCCACGGGTGGCCCGCCCCACTGTTTGGGCAACGCTGCCTGGTCGCCGGTGGAAGCGGTAATGCTGGCCAAGCAGCGGTCATATTCGTTCAGCCTCGGCGGGCACCGGCTGTGGGAGCCGGTGACAGGTGTGGACCTGGATCGGGCGAGTGCTGCGGGCGCCTAGCCGCAATGAGGACCGGCTTTGGGAGCCGGTGACAGCAGCATCAAGCGCGGCAAGGACTTCGAGGGTTGGGGGCCGCAATGGGGACCGGCTTTGGGAGCCGGTGACAGCGGCAAACGCACCTTCAACCAGGTCCGCACACGCGCTGGCCGCAATGGGGACCGGCTCTGGGAGCCGGTGACAGGTCGGACCGGGGAGTCAGGCAGCACATCGACTTCGATGCCGCAATGGGGACCGGCTCTGGGAGTCGGTGACAGGGCTCGGCGAATTTGGTGTCCTTGACCTGGGGTTTCAAAGATCGTTGCGAGCGGTTCCGTTTGGAGATCGCTTGCGTGCTGTTCATCGATCTTACACCTGTGCCATATGCCTTCTGACCTGCTGTTTTGGATTGCGAGCGGTTCGTGCCTGGAGGTGTTCGCACTGGACCGCTCGCGGTACGAGCGCGGGTGGTGCTGGTGCGGGCACGGACGCGGTTCTGCCGCGCCAGCCTATGGGCGTGCGGGGGTGGCCTCCGGTTGGCGTGGTGGTGGGATCGTCTGGCGGAGGATGGTGTGGTGCTCTTGGTGGCGTGGTCGGCCGCCTGGTCGTGGTTTTCGGGTTGGGTCTACTGAGGACGGTGGGATGAAGATCGGGCGGTTTTGCTCGATCTTGATCTGCCAGTGCTGGTTGTGGATTGCTCGGTGGTGGTGGCCGCAGAGCATGACCATGTTGTTCAGGTTGGTGGGGCCTCCGTCGATCCACGAGACGATGTGGTGAGCGTCGGGCGTGCCGGGCGGGCGGTCGCAGCTGGGGAAGGCGCAAGTGTCGTCTCGTTGCAGCAGCGCCGCTCGGATGTGCGCGGGCGCGGTGCGCTCGGCGCGTCCGACGTCCAGCGGTGCCCCGTCGCTGCCCAGCAGCACCGGAAGGATCTCGGCGTCGCACGCCAGGCGACGGGCGTTGTCGGCCGTGATGGGTTGGTCGGTCGTGGTGATGGTGCCGGGCAGGCCGTCGCGGCCGGGGGAGACCAGGCCGCGTTTGAGGTCGTCGAAGTCGATGGTGATCGCCAGGTGCGGGCGTTGGCCTCCCGCGCGGGGCAGGCGGTCGGAGCGCAGCGTGATGTCCAGCATCGCGTCGAATGCATCGGCATTGCGCTGGGCGGCGGTTCGCGGGTCAGGTGTCCCGTCTTCCGCGGGGCGCGGGGTGGCGAGGGGTTCGATCGCGGCCTTGAACTTCGCGCCGGTTTCGCGGTCCAGCCGCGCCTTGATGAACAGCATGCCGTCGGCCGCCGAGCCGTAGTGCAGTTCGCGGATCTTGTGCTGGGTTTCTTCCTCGCGGAATGCGCCGTCCTGGTCGAAGTGGTAGCGCAGCCGCTCGGCGAGCCTGGCGAGGTGGTGCGGCGGGAATTCGGTGGCGTACCCGGCGAGCATCGCTTCGGCCTGCTCTTCCTGATCGAACGTGCAGATCGGCGCCAACCGGGCCATGCCGTCGATGATGACGCGGGCGTGCTGCACCGTGATCGCACCGGCCTGGATCGCCTCGGCAGTGGCGGGCAGATCAGCAGGCAGCGTCTCGCCATACAGCGTGGCCTGCGGCGTGGCCCGGCGAGCGACCAACGTACGGCTGCGCGCTTCGCCGGGCGCGATGTTCAACATCTCCTGCAACCACACCTCGGTCTTGCGAGCAGCGCTGTCCGCGTACAGGCTGCGGCGCTCGGCCTCGGCGATCGCCTGCACCTGCGTTGCCAGAGCAGCACGCATCGCCGCCTCGGTCTCACGGATAACCGCACGAATCTCGGCATCCGAACACGCTGCCATCGTCGACTGTGGACTCATGTCCTCCACAGTCGACGATGGCAGCAGCGTGATCGGTTCCATACCAACAACTATCCCACTGATCGAACAAAAATTCGATCGCTAGATAGAGTGATCAAGAGAGGACCAAGCCAGGACTCGGAGCCCGGAAAGCGAGCCGCTTAAAAGGAATATCTGGTCATGGTCAAGCTGCAACAAGGACCGGCTCCGGGAGCCGGTGACAGCCGGACGGCACATTCACGACTTCTTCGTGCTGTCCCGGGCCGCAATAGGGACCGGCTCTGGGAGCCGGTGACAGGAGTGGATCACGGTCTTGGGTCTCCAAGGAGGAGAAGCCGCAATGGGGACCGGCTCTGGGAGTCGGTGACAGCCCCAGAGCGGCAGCTTTCCGTGCGCGCAACAAGAAGCCGCAATGGGGACCGGCTCTGGGAGCCGGTGACAGGCTGTTGCAGATGTCGAGACCGTCCCGAACATCGACGCCGCAATGGGGACCGGCTCTGGGAGCCGGTGACAGGGCTTGGTGAATCCGGGTGTTCTGGCCTGGGGTTTCAAAGATCCTCGCGAGCAGTCCCATCTGGAGATCGCTCACGTTGCGGTAGTCGATGTTACACCGCCGTCGTTGCGGCTCTGACCTGCCGTTACGGGTTGCGAGCGGTTCGTGCCTGGGGGAGTGCTCGCTGAACCGCTCGCAGACCGGTCGGCATGAGTGCAGTGGCTGCTGCGGAGACGTTGTGTCCGGATCAAGAGTGTCTGCCGATGAACGCTGCGGTGGTTTGGCGTAGTGGGACGAGTTGGAAGAAGTCGTCGCGGTCCAGGATCTCGGTGTTGCCCCGGAACTGCCGCGCCTGCCGGTCGCTGCCCAGGTGCCAGTGCCGGATGTCTGCGGTTGTCGGCTCCGGCACCTTTTCCTGTTCCGTCCACGGCTCGCCAACAACCGAATCACCGCTGCTCAACAATGCTGCCCACCAGTAAGCACCGTCGATTCTGACGCGTAGCCAACGGTTCTGCGACCACGCCCACAGGTGCGTGGTGACCGGCCGTTGCGCGGGCATCGGTTCCAGGTGGAAACCCGCCACATCCGCCCAACTCGCCTCCCAACCGGCCGCGAACGACTGGAGCATCGACCACTCGGAGGCCGTTCGCTGGCCGGTGCCGTGCAGGAACCAGGTCATGCAGCTTCCTTCCGGAGCAGATCGGCCAGGTCGGTCAGCACCGGACGCCGCCAGTCCGGATCAAGAACCCGAACCGTCCCGTAGCCGCCCATCGTGTTCTCGCCGATGCCGATCAGACCGTCGTGCAGGTCGGTGACAACCGCTTGCAGCAACGCCACATCGCGTTCTTCCAGCTTCCCGATCCGGTCCACTCGTAGCCGGAACCGCCCGGCGACCACGACTTCGTCGGTGTAGAGCGCGCCGTACTTGTAGCCGCCGGTGAACCGGTCGATTGCCACATGGGGTCGGTCCTGGAACTCGGCGTCCTCGATGACAGCGGTGGACACCACCACCGCGCCACGAGCGCCGCGGAAACCGAAGATTCGGCACGGTCGGCATCTGCCGCAGTCCTGCTCGGTGCAGGCGTCGGTCCCCACTACGCGGCAGACGTACTCCGCGCGGGAACGAAGGACCCCCTTGAGCGTCGAGCCGGGAATCGCGTGCGGCCCGTCCTTGTACAACCGGTAAACGCGCCGCGGCTCCTTCTCCGGCTTCTCCGCGTCGTCGACGCCGCAGTGCAGTCCGTCCACAATGGCCATCTCGATGTTGAACACTTCACTTGATGGCTCGTCGTCCGCCGGTAGCGTCGGCTTCGGGTACGAGTCGAGGCCGGTGTGCCGGATCCAGTCGAGCAACCCGTCCGGCGTGTCCAGGTCGTAGTCGGCGGCACCCCACCCGATGAGCTTGCACTTGCCGGAGCCGTGGCTGACACCGCGCCCCAGCCGGGGGTGCCAGGATTTGAGTTCACGCAGGAAAGCCTCGCGCCGTGCGGGTTCCGGGTTGTTCCAGCGCAGCATGATTTCGAACTCGGTCCCCGCCCGCAGTTGCTCGACCACGTGGTAGGTGTTCGTCCTGGCGGCACCGCGTTTGCGGTCGATTGCCGTCCGAGCGTGCGGGACCGGCTCTCCTGCTTCGTGGTACACCGTGCCGAGTACCTGGATCGGTGAAGCCTTCGATTCCGCGCCGAACAGGTCCGCCAGTTCCGGCCCGCAGTGCGCGCGCAGACTCCCGGCGACAGTCGTTCCGGGCAGGTGAACGGTTCCGTCCGGGGCGAGGCGCAGTTTCAGCGTGCTGCCCTCGGCCGTCACGACCTCGGTGCCCGCGACACCTCCCGCGGTTTCCATGCGAAGCCGCAGCGTGAACAGGGTGACCTTCACTTCCCGGCCTCCAAGTCGTCCAGCAGATCGCTGACGAGCCCAGGATCGGTGATGCTCAACAGCTCCCGCAGCG
The DNA here is from genome assembly GCF_052246905.1 of Saccharopolyspora antiqui. Lineage (NCBI taxonomy): Bacteria > Bacillati > Actinomycetota > Actinomycetes > Pseudonocardiales > Pseudonocardiaceae > Saccharopolyspora > Saccharopolyspora antiqui. The sequence goes on from NZ_JBQQBO010000034.1 coordinate 26,699, forward strand.
CGGTGGCATACCGGTCGCCCACTTCGAGTCGTTCCTGGTACGGCGCGTCATCACGGATGCCATTGCGTAACGCGGCGACACGGGCGCGAAGCAGCGGAAGTTGTGCTTGGAATGTCTTCCAATCACCCCGCATCGGGGCCAGCAGTCCCTTCCACCGGTGGCGCGTGAACGGCTCTTGGGGCAGGTAGAGCGCGCCGAAGCCTTCCCGCCGTCGCAAGCCGACACCGCGCGCCATCAGCGCTCGCCGCGCATCCTCGGCCGGTGCTTCGGCGCAGCGGATCTGGTAGACCGACCCGGCCTGCACCGCGCGCTCGGTCGATTTCGGCAGGCCACTGGCCTGGTGCCAGCCGCCGACACTGGTCCAGCGCACTCGTTTCCGCGTCACTTCCAGTGCTTTGACGCCCAATACCCCTGATAGCTCACAAAGATCCGGCTCGTCGCTCGGCAACCCGAACGCATCGACGAAAACGCCCGGAGCAGCGAGGTACAAGATCACAGTGTCGCCGTCGACCTTGACCGGCTCGGGTTCGGCGGCGAAGTCGACCGCGATCTCAGCGCGCCCCTGCACGCTCTGCTTTCCTCCGAAGATCAACGTGTCGACGAGCGCGCCATCGATGGTCAGCGCGCGAACCGCCGGACCGGACAGCCAGCCCGCGAACACGTTGCCCGCGGCGATGCTGTTCTGCCTGTACAGGCTTCCGTCCACCGCCACGCCTTCCTCGTCGAGAGCTACGTGTGTCCGCTGGCTGCGCTGAACCTGCCCTGTCGGATCGCCCTTGCTGAATTCGAGCTTTTGCTTGCAGCTCGGGCAGAAATCGTCTTTCGAGCCCGTTGCGGTGTCCCACCAGAGTTGGGTACAAGTGGCACCTGGGCGGTATTTGTGCACCTTGACGCTGAGCGGGACCGGCAGGCTGTTGTGCGAATGCAGCGGTCCGAACGTACCGTCGCTCTCGAAGATTTCGAGGAAAGTCACGTCGTCCTGCTTTGGCGGCCTGTGGTGCCGGATCCACGTCGCGGCCAGCGCACCCCGCACGACAGTGCCGGGGATGTGGTCGTAGGATTCCTGGCGGTAGTCGTTGCGGAGGTCGCGAACTGCCGCAACCGGCTCGGCGAGGGTGGCGGTTACCAGTGCGGTATCGGTCATGGCCTCAACTGGAGGAATCGGCGGACGGTGGCTTCGTCGGTTTCGTGGCTGGTGCACCGGATGCCCACCCAGCCAAGCCCGCGCCGCCGCAGCGCCCCCAGCGATCGGGTGGCCTGCGCGGCGACGACGAGAACTGCCTGGTGCGCGGCAAGATCCGTGACGTGGCCGAACTGGGTCACGTTGAACGTGGCGGTGGCCGCACCGGTCTGCTCGGTGATGGAGAGCATGTCGTCGCGGGCGGTGTGCGTGTCGGGGTCGATGTTCACGCGGGCCGTTGGCTGCGCCGGGTACCAACGTTCTTGCGGTGTCGCGGAACTCCAGCGCCATGGGGACGGCGCGTAGTCGGAGCCGAAGACCTCCGCGACCACCGGGTTTTCCTTGCCCAACAGGAGTTTCGCCGTCGCCCGCATGACACCCTTGATTCCGTGGGAGGGCAGCGGGTCGTCCCTGCTGACGGTGTCGTGCACTCCGGCAGAACCTTCCCCCAGCGCGACCCGGAATGGGGTGTGGAAGGTGATCTCGAAGTCGAGCTTGGTCATCGCCACCACCGCACCATCCCAAGCGCATCCAGTAGTTCGATCGGCCCGTCGCGGAATGGCGAGACGACTTCGCCGAGGCCGAGCCGTTGGAGGTGGGTCTGCAGCGGCTCGGACTCCACGCCGTTCACCCGGATAAGCTCGGCTAGGCGTTGCTGCGCCGAGTTGCCGCGTTCGGCGAGTCTGCTCAAGTCGGCCTGCTTCGCCAGCAGATCAGCGAGCCGCACGGGATCACGATCGGTCGGAGTCTGCCCGTCACGGGTCACGTCCTGCCACGCGATTGCCGCCTCGTTGCCTTGAACGGACTCCTTCGCACGTCGCAACAATGTTTTGGCGAGATCGCACATCACATGCAACGGCCTGGCGTAGTGGTGGAAAACAACCCCCGCTGACAGCGTCGGAAGCTGCGCACCAGCGCCGCTGGCCTGTGCCGCGATCCGCTCGGCGAAGGTCGATTGCAGCGTCATCACGAATCGCCAAGCGCGGCGAGCGGGCACGCTGACCAGCACGTCATCGCCGCCCACCAGGTGCGGAACGACTGGTAGGAGGTGGTCGTCAGCATCCGAGATCGCCTCGACTGCCTTCACCAGCGCGGTCCAGGTGGCTTCGTCGATCTCCTTGGCAACCCTTTGCAGCAGCTTGCGCCCCCGCTTGTTGCCCACCCTGTGAAGGTCGCTGATGAACCTGCCGACGGCATTGCCGTCGGCGTAGACCAACGCGAGCGACCGCTCCTCCTCCAGAGCGGCGAGGTCTTTGAACTCGTCCGGCACCTTCTTGCCCGGTGGCGGGGCCAGCCTGATGAGAAGCTCTTTCTCCTGGCGGGGCACTCGCGTGCCGCTTTTCGCCCAACCAGCCGCTTCACGCCGCATCACGCATTCGCGGCAGAGTCGCTTCCGCTCGCGATCCTGCTGGACCGGATCCGCGGGCTGAACGTGGCACCATTCGCAAGGTCGTCCAACCGGCCAGTCGGCAACCGCGGCTGGCCAATGCTCATCGTCCGGTTCGGAGGTCTGCAGCTGCGCGTCGGCGTAGTTCTTGCCGCTGGTCTTCCGAACAACCAGCGAAGCGGTGGGCAACTTCGCGCGCAGGTGCGCAACGACGGCGTTCTTCACCTGCTTCGCCGCATCCGGTTCGGGAGTCAGCAGTTGGAGGGCGACCACGCCGTCCACGTCGCCGACTTCGTCGTTCCGCTTGACCAGGTCCGAATGTGGCACGAGCAGCTTGTCGACGACATCGGGCGCGGTGGCGGCCGAGATCATGGTGGAGGCACCGCGTCGGCCCTGAAGTTGCGGTGTGCGAGTCAGCCACGACTGGATCTGCACGACGCTGACGTCGAGGTAGTCGGTCACGACCGGCCCTTTCCCTCGGGCTTGTCCTTCTTACTGGCGATCTCCATTTCATGGTTGGACGATCTGGTCAGATGCGGCAGCGACTTGAGCGGGTACCCGCCCTGCTGACCGGTGGGTTTGCCATCCTTGCCCCGGCGTTCGGCCCCGCCTTGGCCCGAGGTCTGCTTCCAGAACTCGAAACCCTCGTCGAACTGCTCCGTGCCCTTCGCAGCCCACGGCTCGCCCGGCGGGTACCAGACCTTCGAAGCGTCCACGGTGTTCGGGTGCAGGATGTCCGCGATCTGCGACCACAGCGTGCGGGGTAGATCTCCCAGCGATGCGCGAAACTCGTCGATCAACAGTGTCAGCTGGTCGAGGGCCAACGATGCCGAGCCGTTGCCGTAACGCGCACCGGACGACTGGATCTCGGCCGCAACCACGGTGATCCGGCAACTTCCGAAACCCAACGGTCGACCGCCGCCGATGTGCTGCAACAGCCCGTCCCGCTGCAGCGCCCGCCCCGGTCGAAGCGCGGCGAGCAACCCACCGAGCTGCACCCGGTCGATGTCGGTGAAGGTGATGTCAGCGGTGAGGCGGGTGTTTGCGGGGAACGTTGCGGCTTTGGAGCTCATTTCCCCGTCGAGCTGGTGCTTGCGGGCCTTCTCGCGGCCGTTCGGTTCCGGTGTGTGCCAGTAGTACTTCCGGCCCCGCAGCTGTCGACTCCCGCGTCCTTTCTGGAGATCTGCTTCCGAACCCCACTCGCGCAGCGGCGGGTTCCCCTTGCTCGCGATGGTTCCGTCAACGCTGGTGTTGTCCAGGTAGAACTGCCCGGCGCCAGGTCGCGGTGCACCCATTGGTGGGAGCGTGACGTGCTCGGACGTCACCGGACCGTTCGTCAGAGCGTCCCCGAATCGCACGTGTCCCTGGTAGGAACGCTGCGCTGCGGCGTCCTTCGGACCGGACAGATCTGCGGACCCGAACAGGCGGCAGCTCGGGCACAACTCGTGGTTCGACGTGCATGGCTTGAACTTGCCAGCGCGTTCTCCGGCGGAAGTCGCGCCGAAGTGCCGCCAAGCCATGGCAAGGCCCAGTTCGGTTATGCCGTACCTGTTGCGCTTTACCCACACCGGCTGGCCTTGGCGCAGGTCAGGACTGGCTCGATAGCGGTGCCCGACTTCGAAGATCTGCTCGGGACCGTTCTTGGCCTTGCGTCTGATCGTCACTGGCGCGGTGACCTCGTCGCCGCGCTCTTCGCGCTGCTTGGTGCGTTGGTCATCCGTGCCCTGCACCAGCGCTTTGAAACGGTCCCAGACCTCCACTGGGATCGCGCCGGTTTCCCCGGTGAGCTTGCGGATGTGGGCGCGGTAGGTCTGCTCGTCCTCCCGCGAATCGCGGATGAAGACCACCCACTCGCCATCTTTGGCGCGCTCGACGTCGATCGGGCGGCCGTGCGAACCCCGCTCTTTCACGTTCAGCCGCGCTCCGGATATCAGCGGGTCCGCGCTGTTCAGGTCGTGCAGCAGCTCCTGGTCGAGGCGATCGTTGCGCATATCGCCGGGCGCGCAGAAGCGCACTTCTGGTGGTCGTCCATCCTGCGGCGGTACTTCGACCACAGCAAGCAGACGATCTACCCCGGATTCCACCTGGTCCCGGTACGACGGGACGAAATCCTCGTCGAGCACGCGCAGACAACTGCCGGTCAGGGTTTCGTGCAACGCCCGGGTGGCACCCTTGAGCGACGAGCCCGGTATGAACGCGGTGCCGTCCGGGCGCCTGGGCAGAGCGGATTCGCCGAACCCACGGATGAGCAGCCGGGTTACCGCTTCGATGGTGATGGTCAGTTTCCCGGACAGCAGTTCGGGTTTGCCCAGGTGACCATGTGGCTCGCCGCGTTTTGGCGGATGCGCCGGTAGCGGCACGAACGTGTAGGGGTTGACGAACGTTTCGTCCAAGTGCGGCCTCCTGGGTGACCCTGGCCCTTGAGGTTGCAAACACTGAGCGTGACCGGTCGGAGGCACGGTAGGTTACACGCCGTCCCCTGATCGACGTGGAGCGGCATGCGGATCTTCTCGGTTTTGACTCGCGGCAACGTCTCGAAACGCGTCCGAGTGGTCTCGCTGGTAGCGGTCATCTTCGGTGCGGTGTCCACCGCGATGCTGTCGCTGTTCCTGGAAGACCTGCTCCCGAAGACGGACCTGAACGCGCGGGTGGTGCTGATGCGCGTTGCCGTCCTGGTCGTCGCATTGATCGTGGTCGGCTTCGCGGTGTGGCTGCGCTACGGGGTTCGCCAGACCTCGGGGACGCTGTTCAGCGTGCAGGTCCTCGACGAGGGGATGCGGGACCGAACGCAGGAGCAAGGCGGTAATTCCCGTGCCATCGCGGCGAAGCGGCACATGTCGATACGCGTGGTGCACAGGTGGATCGACTTCGACACCAACACCGTCGATGGGGTCATCGACCTGCAAGAGCAGTGCCATGAGGTCGGCGCGCAGCTGCAGAACCTCGTCAGCACGACACACGATGACGGTAGGCATTCCGTCGCACCCGTCATGCTGTGGCCCATCGCGATGGCAGTTGGCGGCTACCTCCCGGCGCGCACGCACGATTTCCGGCTCGTGGAACTCCCTACCCGGACAGGTAAATCGGCCGAGGAGTTCAACCTGGAGTACGTGGCGGAGGCGGACATTCCGACGCTGACCGCACGTACCGAGACCGTCGAAGGTGCGCTGGGCAAGCGCATCGGGGTGCACATCGGATTGACGAAGACAGCGCAGCTCGTCCACCACCGCAGATTCGAGCGTTTCCGCGAGCTCGGGGTCCGGACCTTGTACACCATCAGCGAATCCGAAGATGTGTTGACGGGCGAGGACGAACCGCACCTGAAGGGGGCAGACCTGGAGCGGTGCGCTCGGCTGGTCGCAGGCCAGTTGGCCGGGATCAAAAAACAACACCCGGATACCGAACTGGTCGTGATCGCCCAGATGCCGAAGACCGTCGCTTTCGCGGTGGGCTGGCAGTTGGTGCAGTACAGGTGTGCCTTCTACCGACACACCTACCTGATGCACTTCGACCAGCCGACCGACGCGTTCATCCCCATGCGGGTTCGTCCCGCGCAGCCATCGACCGCTATTCGTTCGGAGTGACCAGGATGTTGGTGCAGGCGCCGACCACGATGTTGACGTTCGGTCTCCCGCCCGGTGTCCGCGTGGCAGGCCGCCAGTCCGGTGCCTTGGCAGCGTGCTTGCGGAAGGCCGTCATGAGCAGAGTGCCGAATCCGCTGCCTCCGGAGGTCAGCGGGCATAGCGCGGACAACCGCCCGCACCTGGCCTACCTGCCGCTGCTCGATGCCGGGCATCCGGAGGCACGCACCGAGGTGCTCGGTGTCGGCTTGCTGTTCCCTGTCGAGCGGCCGGATCTCGTCGACAAGGTCACCGCAGCGCTCGGGGATTCTTTCGAACTCCACCTGGCGGGTGTTCGCCTTCCTCTGCGGCGCGGCGAAGGCAGCGGACCGCTGAACCCGCAGTGGTGGACCAGGCCGTCCAGGTGTTGGGCGACGGTGACTCCGATGGTGCTCGACAGGTTCTCGGGGACCGGCAAGGAAGAGGTGGAAATCCGACGCGCATGCGTGCACAAGGGACTGCCTGGTCCGGCCGCGGTGACGATCTCCCGCGATCCGTTGGTCTCCGGAGGCGCGCACCTGGGCCGCGGCGACCTCGCGCGCCGGGAGCGGACGCCACGGCCATTCACCCATGCGAGGTTGGAGTTCCCAGACCCGGTGGCGGGACCGGTCCTGCTTGGCGCCCAGCGCTATCTGGGTATGGGGCTTTGCGTTCCGGCGCAGTGATCTGACCGGGCAGGACCCGCGGAGCAAGCGCTCAGCAGCTGCGCCCGCACAACAGCTGGGGGTTTATTGGCCAAAACAGGGAGGGGTCCCGGATCGAGGCGGGATACTCACCTGGCGATTCGGTTTTCGTTGGCGGCGACCTGCAAGAGGAGGACGTTCGTGCTCGGTGTCGCTTATACCCCGCCCGGCCGACGCCGGGTTGGTTCTCCCGTTCCGTCAGATGGGGGCTCTCGCACGGCGTCCACCGGTGCCCGGCGCGGGTGGATATGGTGCCTGGTGGGCGTGGCTGTCGCGGTTGTTTTGACTGGGTGTGGTTCGTCGTCGACCAGCGTGTCGGAACTGTTCCGGGAGTACATGGAGTCGACCGACGTCGAGGGGGACGTGTTCCGCGGGGCGACGAGCGAGGATCGGCTTGCCCAGTTCGCCGCCGAGGGCTCCCCGAGCCAGGTCCTGGCCGAGATGTTGGCCGCCTACTCGTGCGGCGACGGCCTCGAAGGAGCCAGGATCGGTTGTGAGCTGGACGGAGCGGTCAGCAAGGCGGTGGAGGACTTCGCCGGACCCGCTGCGGAGGTCTACGAACGCGACATCCTGGTCAAGCACGGGAGCGGGCAGCTTGAGCTGATGACGTTGTGGGTGGCGCGCAAACCCGACGGCGCCAGCGAGTTGGTCGACTCCGAGGGCAACCGCTACAGCGCGGGCTTGGACGACTTCCGCCAGCACAACGAACTGCTCGGCGCTGACGACCAGATCCTCGCCCCGCGCAACATCACCGCCGTGCCGGGCGAAGGCGAGATTGTCGCGGTGTCCGGGCACATGACACCGCGGTGGGTGTGGATCGTCGGCGGGATCGGCATCGTGGTCGTCGTCGGTGGCGCCGCGTTCCTCCTCCTGCGCCTCCGCCGCGATCGCGCCTTCTCCAAGTCCCTCGGCGACTAGCAGGACCCATGCCCGCCACCGACTGGGCGAGCCGACGCGAATCGGTCCTTGGCATCGAGGCGGTCACGCGGGGCTGGACCGGTGGCTATTTGGCGCTAAATCGCCACCTGCTCCTCACGGGAAGCGCCGATTTCGCGCGAAATCGGCAACACCACCACCCACTCCGACACGTGCGATCGAGGCAGGCGCTCAGAGGCGGATTGTGCTCGTCGGGTGTCGGCGTTGGTCGGTGACGTGGCGATTGGCGTGCTCGATGGCGCCGCAGGCCAGCGAAGTCACGCATGCCGCGAGCCTGCTCGACTTCGCCGCTGCGCACGTCTGCCGGAGGGATTGGTGCGTTACAGGAGCCAGGTGACGGCTCCCAGCGCCACCGCTACGCCAAGGAGGATCAGTCCGACGACCAGTGTCCAGCGCCGAGGCCGCAGCGGTTCTTCGGCCCATGCATCCGGTTGTTGCTGGAGAGGCGGCACGGGCCAAGGGGCTGGCTGCTGGCCTGCTGGCTGACCTTCGTAGCCGTCGGATCCCCATGTGGGACCGGCTGGAAGGTGCTCCGGAGAGGGCACCCAGTCCGCGCGGTGCGGGACTTCCAACCGCTCGGGCTCCGGTTCTGGCGGCGGTTCCGGATGCGGCACTACCGGCGGAGCAGGTGGCGGGAGATCAGGTGTAGGCGGAGCTGATGCAGGGGGAGCAGGAAATGGCGGAGCGGGTGTCGACGGAGACGCCGCGCGGCGTTGCAGCCGCAGGCCGTAGGCGGTCAGCACCAACCCGATCAGTCCGATCAGGGCCGACAGCACCGAGCCCAGCTTGTCCGCGATCTCCAGCACCCGAACAGATTGCCAGAACCGCGCCGGGAAATGCCTTCGCTCCTGTCGTTCTTGACACGTCGGCCGACCGCGAGGTCAGCGCAGGTGCTCAGACCAGCCGGATTCCCGGCCAGTCGCCGTCTTCGGCCATCTGCCTCGTCACCGCCACGATGCCCTGCTGCACGGCCGCGACCGCGTCCCGGGACTGGTAGTACTCGACGGTGTTGCACACCGCCACGCTCCGCTCGATCACCGGGTGGTGGATTCGGCGCACCCCGAGCACGCGATGGTCCTCCTGGTCCGCGACGCTCGACAGGGGCAGGATCGTGCACGCCTCGCCGCTGGCCGCGATGCGGATCATCGCGCCCAGCGAGTCCACGTCCGCGACGATCGACGGCACCAAGCCCTGCGCGGCGAAGGCGCGGTCGATGAGTGCCCGCAGGTTGCTGCGCCCACCCGGCACGACCAGCGGCGTGTTCTGCAGGTCCACCAACCCGATCCGGTCCGCGTCTACGGCGGGTGGTTTCGGTTGGCCGATGAGGAAAAGATCCTCCGAGTACAGCAGCGTCTCGGTAGGGCGGGCGGTTTCGTCGTCCCGGTACAGCACGGCCAGGTCGAGGCGGCCGAGGGTGAGCAATTCCTGGATGTAGCCGCTCATCGACTCGAAGAGCTGGAGGTGGATGCCGGGGTGGTGCACCTTCGTCCAGGAGAACAGCGCCGGAGCCAACCGCACGGACACGGTGGTCGGCAGGCCGACGGCGACCGGGCCGTGGATGCGGTCACCGCTGAGCACATCGCCCGCGATCCGGTCGAACTGCCGCACGAGCTGTTGCGCGTCGCGGTAGAGGGCGCGTCCGGCCGCGGTGGGGGTGACGCCGCGGGGACCGCGTTCGAGCAGCCGGACCCCGAGTTCGCCTTCCAGGTGGGCGATGCGTTGGCTGAGGGCGGGTTGCGAGATGTAGAGCTGGGCGGCGGCGCGGGTCAGGCTGCCGGAGTCGACGACGGTGATGAAGTCGCGCAGGTGGGCGATGTCCACGTCGACTCCGTTCCGCCAGGGCTAGTCCGCTGCCCGCAGCAGGCGTCGGGCGCGTTCGACCACGGGCCGGTCAATCATCGCACCGTCCACCGAAACCGCAGCTCCGTGCGCTTGCTCGGCCGCTTCGACCACTCGCCGCGCCCACCTGAGTTCCGCGTCGCCGGGCCGCATCGCGCCCCGAACGACCGGTAGCTGCGCGGGATGGATGCACAGCTTTCCGCCGAAGCCCCACTCCTTGGCGCGGCGCGTTTCGCGGTCGATGGTCTCGGTGTCGTTGATCGACGGCGTGACGCCGTCGACCGGTGCGGGCAGTCCGCTGGCCGCGGACCACCGCACCAGGTCGCTGCGCGAGGTGTCCAGCGCCGCGTCGGCGGTGACGCCGAGGTCCAGCGCGAGGTCGATGCTGCCGAACATCAGCCTGACCAGCCCCGCTGCAGCGCAGATCTCGCCGAGGTTGACGAATCCGCGCGCCGATTCGATGAGACCGAGCACCTGGCAACCGGTGCCCTCGGCCGCCGCCGTCACGTCCGCCGCGCTCTCGGTCTTCGGCAGGACGACCGCGGCCGGGCCGATTTCCCGGCAGAGCGCGACATCGTCGTCGAATTCCGCGGTGCCGGGCGCATTGATGCGCACCGCGACCTTCGGCCCGATCGGCCACGCAGCGCGCAGATTCTCCCGTGCCGCTGCTTTGGCAGCCGCTGGCACGGCGTCCTCCAGGTCGACGATGACGACGTCCGCGCCCGCCGCGATGGCCTTGGCGAACCGGTCGGGACGTGACCCGGGTACGAAGAGCCAGGTGACGGCGGTCCGCATCACACCACCCCGTCCTGGCTCAGCTGGTCCACTTCGGACTCCGAGAACCCGAGTTCGGCGAGGATCTTCCTGGTGTGCTCGCCGATGTCGGGGATCGGATCCATCCGCGGCTCGGGGCTGGTCGGACCCGGCGGTGCCAGCGCGGGTATCGGACCGGCCGGGGTCTGCACCTCGTGCCATCTGCCGCGGGCTGCCAGCTGCGGGTGTTTCCACACGTCGGCAAGGGTGTTGACGTGCGCGCAGGCGATCGGGACGGCGGTCAGCAGCGCGGTCGCCTCGTCGCCGGTCAGGGTTGCGAAGCGGTCGGCGATGATCCGCCCCAGCTTCTCGCGGTTGGCGTTGCGGTTGGCGTTCCCGGCGTAGTCGGGGTGGTCGGCGAGTTCGGGTTGGCCGAGGAATTCATCGCAGAAAGCGCGCCATTCCCGCTCGTTCTGGATGCTCATCATGATGACCTTGTCGTCGCCCGCGGTGAACGGACCGTACGGGTAGATCGTCGCGTGCGCGGCACCGGCTCGGGGTGGCGGCTCGGCGCCGCGGTAGGAGTAGTAGAGCGGGAAGCCCATCCATTCGACGGTGGCCTCCAGCATCGAGACGTCGATGTGCGCGCCCTTGCCGGTGTTCGCGCGTTCCAGCAGTGCCGCGAGGATCGAGCTGTAGGCGTACATCCCGGCGGCGATGTCGGAGACCGAGATGCCGACCTTGGCCATGTCGTCCCCGGATCCGGTGACCGACAGCAGACCCGCCTCGCTCTGCACCATCAGGTCGTAGGCCTTCATCGACTCGTACGGACCGCCTTGGCCGTAGCCGGAGATGTCGCAGACGATCAAACCGGGATTGTCGGCCTGCAACTCCTCGGCGCCGAGTCCCATGCGGGCCGCCGCGCCTGGCGCGAGGTTCTGGATGAACACGTCCGCGGTGCGCAGCAGCTGACGCAGTGCGGCCATCCCGCGCGGGTCCTTGACGTCCAGGGCCAGGGATTGCTTGCTGCGGTTGACCCACACGAAGTGCGAGCTCAGCCCCGCCACCCGGGTGTCGTAGTGGCGCGCGAAATCACCGACGCCCGGCCGCTCGACCTTGATCACCCGCGCGCCGAGGTCGGCGAGCTGACGACTGGCGTAGGGCGCGGCGATGGCCTGTTCGAGCGCCACCACGGTCACACCACGAAGCGGTTGCACGTGTTCCTCCTTGCTCAGTACAGGTTCGCGAAGACGATGAGCGCGATGGTCACCGTGACCGCACCACCGATGCGCGTGGCGATCTGGGCGAAGGGCATCAGGGCCATGCGCCGGGTGGCGCTGAGGATGGCCACGTCACCGGTGCCGCCCAGGCCGGTGTGGGTGCCCACCACGATCGCCGTGTCGACCGGGAACATGCCGATCCAGCGGCCGACCAGGAACGCCGTGGCCATCATGCTGACCACGGTGGCGATGATGGTGACCACGGTGCCGACGGTGAACGCTTCGAGCAGTTCGTTCCACGGCGTGGACGACACCCCGATGGCGAACAGCAGCGGGTAGGTCACGGCCGTCGACATGAAGTCGTAGACCAGGCCCGAGTGGTGTTCCAGGCTGCGCGGCAGCCAGCGGGTCAGCTTCAGGGCGATGGCGGCCACCAGCATCACGATCGGCGCGGGCCAGCCGAACAGCGCGTTGGTGGCCTCGCCGAGCAGGTACAGCGCGATGGCCATGAATCCGGCGGCGGCCAACTGCCGGATGTCGAATCCGCTGCGCTCGCGGTCGGTGAGGTCGAGTTCGTCCTCGCCCGCTGGCTGGATCTTGCCGAATCCGGTGGTTCGCGGGTACCGGTGGCCGATCAGGGCCAGCACGCTGGAGAACACGATCGCGCAGACGTTGGCGAGCAGCACCACCGGAAGCACCTGCGCCAGCAGCGTTTCCGCCGGTCCCGCCCCGGACTGCGAGTATCCGAGCGTCAACGGGATCGCGCCTTCGCCGAGACCACCGCCCATCACCGGCACCACGATGAAGAACACCGTGCGCCGCAGGTCGCCGGTGATCGCCCAGCCGACCAGCGAGCCGACCACCAGCGCGGCCAGCGAACCGGCGATCAGCGGGACGAAGATCTTGAGGAATCCCCTGATCAGCACGGTGCGGTTCATGCTGAGGATGGAGCCGACGATGATCCCGGCGATGAAGACGTACAGGAAGTTGGTGGACTTGTAGAACGTCGAGATGTGCTTCGCCAGGTCGGCGGGAATCCACCCGGCGGCGACCAGGAACGCGGGCAGGAAGGTCACCAGGATGACCGGTCCGCCGATGGAGCGGAACCCCGGGATGCGTCGGCCGATCTCGTAGCAGGTGTAGCTGCACACGCCCAGCAGCGCGGCCATCGTCGGGATGTCCGACGCCAGGTCGTCCTGCCAGGCGAGCACCGCGAGCACGACGACGAGCAGCGCGTAGAACGGTAGTGGGATGACACCGATGCGCGCGGACCAGATCGAGCGGGACTTCCCTTCGGATGTCGCGTGTTCCGGCGGCGCGGTGCTCGGGGGCGATGTCATCTCACTACCTCCTCGTAGGGACAACAAGCATCAAACCCCCGCGTTCCACCGCCGAGTAGGCGTTGATTCACGATGCGGGCATAAGCCGGGCTTATGGCGGCGCAACCGGGTTCGCGCGGCTCTGCTCGCTGATGCCGTAACGCGCGGTGCCTGGCGCCGCTTGGTGCCGATCAGGCCGCTCCACGGTCAGTCCAAATAGGACTCGCGGCGCGGGACGGAACGTCGGGTCACTTCGCCAGGGCCTGCGCGATCAGCGGGACGACCTGATCCACCGCGTGCGACAGGCCAAGCGCGGTTCCGCTGGAGAAGGCCTGCGAGATCTCCTCGTCGGACAGCACGACCGCGTGCCCGTCGCGGACCGCGGGCACCGATTGGAACAACGGGTCGCGCGTGATCTCATCGGCGCCCAGCCCGATCGGGAAGATCACCACCAAGTCCGAGTTGAACAGATCCATCCGCTCCCGCGAGATGGTGACCGAGAATCCGGACCCGCCAAGCGCCTGCACTTGCGGCGACTGCACGAAACCCAGCCGCCGCATGCAGTCCAGGCGAGAATCGCCGTCTACGTAGGCGCCGTAGGAGCCGACCGTCCTGGACCCGACCACCACCGTCTTCCCCGCGAATTCGGGATGTGCGGCAGCGGCCGAGCGGAACTTCGCGTCCACGTCCCCGCGGACCGCGGCGGCCTCGGCGGTCTTGCCCAGCGCCTTGCCGATCATGTCGAGCTGCTGCTCCCAGGTGGTCGAATATTGCTCGCCGCCCGGCGGGATGCTCACCACCGGCACACCCAACCTGGACAGCAGCGCGTAGCGATCCCGCTCGCCGCTGGCGCGGGTGTCCAGGATCAGGTCCGGGTTGAGCGCGGCCACGTTTTCCATGTCGACGTCCATGGTCCCGAGCATCACCGGCGGCGCGGTGTACCTCTTGTCCGCTGGCAGCCACGCGGGAACCCCGTCACCGCCCACCGGCAACCAGTCGGCCGCGCCCACCGGCTGCACCCCCAGCGTCAAAGCGACTTCCGCGTCGCCCCACCCGAGCGCGACCACCCGCTGCGGCCGGTGGGGCACCGCGACATCACCGAACGCGGTCTGGATGGTCACCGGGAACTGCCCGTCGGGCGCCGCACCGCCCGGTGTCCCGCGCTCCGGCTCCGGCGCCCCACAACCGGCCAGGGCCATCCCCAGCAGGACCGTCATGATCACGCCCAGCGCCCGCAATCCGGAGAAACGCATCCCACACTCCCACGATGAGTTAAGTACGCCTTACCTAACTACATCGTTCGAGCCGGGTCCAGTCCGGGTGACGGTCGTCATCGACCAACGCGGCCACGTCGTGGCCCGACGGAGCTCGCAACCGAAGGCGAATTTCAAGAAGGCCGATTCGCGGCACTGCCAGGTTGATTTGTCGATAACCGCCGAAACTATTTTCGTGTTCGGTTCGACAATGGTGATCTTCGGAAATTGATCATTTTCCCAATCGTGTTGGCGGAATGGGCGAAGTGTCGTCGTGTTCGTTTTGATCATGCCCATGCTGGAGTCCGTCGATCAGTGGTCCGACTTTCGGGAAAATTGTGTCACCGCATGAGGTGAGCTGCTGGATTCCGTGTTGCAGGTGGTCTTGGCTGCCGGGATATCGTGTTGTCGACGCGAGATCGGGTCGACAAAAACGTGAGCACGAAAGCGATTCATCGCTCCGGATAATCGGCACGAGATTCTCGTCGCTATTTAAGTCCCTCTTGCAGAAAGGTTCCGCTCGGATGCGTACCCCGAAGCGTGTGATGGTTGCCGCTGCTCTCAGCTTCCCGATGATGCTGGGGGCAACCTCGATCGCGATGGCCGACGAAAACGGCGATTCCCCGACTCAGACCCAGAACCAGGATCAGATCCAGGCAGCGGAGCAGGAGAACAAGAACGAATCGCCCGCGGTCTTCTTCTTGTTCGGCAAGCACCCGACCGCTGTCGTCGCACCGGTTCTGGTCAACCAACTCCACCAGGACCAGGTCGGCGACTGGGACGAAAACGAGCAGGACCAGTCCGTCAAGGACAAGGACAAGCACAAGGACAAGGACAAGGACAAGCACGAGGAGAAGCACCACTCCGGCATGGACCAGAACAGGCCCAACTGATCCCACCGCATTGATGCGGAGGTGATCACGCATGAACGCCGCCTTCCCCGAACCAGGGAGAAGGCGGCGTTCATGTCCGCGCCCGCCCCGTTGCGGGGCCGGATCGTCACCTGACCTTGGTCGCAGCAACAGGCCACGTCCCCGATCAGGGTTTGTGCCCCCAGCAGGACTCGAACCTGCGACCTAAGGATTAGAAGTCCTTTGCTCTATCCAGCTGAGCTATGGGGGCCGTTCGGTCGACAGCTTGACTGAGCTGCAAACAAGCAGGGTAGCGGTAGCGGCACCCAGGTGTGGGACTGACGCCGCACCGTTGCCGAGCCGGTACCGAACGGCAAGCTGATCGACAACCAGCCTAGTCCTGTTCAGGCTGGCGGCAGCTTGTGCAGTGCCGCAGTGGTGAGCTGGAACAGCTGGTCAGAGGTATCGGCCGCCGAGGCGTCCTGCACCGACAGCATGGTCAGCAGCGAGCGGTCCGACCGGATCGCGGTCGTCGCGGTGCAGGTCTGGTGGGTGTCGACGAGCTCGCAGTACAACCAGGTCGAATACCCCTCGACGTCCACCGGCACGCCGCGCGGCTGGCGGCTGGCCGCGATCTCGTACGAGTCGTAGAACCCGGCCGCCGCGGTGTTCTCCTGGCCGCTGGCCAGCAGGTGGGCGCAGGCACCGGCGATCGGGTTGTCCGGGTGCGGCGGCCCAACCGGTCCGCCGACCACCGCCAGGTCAGCCGGTGTCAACAGGCCGCACGAGTCGATGCCGTCGGCGTTGCGCGGAACCGGGATGCGCGCCTGCGCCGCGACCGTCGAGCGCGGTTGCGTCCCGTTCTCGTGGAATCCCGCCGCCGGGATCGGCTCGCCCGGAACCCGTGCGGCGCAACCGGTCACCGCGCACAACAGCATCATGGGCAGCACGAGCACACAGCGACGGTCAGTGGTCACGGCGCAACCGTAGCGGTCCACGCGCACGGCAGACCACGCTCTCGGCCGTCAGCCGGTGCGTTGCCGCTGCGATCGGTCGAGCGAGCTTGCGCAATACGGCACAAGTCGTTGATCGAGCGCGCGGGTGCCCGTCGCACGCCGGAGCGGCGGCGCTGGCGTGGCGGTGCGGGGAGTGCCTGCGAGCGAGGCGGTTACGCTCGGTTTGTGCCATCCGAGACCACCCCTGACGCAGCACCGCGGCGGCGCGGCACGGCGAGCACGGTGGGCGTGCTGGTCGTCACCGCCGGGGTGCTGGCGGCGCTGATCGCCGCCGCCCTGACCACGCTTTCCGCCGGTGCCCCCTACGCCCTGCTCGGCCTGCCGGATCCCGGGCCGATCACGCAGTACGGGCTGCCGGTCGTTCGGGTGGTGGCCGAAACCGGCGCGGTGGTGTGCATCGGCTCGCTGCTGCTGGCCGCGTTCGGGATCCCGGCGAAGCGGTCGGGCGCGCTGGCCGCCGACGGTTACGCCGCGGTGCGGACTGCCGGTTGGGCAGCCGCGGTCTGGTGCGTGGGCGCGGCGCTGATGGTGCCGTTCATCGCCGCCGACGCCACCGGACGTCCGGTTTCGGACGTGCTCAGCGCGGACGTGCTCTTCGGTCTGGTGGACGCGTTGGAGGAAGCCAAGGCGTGGGCGCTGACCGCGTTGATCGCCTTCGTCGTGGCGTTGGCCTGCCGGGTGGTGCTGTCCTGGGGCTGGACCGTGGTGGCCTTCGGGGCGGGGCTGCTCGGGCTGTTCCCGGTGATCGCCACCGGCCACTCCGCCAGCGGCGGCGCGCACGACATCGCCACCAACAGCCTGCTTTTCCACCTGTTCGGCGCGGTCCTGTGGGTCGGTGGCCTGATCGCACTGCTGGCGCACGCCGCTCGACGCGGCGACCACCTCCCACTGGTGACCCACCGGTTCTCGCGGATCGCCTTGGTGTGCTGGGTGGCGATGGCGTTGTCCGGCGTGATCAACGCGCTGGTGCGGGTGACACCGGGGCAGCTGTTCACCTCGACCTACGGCTTGCTGCTGGTGTTCAAGATCGTCGGCCTGGTCGTACTCGGGGTGTTCGGGTACCTCCAGCGCCGCAGCGTGGTTCGACGCCTGGACGACGGAACCGGTCGGGCCGCCGCGCTGCTGCGGCTGGGCGCGGTCGAAGTGCTGGTCATGTTCGCCACGATCGGCGTCGCCGTCGCGCTCGGGCGCACACCACCACCGCCTCGGAACACGCCGGTGCCGAACCGGACGGAGCTGCTGATCGGGTACCCGCTGGACGCGCCGCCGACGCTGTTCCGGCTGCTGTTCGACTTCCGGTTCGACCTGGTCTACGGCACTCTCGCGCTGGTCCTGGCCGCCTCGTACTTGTGGGGCGTGCACCGCCTGCGGCAGCGCGGCGACCGCTGGCCGATCGGTCGGACCACGGCCTGGCTGCTCGGTTGCGCGACGATCCTGGTGGCCACCTCGTCCGGAATCGGCAAGTACGCGCCCGCGGTGTTCAGCGCGCACATGGGCCAGCACATGCTGCTGTCCATGTTGGCGCCGGTCTTCCTGGTGCTGGCCGGTCCGGCCGCGCTGGCGCTGCGCGTCTTCAAGCCCGCCGGGAAGGGCCAGCCGCCGGGGCCGCGCGAATGGTTGCTGGCGTTCTTGCATTCACCGGTGACCCGGGTGCTGACCAACCCGATCGTCGCGTTCGCCCTGTTCGTCGGGTCCTTCTACGCGCTGTACTTCTCCGGCCTGTTCGACGTGGCGCTGACCCAGCACTGGGCACACCTGGCGATGAACGCGCACTTCCTGCTGGTGGGCTACGTCTTCTACTGGCCGGTGATCGGCATCGATCCGGCGCCGCGCCCGCTGCCGCCGATCGGCAAGGTCGGCCTGGTCTTCGCCTCCATGCCGTTCCACGCGTTCTTCGGGATCGCGTTGATGATGTCGCAGAAACCGATCGGCGGGGACTTCTACCGCGGCCTCGACCTGCCCTGGCTCACCGACCTGCTCTCCGACCAGCAGCTCGGCGGCGGGCTGGCGTGGGCCTCCGGGGAGGTGCCGCTGGTCGTGGTGATGCTGGCGCTGCTGATCCAGTGGTCGCGCGCGGATCACCGGGCGGCGCGGCGCATCGACCGGAAGGCCGACGCGGACGGCGACGCGGATCTGGTGGCCTACAACAACATGCTCAAGCAACTCGCCGAGCAGGACACCCCGCGCAAGGGGTGAATCGGTCGATCGGCAGGGTCGTGCTGGCCGATCGGCCGAGCTGAGCTGGCCGATCGGCCGGAATGTCCACGCAACGTAATAAATCTGTCGCACTGCGTGACGATCTTCGGGCACTCTTGACCGGTGCGAGCCGGAGGGCGGCCGCGCAGGACCGAGAGGAGCGGCAGAGATGTTCGAGACCCAGGTGACCGTGGTGGGCTATGTCATCACCGAACCGGTCGTGCGGGAGACGTCGGGTGGAAACCGGGTGGCCAATTTCCGGGTGGCGGCCACGTCGCGACGGGTCGACCGGGCCACCGGGGAATGGGTCGATGGCGACCGGTTCTACGCCACGGTGAATTGTTGGAAGCGGCTGGCCGAAGGGGTCGCCACGGCGTTGGGCAAGGGCGATCCGGTGGTGGTGACCGGGCGATTGCGCACCCGCGACTACGAGTCGGGCGGGCAGTGGCGCACCGTCGTCGAACTGGAGGCCAACGCGGTCGGGCTGGACCTTGCGCGCGGCGCCCCGCCGGGCCCGTCCGGTCTGGCGGCACCGAGTCCGGCCACCGCCCGCGAGTTCGCCGCGCTGCCCGGCGGCTGATCGCGATCTTGCCTGCTGACCAGTCCGAACGTTGTCCTGACGGAGGTGATAGGTGCCACTGCGCGGCCAGTGGCCGCCGACGGTGTGGTGCTGGGGGACCGCGTGCGCGGTCCGACACGGGGCGCAACTACGATTCGTGTCATGGCCGAGTTCATTTACACCATGAAGAACGTGCGCAAGACGCATGGTGACAAGGTCATCCTCGACAACGCGACCATCCAGTTCTACCCCGGCGCCAAGATCGGCGTCGTCGGTCCGAACGGGGCTGGCAAATCGACCGTGCTGCGCATCATGGCAGGACTCGACCAGCCGAACAACGGTGAAGCGTTCCTCACGCCGGGCTACACCGTCGGCATCCAGCAGCAGGAGCCTCAGCTCAACGAGGAGAAGACGGTCCTCGGCAATGTCGAAGAGGGCGTCGGGGAGATCAAGCAAAAGCTCAATCGCTTCAACGAGATCACCGAGTTGCTCGCCACCGACTTCTCGGATGACCTCATAGAGGAGATGGGCAGACTCCAAGAGGACTTGGACCACGCCGAGGCGTGGGAACTGGACTCCCAGTTGGAGCAGGCGATGGACGCCCTGCGTTGTCCGCCACCGGATGCGGAGGTCAAGACCCTCTCCGGTGGTGAGCGGCGCCGGGTCGCCCTGTGCAAGCTGCTGTTGAGCAAGCCCGACCTGTTGCTGCTGGACGAGCCGACCAACCACCTGGACGCCGAAAGCGTGCTGTGGTTGGAACAGCACCTGGCCACCTATCCGGGCGCCGTGCTCGCCGTCACCCACGACCGGTACTTCCTGGACAACGTCGCCGGCTGGATCCTGGAGCTGGACCGCGGCCGCACCTTCCCGTACGAGGGCAACTACTCGACCTATCTGGAGAAGAAGGCCGAGCGGCTGGCCGTGCAGGGCAAGCGGGACGCGAAACTGCAGAAACGGCTCAAGGACGAGTTGGATTGGGTTCGCTCCAACGCCAAGGCCCGCCAGACCAAGTCGCGTTCCCGGCTGGGGCGCTACGAGGAGATGGCCGCGGAGGCGGAGAAGACCCGCAAGCTCGACTTCGAGGAGATCCAGATCCCGCCGGGGCCGCGCCTGGGCAACGTCGTGGTCGAGGTGGAGAACCTGAAGAAGGGCTTCGGCGACAACCTGCTCATCGACGGGCTGTCGTTCACCTTGCCGCGCAACGGCATCGTGGGCGTGATCGGTCCGAACGGGGTCGGCAAGACGACGCTGTTCAAGACCATCGTGGGCTTGGAGGAGCCGGACTCCGGCGCGGTCCGGGTCGGCGACACCGTCAAGCTGTCCTATGTGGACCAGAATCGCTCGAACATCGACCCGGACAAGAACGTTTGGCAGGTCGTCTCCGACGGGCTGGACTACATCCAGGTCGGTCAGGTCGAAATGCCCTCGCGCGCGTACGTCAGCGCCTTCGGGTTCAAGGGGCCGGACCAGCAGAAGCCGGCCGGCGTGCTCTCCGGCGGTGAGCGCAACCGGCTGAACCTGGCGTTGACGCTCAAGCGGGGCGGCAACCTGATCCTGCTGGACGAGCCGACCAACGACCTCGACGTGGAAACGCTGAGCTCGCTGGAGAACGCGCTCGAACAGTTCCCCGGCTGCGCCGTGGTGATCTCCCACGACCGCTGGTTCCTGGACCGCGTCGCCACCCACATCCTCGCGTGGGAGGGGGACGACGAGGACCCGGCGAAGTGGTTCTGGTTCGAGGGCAACTTCGAAGGCTACGAGCAGAACAAGATCGAGAGACTCGGTGCGGAAGCGGCCCGCCCGCACCGCGTGACGCATCGAAAACTGACCCGCGGCTGAACGGAGGCGCCTTGGCGAGCGTGTCCGGTTCACCGCACACCGACTCCGCGCAAGGACTGCTCGAACCCGCACAGCAGATGCGGTGGCGAGTGCCGGAGTTGGCGTTGGTGCTCAGTGATCGCGCGGTTGCGCTCGCCAGGCGCACCGGTGACCAGGCGGCACGGCTGCGCGCCGAGGCGCTCGCCGTGTTCGCCTCGAACCGGTTGGGTCGCGGCGTCCCGGCCACCGGCCGGGCGCTTGCGGCAGTTCGCGATGCGGAGTCGGCGGGCGACGCCGACATCGTCGCGGAACTGCGGGTCGAATTGGCCTGGTGCGCCTGCAGCGCGGGCAGCACCGAGATCGCGAACCGGGTCCTATGTCCGGTGCTGGCGCGGGAGCGGATCGAACCGGCGGTGCGGGCCCACGCGCTGTTGGCGCTGGCCGCATCGCTGCCCGCACACCGGCAGGACGGGGAGCGCGTCGAGGCGCTCGACGAGGCGGAGCGGCTGTACGAGGTGTGCGGGCTCGGTCGGGACACCGTTCGGCTGCTGAAGGCTCGGGTCAGCGCCGCGCGCGCGGGTCACCACCGCAGGCTCGGCGAGTTCAGCGAGGCCATCGCGGCGGCCGACGCCGGGCTGGCGCTGCTCCAGCAGCTCGGCGATCCGGACACCGACAGCGGGGAGATGCACACCCGGCTGGTGCTGGAGCGGGTGCAGTCGCTGCTGGAGCTGGGCCGCAGCCAGGAGGCCGCCCAGGCGACCGAAACCGTGCTGGCGCAGCCGGTTCGCGCTGCGGCGGCGGGACCGGTCGGCTGGTTAGGGCTCGCGCTGGCCACCCGAGTGCACCTGCCGGACGGGAACCAGTGGGCAGCGGTGCGGGTGCTCAACGACACCGCGGCCCTCTCCGAGCGGCACAAGCTGGACGGTCTGCTCGCCGAGACCCTCAACGCCCTGTCCCAGGTGCACGAGCGGGGGGCGGAGTTCACCGAAGCGCTGCGGGCCCTGCGAGGCGCGTATTCGGCCGATCGCCGCTGGCGCGCGGCCGTGCACAACGCGCGGCTGCGGCTGCTGGCGGAGTTCCCGGTGCTCACCGACGACGTCGAAGTGCCTCGTCGACGGTCAGGCGGACCGTCCGAACCCGCACCGCCCGAACCGGTGCCGCCGGAACCCGAGCCATCCGGACTGCGGTCACCCGAACCCCAGGCATCCGAACCGTACGCGTCCGAGGCCCAGCGGCCCGAACCCGAACGGCTTGAACCCGAACGGCTTGAACCCCAACGGCTTGAACCCCATACGCCCGAATCCCATACGCCTGGACGGCAGGCGTTCGAGCCCCAACGGCCCGAGCCCCAGCAAGCTGTGCTCCGGGTATCGGAACCCGAGCCGCCCGAGCCGGAGGTGCCGCGGTCCAGGCGTCGATCGGAGTACGAAGAGGCGCACGATGCCGCACGCCGACTGATGGAAACGCTCACCAACCGGGCCGCCGAGCTGCGCGAGGGGCGCCGTCGGCAGGCAGCGCCCGACGAGGAGCCTTCGACGACCGCGCCGTTCGGCTCCGCGGCCGTCGAATCCCCTGTCGAGTCCTGGCAGCCGGGTCGGCGGTCCGCCGCCGAACCCGTGGATGCGCCGGTCGGACGGATCACCTCCGTCGATCACGATGCGCCAGCCCGGGAATCGCCCGCTGACGAAGGCGCCGAACCGAGCGCCGCGCGGGCCGACTGGTGGCCGTCGGAGTCCTGGGACCAGCCCTCTCGTGCCGAAAGCACGATTCCGGAGGTGCCCGTACCGGCCGGGCCCGAATCGTCCGCGCCCCGGCGGGCCGAGGCGTACTCCGGTGCGGATGCGCTGGCCGCGGCGGCGGAAAGACTTCGCCGGTCGACAGCTGCGGCCGATGCGGGCTCGGATGCCGATGCCACGACGGTCATGCCGACGTTCGCGGCGCCGAACGAGCTCGATTCGATCTTAGCCGACTGGCCGGGGATCAGATCGGCAACAGATCGGCAGTCCGGCCCGGCACCGGCCGCAGCTCAGCCCATCGGCGAACCGCCGGACACCTACCAGATCGGCGATGCGCTACCGGACGAACCGGCCTACGGCAGCCGCGAAACCGCCCCGGCAGAAGACCCGGCAGGCGTGCCGGAGCTGCCCGAAGGCGGGCGCCGATCGCGCGGCCGGTCGCTGGCCGAGATCCGCGCCAGCCTGCAGCTCTCGAACGAGCCTCGGCGCGCGCGGCGCCGCGCCAGGCACGCCGAACCGGAGGAACCAGTCGCCGCATCGCCCACTCCAGCCGCAGAGGTGCTCGCCCGCCACCTGGAGGACTGGGCGACCGAACCGAACCTCCCGGTTCCAGAACCGGAGCCCGCCGCGCCGGTTCCCGATTTCCGGGTACCGGCCGCCCCCCAGCCGGTGGAGCTGCCCGCCGACGATGCGCGGCCGGTCGAGAAGATCGGGCTGGCCGAACTGCTCACCGAGGCGCTGATGGCCTACGAGACGGGTAAACGTGATCTGGCCCAAGCCGAGGAGATCGCCCCGTCCGGTCGGCACAGCGACCGGCGGGTGCCGGGAATCACCAGCCATCCCCCCATTTCGCGCACCGCGTCCACATCGGACGATGGGGAGGCGGGGTTCGCGGCGCGGCACCGTCGCCCGGGGATGGACTCCGCGACGGCCGATCCGCTGCTCTGACCCCCCGCCTCCGAACCGGCCGGTCACCCCGCACGCCACCTCGTCCGAGTTCTCGGGTGCCGTCCAGGATTGGTTCACCGGGCGGCCCCACGCCATGCCTTCGGGAATCGGCGCAGCACAACGACGCCTGAGCCCGCGCTACCCGCGCTGCTGGGCAGGACAGGTTCGCGCATTGGTTCTGAAACGTCAAAGAAATCGATCATTGTGCGGCTTTTCACGTGTTCGATCGCGTTACCGCCCTCCGCCGACCGCCGGAACTGGCAGTCTTAAGGTGGAACCTGTTGGTACAAAGATGTGCCGCCAAGCGTGGAGCTGCCTGAAGATGACCTCGAATCCCGGACAGTTGAAGACCGGATCACGACCGCGGACCAATGGAGAAGACGCGGCCGGGGAACGGTCCGAGAACCCCGAACTGGCGAAGCGTCGACTGCTCGACGCAGCGGTGGAGTTCGCCCCGGAACTCGCCGAACTGCTGCGCGCCTACTACCGGCACGTGCCCGCCGAGGAGCTCGTCGACGACGAGCCCGTTGACCTGGTCGGGGCGCTGCGGTCGCACCACCAGCTGGCCGCGACCCGGGTTGTCGGGCGCCCGCTGGTGCACATCTTCAACCCGAACCGGGCCGACGACGGCTGGCAGAGCCCGGCCACGGTCGTGCAAATCGTCACTGACGACATGCCCTACCTGGTGGATTCGGTGATCGCCGAACTGGGCCGCGACGGCGCCGAGGTGCAGCGCATCATCCACCCCATCATCGCGGTGCGCCGCGACGTTGCCGGCGAGTTGCAGGAGGTGCTGCCGGGTGCGGATCCGGCCGATCCGCCGGTCGACGCGATGTCGGAAAGCTGGATGTTCGTAGAGGTGGACCAGGTCGTCGACGAGGAGCGGTTGACCGTCCTCAAGCAGGGCCTGATCGACGTGCTCAACGACGTGCGCGAGGTGGTCGAGGACACCGAGCGGATGCACAACACCGTCCGCGCGCTGGCCGACGAGCTGGACCGCTCTCCGCTGCCGCTGCCCGGTGAAGACGTCCATGACGCGGCGGAGCTGCTGCGCTGGCTGACCGACGGTCACTTCACCTTCCTCGGCTACCGGCACCACGAACTGGTCGAGGACGGCGACGAACCCGCGCTGCAGTCGGTGCTGGCTTCCGGGCTGGGCGTGCTGCGCAGCGACAGCGTCGCGGCCCGCAGCCTGACCGCCGCGCCGGATGGCCGCAGCGCGCTGTCCAAGGACCTGCTGGTGCTGACCCAGGCCAGCGCGCCGTCCACAGTGCACCGTCCGGTGCACCCGTTCTACGTGGGCGTCAAGACATTCGACGCGGTCGGACAGGCCAACGGAGAACACCGCCTGCTGGGGTTGTTCACCACCACCGCGTTGCACGAGAACGTGCTCGACATCCCGTTCATCGAGCGCCGGGTGCGCGAGGTCATCCACCGCGCCGGATTCCCGCTGGAGTCCTACTCCGGTCAGCGAATGCTGGAGGAGATCCAGAACTACCCGCGCACCGAGCTGTTCTCCACCGACCCGGACACGCTGCAGGACACCATCACCGGCGTGCTGGCGCTGGCCGAACGGCGCAAGCTCAAGCCGTTCCTGCGCCGCGACCCCTACGGCCGCTTCTACTCCTGCCTGGTGTACCTGCCGAGGGACCGCTACACGACCAGTTCGCGGCTGGCGATGCAGGAGGTGCTGCTGGAGGAACTCGGCGGCACCAGCGTGGAATACAGCACGCGGGTCGGCGAATCCATCCTGGCCCGGGTGCACTTCGTGGTGCACACCGATCCGGCGCACCAGGTGGAGCCGGATCTGCCGCGCATCCAGCGGCGGCTCAGCGACGCCATCCACACCTGGGACGACCAGATGATCGAGGAGGTCGACGCCGAGCAGTCCGAGGGCGGCGTCGACGGGCACGCGGCCCGCAGCCTCTCGGAGGCGATCAGCCAGATCGGCCAGCGCTGCGCGGCGAGCTTCCCGGAGTCCTACAAGGAGGACTTCAGCGCCCGCGAGGGGCTGGTGGACCTCCGGCAGCTGGAGTCGCTGACGGGCTCCCGGGACCTGAAGATGTCGTTCTACACCCCGCGCGACGCCAGCGCGGGTCAGCGCCGCTTCAAGATCTACGTCTGCGGCCGGGTCACCCTGTCGCGGGTGCTGCCGGTGCTGCAGAGCATGGGTGTCGAGGTCGTCGACGAGCGGCCCTACCAGGTCGTGATCGACGACACCGACCAGCAGTACTGGCTCTACGACTTCGGGCTGCGGCTGGAGGCGGGCCTGCTCGACGGCGCCGAGGCCGACCGGCTGGACACGCTGCGGGAGCGCTTCGAGGATGCCTTCCGGGCCGCCTGGCTCGGCGATGCCGAAGTAGACCGGTTCAACGCGCTGGTGCTGCGCGCCGGACTGACCTGGCGGCAGGCCGCGGTGCTGCGCGCCTACGCCAAGTACCTGCGGCAGGTCGGCGTCGCCTACAGCCAGGACTACATCGAGGACGCCATACTGGCGCACCGCACCACCACGACGGCGCTGGTCAAGCTGTTCGAAACCCGCTTCGACCCGGCGTTGGACGCGGACGACCGCGTCTCCCGCGAAACGGATCTCAGCGACGAGGTCACCAAGCTGATCGACGAGGTCACCAGCCTGGACGCGGACCGCATCCTGCGCAGCTACCTCAGCCTCATCAGGGCCACGCTGCGCACCAACTTCTTCGTCATCGACCCCGACCGGGAACGCAGCTACCTGGCGTTCAAGCTGGAGCCCAGGGAGATCCCGGGGCTGCCGGAGCCGCGCCCGCAGTTCGAGATCTTCGTGTACTCGCCGTGGGTGGAGGGCGTGCACCTGCGGTTCGGTTCGGTGGCCCGCGGCGGTCTGCGCTGGTCGGACCGGCGGGAGGACTTCCGCACCGAGATCCTGGGCCTGGCCAAGGCGCAGGCCGTGAAGAACGCGGTGATCGTGCCGGTCGGCGCGAAGGGCGGCTTCGTGGTGAAGCGGCCACCGGCGCCCACCGGTGACCCGGCGGTGGACCGCAAGGCCGCCCTCGACGAGGGCGTCACCTGCTACCGGATGTTCATGTCCGGGCTGCTGGACCTGACCGACAACCTCGTCGGCGGTTCGGTGGCCCCGCCGCGCGGCGTGGTGCGCCACGACGGCGACGACACCTACCTGGTGGTGGCCGCGGACAAGGGCACCGCGACGTTCTCCGACATCGCCAACGACGTGGCCAAGTCCTACGGATTCTGGCTCGGTGACGCGTTCGCCTCCGGTGGTTCGGTGGGCTACGACCACAAGGCGATGGGCATCACCGCGAAGGGCGCGTGGGAGAGCGTCAAGCGGCACTTCCGCGAACTGGACGTGGACACCCAGACCCAGGACTTCACCGTGGTCGGTGTCGGCGACATGGCCGGGGACGTCTTCGGCAACGGCATGCTGCTGTCCGAGCACATCAAGCTGGTGGCCGCGTTCAACCACATGCACGTGTTCATCGACCCCGACCCGGATCCGGCGATGTCCTTCGCCGAGCGCCGCAGGCTGTTCGACCTGCCCCGCTCGACGTGGGACGACTACGATCGCACCAAGATCAGCGCCGGTGGTGGCGTGTGGTCCCGGTCGCTGAAGTCCATCCCGCTGAACCCGCAGATCCGGCAGGCGCTGGGCATCGAAGAATCGGTGCGGCAGCTCGCCCCGGCGGAGCTGGTCAAGAAGATCCTGCTGGCACCGGTCGATCTGCTGTGGAACGGCGGCATCGGCACCTACGTCAAGGCCACCAGCGAGACGCACGCCGACGTCGGCGACAAGGCCAACGACTCGGTCCGGGTCAACGGCGCGGAACTGCGCGTCAAGGTCGTTGGCGAGGGCGGCAACCTGGGCCTGACCTCGTTGGGGCGCATCGAGTTCGCCCGCGCGGGAGGCAAGGTCAACACCGACGCGCTGGACAACTCCGCCGGGGTGGACTGCTCCGACCACGAGGTCAACATCAAGATCCTGCTCGACCACCTGGTCGCCGACGGTCGGTTGACCGGTGAGCAGCGCAACGAACTGCTCGCGGACATGACCGATGAGGTCGGCGCGCTGGTGCTGGCCGACAACCACCGGCAGAACGCGGTGCTCGGCATCTCGCGGGCGCACGCGGCCCCGATGATGTCGGTGCACGCCCGCCAGGTCGCCGCGCTGGAGAAGACCGCTGGCCTGGACCGCGAGTTGGAGGCGCTGCCGACGCCGAAGGAGTTCCGCGATCGGGAGAAGGCTGGTGAAGGGCTCAGCTCGCCGGAGCTGGCGACCCTGATGGCGCACGTCAAGCTGTCGCTGAAGCGCGATGTGCTCAGCAGCGGCCTGCCGGACACCGAGGCCTTCAGCAGTCGGCTCCCGGAGTACTTCCCGAAGCCGCTGCGGGAACGCTACGGCGACGCGGTAGCCGCGCACCCGCTGCGTCGGGAGATCATCACCACCCTGCTGGTCAACGAGATGGTCGACGGTGCGGGCGTCTCCTACGCCTATCGGCTTTCCGAGGAGATCAGCGCCTCGACGACCGACGCGGTGCGCGCGTTCGCGGTGGTCACCAACGTCTACGACCTGTCCGACCTGTGGCGGCAGATCGACGCGCTGGGCGGCGCGGTGCCGAGTTCGGTGGCTGATGAGCTGGTGCTGGAAAGCCGCCGACTGCTGGACCGGGCCGCGCGCTGGATGCTGACCAACCGGCCGCAGCCGCTGGCGATCGGCGCCGAGATCAGCCGCTTCCGCCCGGTGGTCGCCGAGCTGTCCGGTTCGGTCCGCGGGCTGCTGCGCGGCCGGGCGGCTGAGGGGGCTACCGAGCAGATCGACCGCTGGGTGGCGGCCGGGGTTCCGGAGGAACTGGCGGCGCGGGTCGGTGTGCTGCTGGATTCCTTCGCGCTGCTGGACATCCGGGAGGTCGCCGAGCTCGCGGAACGCGACGCCGGGGTGTCCGCCGAGCGCAGCCCGCGGGAGAGCGCGGAGCTGTACTACACGCTCGCCGAGCACCTCGACGTGGAGCGGATGCTGCTGGCGGTCAACGAGCTGGAGCGCGGAAACCGGTGGCACTCGCTGGCCCGGTTGGCGTTGCGGGATGATTTCTACGCGTCGCTGCGCGCGATCACCATCGACGTCCTGCGGACCAGCGACCCGGAGGACGCCCCGGAGGAGAAGATCGCGCATTGGGAGTCGACCAACGAGTCGCGGCTGGCCCGGGCCAACTCGTCGCTGGAGCAGATCAAGAACTCCGGCCGACTGGACCTGGCCACGCTGTCGGTGGCGGCCCGCCAGCTGCGCAGCATGGTCCGGTGACGGCATGATCGGGTGAATGGCGGGTCGCTCGCGGACCGCGAGCCACCCGAACGGCAGAAAGGAAGCTCGCCAGTGGGCGCGTTCGTAGCCGAGGTGGCCCTGCGCTGGTCCGACATGGACGCGTTCGGCCACGTCAACCACGCCAGGACGATCACGTTGCTGGAGGAGGCGCGCGCTGAGCTGCTGTTCACCGAGGCGGAACGGCAGGGCCTGCTCGGCATGGCCGAGGGCATGGTGGTGGCCCGCGTCGTGATCGACTACCACAGCCCGCTGCTGTACGCGGCGGGGTCGGTGCAGGTCCACATGTCGGTCCGCGAGCTGAAGGCGGCGTCGTTCATCATCGACTACACCGCCTACGCGCAGGAAGCGGTGGCCACCGCGGAAACCCTGATGGTGCCCTACGACCTGCGGGCCGGGCGGCCGCGGCGGTTGAACGCCGACGAGCGCGACTTCCTCGCGGAGTGGCAGCTCGAAGAGGCGAAGTCGGGGCTCGGTCGTGCCTGAGCTGCGAATGCCCGATCCGGTCGAGCGCGAGGACCTCGGCGCGTTCGTCGCCCGCGCGGTGCGGCTGGACGGTCAGGCGCTGGTGCGGCTGCGCAACCGGCCGGGCTCGGGACGGATCGACGCGTGGTCGGCGACGCCGTTCGACGCGCTGTGCACCCGGTCGGTCGAAGGCGAAGTGGAACCGGCGGATGTCGCGGTGTCCGGCAACGAGCTGCTGGCGACGCTGACCGTGGCGGGTGCGGAAGTGATGGATCCCGGCCCGCCGAGGGACCTGATGTGGCGGTCCGAGCTGCCGCCGGTCAGCGGCTGGCGGCGGGTCGACGACCTACCGGCGAGGCTCGTCGGCGAGGTCGCGGAGCGCGGCATCGGCGTGGCCAAGGACAACGTGGGTCCAAAGGGGACACCTCCGGCGTCCTTGTTGGACCAGGAGGTCTTCACGGTCAGCGGTTCCGGGTTCCAGGTCAAGGTTCCGCTGCGCTGCCTGTTCGTGCTGTCGGGCATGGGATTCCTGGTCACCGAACCGGCGGAGTCCGAAATCGTCCGGGTGAGCGCAACGGACGCTTGGCTGCGCCTGGACTCCCGCTACGGAGCGGTGGTCCGCCGCCGCCACGCCCTGCTACCCCTGCTGGTCTGAAGGTCGTTCGGGTGAGAGGTGAGGGGCACCCGTGACCAAGTAAGTGGGTAACGGGTGCCCCTCACCCCGTTCCTCATCACCTTGTAGCGCGGCTAGGTGCGGTTCGTTCCAGTGCTTTTCCGCACTCATGACGAGTGCGTGCGTTCCGCCAGTACCAGTGCCAGCAGTCCGGGGAATCGCGCGTCGAACTCGGCTCGTCGGAGCCGGTTGAACCGGCGCGGCCCGCGGTCCACCTGTTCCAGCAGGCCCGAAGCGCGCAGCACGGCGAAGTGGTGGCTGGCGGTGGCCTTGGACACCGGCAGGTCGAATGTGCCGCAGGCGCGGGTGAAGTCGGGTTCGTCCGCGAGTTCGCGCAGGATCGAGCGGCGCACCGGATCGGCGAGCGCGTCGAGCGCTTGCTGCAGCGTCACTTCGGCCGGGTCGGCGTGGACCAGGTTCCGGGCACGACGCCCGATTGGCTCGGCCATGCCACCCTCCAACTCGGATTGTTCGACAGCGATCGTACACTGGGCGCTGTTCGATTTTCATCTAACACCATTTGGAGGCCAGCCGTGACGACAGGCAGCGGCGGCCCGACTCCGGTAGCCGTGGTCACCGGTGCCAGTCGGGGAGCGGGCAAGGGCATCGCCATCGCGCTCGGTGAATCCGGTGCGACGGTCTACGTGACCGGACGCAGCCAGCAGCCGACCGACTCGCCGCACGGCGGGACGATCGCGGAGACGGCGGCGCTCATCGACGAAGCTGGCGGCAAGGGCATTCCCGTCGCGGTCGACCACGGCGACGACGAAGCGGTAGCCGAGCTGTTCGACCAGGTGCGACGTGATCACGGTCGGCTCGACGTCCTGGTCAACAACGCCGCCAAGGTGAGCCCGGTGCTGCCCGGCGGGTTCTGGGAGAAGCCCCTCGAAGCAGCCGACCTGATCAACGTCGGTCTGCGCTCGCACTACGTCGCCAGCTTCCACGCCGCGCCACTGCTGATCGCGAATGGTCGCGGGTTGATCGTCAACACCGGGCACTACGGCGCGGTTGCCTACTTCCACAGCCCCGCCTACGGGGCGCAGAAGGCAGGAGCGGACAAGCTGGCGGCCGACATGGCGAAGGAGCTGCGGCCGCACAACGTCGCTGCCGTCTCCATCTGGATGGGCGGGCTCGACACCGAGCGCGCGCGTGCGTACATCGATTCCCTGCCACCCGAATCCAGGCCGACGGCCCGGCGGGAATCTCCGCAGTTCACCGGACGGGTGATCGCGGCCCTCTACGCGGCGGACGATCTCATGCACTATTCGGGCCGAGCCGTGATCGGCGCCGAGCTGGGTGCGCGACTCGGTGTCACCGACATCGACGGCAGCGCCCCGCTCTCCCTGCGATACGAACTGGGCGGCCCACCAGAACCGCACCCCACCCTCTGGTGACGCTGGAAGTCCCTGCTACCGGCCAAGGATCCCGCAGCCGCAAGAGAGGATCCACAGTGGATTAGTCGGAGCTCTGTCGTCGCATCCGTTGAGCTTCGTGATTGGTGATTCCGGATCCTCGATACCCGCCCCTGAACTCGTTCCGCGCGCCGCTGCGGGCGGGAGAATTGCCGATTTCGCGTGAAATCGCCGTATCCCGTGGGGAAGGGACGGCGATTTCGCGCGAAATCGCCCGGATGCCGTACCGCAGCCTGAAGACCTGCTACCACCCACGACTCGTGTTGCCGGTTGGTGCGTTGTCGGTGGTCGTGTCGCCGGTCGTTTGGTCGGTTGGCGTGCTGGGTGCGTTTCGCGCCGTCGTCCCGGTGGGGTCGGTCTGCGTCGAAGTCCGTTGCTGGGGCGTCGGTGTCGTTCTTGGCCTGCTCGTGTACGGGGTCGGCTGCTGCTGATAGGTCGGCGTGGCGTTCTGCGGTGACCTCGTGACCTGCGATTGTCCGCTGATCTGCGGCTGCGTGGTGCTCTGCCGGGGCGCGGTGATTTCTGGTTGCCCGGTGCTCTCCGGTGATTCGGTGGCCTCGCGGGATGTGTTGGTCTGTGGCTGTCTGGTGTTCTGCGGGGGCGCGGTGCTTTGCGGGGGCCTGGTGTTTTGCCGTGGTTCGGTGGTCTGTCGGGGGGTGTTGGTCTGAGGTTGCCTGGTGTTCTGCGGGGGGTTGGTGTTCTGTTCTGGTTCGGTGACCTGGCGGGGCGTGTTGATTTGTGGCTGTCCGGTGTCCTGTGGCTGTCTGGTGTTCTGCGGGGGCGCGGTGTTCTGTGGGGGCCTGGTGTTTTGCCGTGGTTCGGTGGTCTGTCGGGGGGTGTTGGTCTGCGGTTGTCTGGTGTTCTGCGGGGGGTTGGTGTTCTGTTCTGGTTCGGTGACCTGGCGGGGCGTATTGATCTGTGGCTGCCTGCTGCTCTGTGGTGGGCCGGTGCTCCGCGGGGGTCCAGTGCTCCGCGGGGGTCCGGTGCTCTGTGGTGGGCCGGTGGCCTGGCGGGGTGTGTTGGTCTGCGGGGATCGGGCGGTCGGCTCTGCTGCGGTGCTCTGCGGGGGTGCGGTGATTTGTGGTGGCCTGGCGGTCTGCCTGGATGTGGTCGCCTGCGGCGGTGTGCTGGCCTGTGATGGCGTCGTCTGCGGCGGCGTGCTGGTACGCGGCGGTGTGGTGGGCACCGCGGTGGGGTCGTCCGAGGTTTCCGATGGTGCGGTAGTCGTGGGTGTTGGCACGGGGGACTGGGGTTCGGCGGGACTCGGCGTCGAACCGGTGGCGCCGTCCAGGCGCTGCGCGGGGCCACCGGTCGTCGGCGGTGTGGCCAGCGAAGGTGAGTTGAGCAGCACCGCGCCCGGTCCGGCGGTGTTCGGCGAACTCGGCGTGACCGGCGCAGATGTCGTGACCGGCGCACCCGACGTGCTTGGCGGGGCGGTTGCCGGTAGCGGCTGCGCGACCGGTGGTGCCGAGGAGATCGGGGCCGGTGCGACGATCGGCTCACGCGGGGTTGCCGCTTCGGGCGAGTACGTGCGGTGCCGAGGCGTTCGGGTCTCCGGCGACGGGGGAGCGGTGTTCTCCGCGAACGGCGGGATCCGGTTGAAGATGTCAGGCGGGATCAGACCGAGGAACGGATCGGCGAACGGCGCGGTCAGGGTGTAGCTGCCCGCCGCCACCGCGGCACCGAGTGCCGCCGTCGCGAGCGAGATGCGGAACTGCCTGCGCAGCGGCACTTTCCGGATCACCCGAGCCGGAACCGGCGAAGCGAATGGTTCGCTCGCCAGCCACCGCCGCACCGCCGCGCCGTCTCGCGATTTCGAAGCCCAAACCCGGCCGAGCCAACTCGTCACATTGCACAGGTGGTCTTGCAGCGCGGCCACCGGTAGGGGGCTCACCGACAGCGGCCCATCGCGCCGGATCGGGATGAGCTGCTGGGTGTTGCGGATGAGGCTGTCGAGCCGTTCCTGGAGGACCACCGGGTCGGTTGGGGCGGACATGGCTCAGCCCTCGGCTTCGCTGAACCGGAGGCTGGACAGCGCGACGCCGTCGTAGCGCCACCACCGCTCGGTCGACAGGTCCAGGATCCAGGCGTCGTGCTCGCGGACGATCAGCCCGACGTTCAGGGCGCGGTGGCGAAAGGTCGCATCGTCGATGCTGCCCGCCTCCAGCTGGTCGAGCAGGGCCCGGTAGTCCGCCATGGCCTTGCCGAGGGCCGGTGGGATTTCGACCGCGTCCGACGCGTCGTCGGGCCGATGCCGGAAATTCATGGGAACCACCTCCGGATGCGCGACGGCCATTCGTCAACGCGACGCCAGCATCGCGCGGCTGTTAAGAGGCGAAAGTCCCATCCCGTCGGAACGTGATCTGGAATCCGGGCGTTTTACCAGTTCAGCGGCGATCGGACAGCTGGCCGGTGAGCCAGCGCACCGACTCGCTGACCGCCGCCTCCAGGGGGCCTCGGCGGAAGAACTGCCGCCAGAGCTGGGCGAACAGGATCGAGAAGATCAGGAACAGCTCGGGCATGTAGGTGTTCACGAACGCCACCAAACCCTCCGGGTGGTGGCCGTCGCGCGGGAACGCCGGCATGTTCGGGATGTCGGTGGGCAGCGCCGGACCCATGCTGGCCAGTTTGGCCAGGAAATCCGGCACGCCGCTCAGCGGCCAGCCGCCGACGATGATCTGCCACGACAGCACCAGCGCGTGGCTCGCGTAAAGCGTCAGTGCCATCGAGCCCGCCGCGGCCAGCGGTTTCAGCAACCGACCGGTCCGATCGGCGAGCTCCAGGCACACCGCCAGGATCACCAGCGCGATGCCGCCGGAGTCGAGCAGTTCGAACGTGGTGCCGCTGTGCGCGGTGGTGGCCAGCAGCCACGCCGGGTGCTCGATCGGCACGGTGCCCTCGGTGGGGCCAGGCGGCAGTCCGCCGACGGATTCCACCAGCCAGCTCGACACCCGGTAGCCCGCCATCGACAGCACCAGTCCTGTCCCGGCGAGCCAGCACCGCACCCTCGTCGAGCGCAGCTCCAGCCGCCCGACGGCCATCCCGGCCAGCACCAGCGGCAGGTACGACGCGGCCGGGTAGAACCCGAGCAGCAGCAGGTCGAAGATCCCGGCGTCGGCGATCAGGTGCCCCGGATCGACCGCGTTGACGGCGGAGACGAACGTGCCCAGCGGGGTGCCCCAGGCGATCCAGGTCCGCAGCAGGAACGACAGCTGCGGCCCCAGCGCGGCTGCGAGCACCGCGGCGATGAGCAGCCCGCGCGTCCGCAGCCGCAGGAACGGCACCGCCAGCAGGAAGTACAGCCCGTAGAACGGGATGATCACGGTCAGCAGGAAGCCCGTCGCGTCGGTGGCCTTCGCCAGCGCGATGCCGATCACCAGCAACAGCCCCGCGCGCACCGCGATCCGGATGCGGGCCTGGCGCAGCGCGGCGCCGGTCGGTGGCGCGCCGCGCCCCGACAGCATCGCCAGCGACACCCCGGCCAGCAGGATGAACAGCGCTGTGGACCGCCCGCTGGCGAACTGCGCCACCCAGACCTCGGGCGTGCCATCCACGAACGGCACTCCGAAGTGGATGCAGAACATGCCGAACACCGCGAAGAACCGGGCGATGTCGATGCCGACCAGTCGACGGGTGCGGTCCGTCCGAGGCGAGCTCAGCTCGGGCGCGCGGGCACTCATAGCATCCAGTGGGAGTCGGCGGTGGTGTTTTCCCGAAATTTACCGATAGCCGCCCGAGCGCCCGAACCGAAGGTCATCTTGGCGAGGTCGGGCTCACACCAGCCATGCGGCGGAGCCCGGCTGCAGCTCCCCGGACTCCAGCGGCCGGGAGGTGAGCAGCACCTCGCCCGGCGGCACCGGCACCGGCGCCGCCGAGGTGTTCAACGCGCAGACCAGGTTGCTGCCCGTGCGCCGGAACGCGAAGCACTCCGCTGGCGCACCGAACCACTCGACGTCGTCGCCGGTGAACGCCGGGTGCGTGCTCCGCGTCTCCAGCGCGTGCCGGTACAGCGACAGGGTCGACTTCTCGTCCTCCAACTGCGCCTCGACGGTGAAAGCGGCCCAGTCCGCCGGAATCGACGTCCAATCCGCTTCGGCGGTGGAGAACCCGAACGGCGGCCGGTCGCCCTCCCACGGCATCCGCACCCGCTGGGCGCCGGGCAACCCCAGCTCCTCGCCGTGCCGGAGGCACACCGCGCCGGGCAGCGCCAACTGCACCAGTGCCATCGCACGGACCGGGGTCAGCGCGGCGTCGTCCCGGCTGAGTTCGGTGTCGCGGCTGGCCATCGCCCACGCCGGGCGGGAGGTGGGGGCGGCGAGGACGTCGGTGATCGCCTTGCGGACCGATTCGGCCTGGAAACCGGCGATCGCCAGGTCGAGGTTGAACGACAGGTGCCAGTCACCCGCACCGATGCCGATCACCACGCGATCCGGATAGCCCGCAAGCGCGGCACCGATCGCGTTGGCCGGATCGCTGCGCGGCGCCAGGAGGAAGCCGTCCACCCCGTGTTCCAGCCAGGGCACGAGCACCGCTCTGGGGTCGCTGCGCGCCGGATCCACATCCAGCGCGAGCATCAACCGAATCCCGGCCTCGTGCGCCTCGGCCAGCAGCCCGCGAAACGGCTCCGCCACCGGGTCCACCCCGGCGACGCCGGCCAGCACGATCGCGTCGACCCCGAGCAGTTCCAGGTAGCCGAGCCGAGTGCGCAGCCCGTCGAGATCACCGATTCCGTCGCCGTTGCCGTCGGCGAAGGAACCGACGTCGACCTGGTAGCACACCGCGTCCCACCACCACGGCCGTCGGCCGTGGCCTGTTTGCGCGTCCACCCGCCGCATCATCAGGTCCTTCGCTTGGGGTTCGGGGTTGCCAGCGGCAACCGCTCAGAACCAGGAGTTGACCATGCTGTCGGCCGCCATCTCCAGGTACTGCCACAGCTGAGCGCGGTGTTGCGGATCGAGGTCGACCTCGTCGACCGCGACCCGCATGCAGCGCAGCCACGCGTCCCGCTCGGCCGGACCGATCTTGAACGGTGCGTGCCGCATCCGCAGCCGCGGGTGGCCGCGCCGGTCGGAGTAGGTGTGCGGGCCGCCCCAGTACTGGATCAGGAACAGCCGCAGCCGCTCCTCGGCAGGGCCCAGGTCCTCCTCCGGGTAAAGCGGCCGCAGCAGTTCGTCCTTGGCCACCTCCTCGTAGAACCGCGCCACGATGCGATGGAAGGTCGCCTCGCCGCCGACCTGGTGGTAGAAGGTCTCCACGGAAGTCACGACTCCATCCTCTCAGGGGCAGGCGACCTGGTGGCCGTGATGTTGGACGAATGCCACACAACCGCAGTCAGATCTGCACCGGTTGTTCGATGGTGGGGCTGTTCGATGGTGGGGCTGCTAGGTGGTGGGGCTGGCAGGTGGCAGCGGGCTGCTCGCCAGCGGGCGGCCGTACGGGTACGGCGGCTCGATGGCCTCGTCGTCGTAGGCGCGTTTGATCTCGGCGCGCAGTCGCCGCTGCACCGCCCACTGCCGACCGGGCCGGACCTTGGTGGTCACCCGCAGCGTGATGGTGTCCGAGGTGATCTGGTCCACGCCCAGCATCTCCGGCGGGTCGAGCACGTCCTTGGACAGCGGTTCCCTGGCCGCCGCGTCGGTGGCGACCTGGGTGGCGACCTCGATGGCCTTCTGCACGTTGCTGTTGTGCGAGATCGGGAAGTCCACCACCGCGACCGCGAAGCCCTGGCTGGAGTTGCCCACCCGCAGGATCTCGCCGTTGCGGACGTACCAGACGGTGCCGTTGATGTCGCGCAGCGTGGTGACCCGCAGGCCCACGGCCTCGACGGTTCCGCTCGCCTCGCCGAGGTCGACCACGTCACCGACCCCGTACTGGTCCTCGACCAGCATGAACATGCCGGACAGGAAGTCCCGGACCAGGTTCTGCGCACCGAAGGCGACGGCCACGCCCAGCACCCCGGCCGATGCCAGCACCGGCGCGACCTGGATGTTGAGCACCTGCAGGATGTAGATCACGGCCAGGCCGAAGAGCACGAACGAGGCCAGCGACTTCAGCACCGAGCCGATCGTGCGCGCCCGCTGGATGCGGCGCTCGGACAGCAGTTCCGCGGTCAGCGCGTCCGTTCGGCGTTCCCGCAGCGGCTGCAACAGCTTCGGGGGTTTTCCGTTGCCCCGCGTCAGGCGGTTGATCGTGCGGTGCACCAGCCAGCGCAGGAGGAACGCGACGAGCACGATCAGCACGATGTTCAGCGGCTTGGCGATGAGCAGTTCGGCATAGGAGGCGAGCCAGTTGTTGCCGGTCCACTCGTAGATCGTGTTGCACCAGCCCGCTTCGCGGGCACAGCTCGGTTGGGTCAGCAGCGGCAGATTCATGGGTCGGGGGTTCTCCATGCTGTCGTTCATGGCCCGTGATGGGTTCGGTCAGCATCACGGGTCGGACAACCGGCCAACTGAGCATCGTGCACACCCCGCCGTGCACGAGACTTCGAACAGCCGACTGCCGGGACCGAGTTCGGGGCTCAGTCCAGGGCGAGTCCGGTGGCCTCCGCGAGGAAGGCGAGCTGGTCGGTCGCCAGCCCCACAGTACGGGAAACCGAGCGCGCGCCATGCCCGACCTCGGTCTCCCGGCGCAGCAGAACCGGCCGTTTGGCCGGGTCAGAGCTGGTGGCGTGCTGCAACGCCGCGCACATCTTGCGGGCGTGATTCGGATCAACCCGGGAGTCCGACTCGAAGACGGTGAACAGCACCGACGGGTAGTCGGTCTGCTCGGTCACGTGGTGGTACGGCGAGTAGGACAGCAGCCAGCCGAGCTCTTCGGGATCGTCGGCGGTGCCGTACTCGTCGTTCCAGGTGCGACCCAGCAGGAACTGCTCGTAGCGGACCATGTCCAGCAGCGGCGCCGAGCACACCACCGCCCGGTAGAGCTCCGGGCGCTGCGTCAGCGCCGCGCCGACCAGCAGACCACCGTTGGAACCACCGGAGATCGCCAACTGGTCGGAAGTCGTCCAGCCCTCGTCGATCAGGTACTGGGCGGCGGCGTGGAAGTCGTCGAAGGTGTGCTGCTTCTGCTCGCGCATGCCCGCGAGGTGCCACTGCTCGCCCTCCTCGCCGCCACCGCGCAGCGACGGAAGCGCCCAGACACCACCGGCGGCGACCCACGCCAGCGCGGACGGTGTGTAGCCGGGCTCGCGGGACAGCGAGAAACCGCCGTAGCCGGTCATGAACACCGACCGCGGGCGGTCCGGTTCGGCCGCCTGGCTCAGCAGGAACATCCGCACCGGGGTGCCGTCCAGCGAGCGGTAGGTGACCTGCTGGGTGTGCACCGCGGGCAGTTCGGCGGTGCCCGGCGCCTGCCGGTCCACAGTGGTCTGCCCGGTGTCGCGGGAGTAGGCGTGCACGCAGGGCGGGGTGGCGAAGTCGGTCCAGCCGATCCAGAGCCGGTCCCGGTCGCGGTCGGTTGCCTCGTCCACCACGTTCAGCGCGGTGACCTGGCCGGTGCCGGGCAGCGGCACCTCGGCGGTCTGCCGCCCGGTGGCGGGATCGTGCAGCGTCACCTCGGACACCGCGTGCCGGGTCCGCAGCACGACCAGCTCCGGATCATCGTCGCCGGAGTCGAACCAGCGCACCGCCTCCAGCACCGAATCGGGCTCCTCGCCGATCAACTCGGTCCAGTTCGCCGGTTCCGGCCGGGCCGGGTCGGCCACGCACAGCCGCCAGCGCGGCGCGTCCAACGTGGTCAGCACGTACAGCCGACCGTCGCGCTCCACCCAGGCACCGACCCGGTAGCCGTCGGAGGTGTCCACGACCTGCCGCAGGTTCGGCACCGCACCGTCCTCGGCGAGGTCGGCGATCCACACCGAGTCGCGCCGGGCGGTACCCGGGCTGCCCTCGACCACCAGCCAGCGACCGTCCCGCGACACCCTGGTGCCGTAGTAGTAGGTGTGGTCCAGGCCCTCGCCGTGCACCAGCAGGTCCTGGTCGGGGTCGGCGCCCACCCGGTGCCGCCACACGCGGCGGTGGAACTGCTGCTCGCCTTCGGGCACCAGTTCCGGGGCGAGCCGACGGACGTAGAAGTACTCGGTGCCGCCGGGCAGCCAGGAGATCGCCGAGTAGCGGCACCGGTCGATCGGGCCCTCGATGATCTCGCCGGTGGCGACGTCCATCACGTGCAGCAGCGACTCCTCATCGCCGCCGACGGAGATCTGGTAGGCCAGCCGATCGCCCTCCAGGCTCGGCGACCAGGTGTCCAGCGTGGTCAGTCCAGACGGATCCAGCTGGGCCGGGTCCAGCAAAACCCGCTCGGTGCCGTCGGGTTCGCGCACGTGCAGCACCGGGAATTCCTGGCCGGGCTCGCGGCGGGTGAAGAACGCCCGTCCAGCGCGCCAAGCCGGGGCTGACACCGAACCGGCCGACAGCAGCGACTGCATGCGCTGCGCGGCAGCGTCCCGACCGGGCAGCGCGTCGAGCCAGGTGCGGGCCAGCTCGTCCTGCGCGGCCGACCACGCCTCGGTGCGCGGATCGGCCGGGTCCTCCAGCCATCGGTAGGGGTCGGCCACCTGGTGGCCGTGCAGGTCTTCGACGATGTCGTCGCGGTCGGCGCCGGGGTAGTCCAGGTGCGCGGCTTGAACGTCGGTCACCTCCGCGACGATACGTGCCTCGCACGGCCGTTCGGTGATCTTGAAGTGTTCGTCCTCGGCGAACCCGACACGATTCACCCGGAATGATCATTATTGATTCACCGGTGCGCGATCGGGAATGGATGACCTGCGTCGCCGGGTTGGTGGTTGTGACCGAGCGAGGTGTGGTCCGAGGTGTCACCACCGGCCCCGCAGTGGGCCGCTACGGAGCGCACTCTATTCTCGGCTTGGCGTGTTGAATCACACGTGCCTTCGGGCGGGGTTGTGTGTTCGACTATGCCCGACACCGGTGGAGGTGGTCGCGTGCCCGACCGACAACCGACCCGACAACCGGCGCTGAAGGCCACCGGCCTAGCGTCGCGGGCGTCGTTGTGCCCACCAAGCCGTGCGGAGGTCGATCGGCCTCCCGGTCACGCTCCGTCCTGGCGCAAGCGGCGGGTCCTGCTGCTCAACACCACGTTCGAGCCGCTGACCGCGCTCCCGCTGCGTCGGGCGATCGTGTTGATCGTCTGCGGCAAGGCCGAGGTGGTGCACGGCGACTCGGCGGGCATGGTGCTGCATTCGGCTACTGCCAGCGTCGAGGTCCCGTCTGTGATCAGGCTGAGCAACTTCGTGCGAGTGCCGTACCGGGGCCGGGTGCCGTTGACCCGGGCGGCGCTGATGCTGCGGGACAACTACCGGTGCGTGTACTGCGGTTCTCGCGCCGAAACGATAGATCATGTCGTGCCGCGCAGTCGCGGCGGCCCGCACACGTGGGAGAACTGCGTCGCCAGCTGCACCAAGTGCAACCACCGCAAGGCCGACAAGACGCTGAGCGAACTGGGCTGGCGCCTACCGGTGGCACCGCTCGCGCCGCGCGGGCGGCACTGGCGGCTGCTGGCGGGACTGTCCGAAACGGACCCGTTGTGGCTGCCGTACCTCGGTGAGCCCGCAGCCTGAGGGTTCGGTCCGGGTGGTGGAGAACTGCCGTGGGGTGCGTCGGTCGGCAGCGTCGTCGCTGCCCGGCCGATCAGCTGATCCGCACACCCCGCTGCCCGCTGATGCGGACGCCTTGACGACCGCTGATGCGCACACCGCGCTGCGCGCTGATCCGGACGCCCTGCTGGCCGCTGATGCGGACACCCCGCTGGCCGCTGATCCGCACGCCTTGACGACCGCTGACGCGGACGCCCTGTCGACCGCTGATCCGCACACCCCGCTGGCCGCTGATCCGGACACCGCGGCTGATCCGCACGCCGCTGGAGATCCGGACGCCCTGTTCGCGTCCGCTGATCCGCACGCCGCGCTCGCTGCTGATGCGCACGCCGCTTTCCCGGCCGCTGATCCGGACCCCGTGTTCAAGCAGTGGTCGGTGAGTGGCCGGAAGAGTGAGGGCGCTGCTCTGAGTGGCGGTTTCGATGATCGACATTGTGTGCCTCCCGCATTCAATAACTGCTTTGAACGCATGTGATCAAATATGCAAGACCCATACAGGTGAAAAACTATGATCAGGAAGGCCCCGGAACAAGCCGCCAAGTCGCCGCGTATTGCAACCGTCTGGTTGGACTCCATTCGGTCGCAACAGCTACTCTGAACGAGTTACTTTAGGTGAGATAAGACACACTTGACTAGTAACCGTGCGTAGTTCCCTGGGGTTTTTGACCGGCTCTCACCAGCAAGAACCACGTCGAGGCGCACCAAGCCCCCGCATCGAACCACTCGCACGTGACGTGTCGACCCGACTCCGGATGTCGGTCACCAGTACCGATCGTGCGCCGCCGAGGTCGCGGCACACCACGGAGAAGTCATCGGATACCGTACTCCCGTGACTGTCGTGGAGACTGTGCTCGTCTTGGCGGTGATCCCAGCGGCCATCTACGGCCTGATCGTGCTCATCGCGATGTGGCCCAGGCTTACCCGCCCGCGTTACCGCGCGGGACAGGAGTGGGATTTCGCGCCGGTGTTCTGGGTGGCCAACCCGGCGGGTGTGAACACCGCCGCACCGATCGCAGACGTGGACTCGGAGGCTGCGCCGGACGATGCGCGGCCCAGCACCGCTCGGGGAGGCGCACGTGGCAACTGGTGAGATCGCAGGGCGGTCCGCCGCGGACGCGCAAGAGC
The DNA here is from genome assembly GCF_052246905.1 of Saccharopolyspora antiqui. Classification (NCBI taxonomy): domain Bacteria; kingdom Bacillati; phylum Actinomycetota; class Actinomycetes; order Pseudonocardiales; family Pseudonocardiaceae; genus Saccharopolyspora; species Saccharopolyspora antiqui. The sequence continues at coordinate 68,606 of NZ_JBQQBO010000034.1, forward strand.
TCAGCGTCGGAGAGGCGATGATGGCCACCGGTCGGCTGTCCATCGCCCGGCGCGTCGAGCCGGACCGGCCCCGGTTGCCGTTCAGCCCCGGCCAGCTCGCTCGGCTCGACGAGGCGCTGACGCTGTCCAGCCGCAGCACCGGGCTCGAATTCGCGGTCTACCTCGGCGACCTCGGCGAGGACACCCGCAAGCAGGCCGAGGAGTTGCACGCCAACCTCGGCGCGCGGGCCGCCGAGGGCGTGCTGATCGCGGTTTCGCCCGGTCAGCGGAAGTTCGAGCTCATCACCGGTGACGAGGCGTACCGCCGGATCCCGGACCGCAGCTGCCAGCTGGCCGCGATGAGCATGGTGGCGTCCTTCAAGGAAGGCGAGCTGATCGAGGGCCTCGTCGGCGCCCTGCGGATGCTCGCCGATGCCGCCGGGAACAGCTACCAGGAATCCCGCACCCATCACTGAGCAGTCGCTGTCGGGGTCGTGAGTGGAAATTCCGGTAAGCGCCGGAGCGCCCGCTCACGACTGATCACAGCAGGCCGAAGCTCTGGAAGTTCTGGAACATCTCGTAGGCCGACGACGTCGTGCCGACCGCACCGGACTGCCGCGCCTGTTCGCCGTACTGCTGCTGCGCCCGCTGGGTGCTGAACACGATCACCGGCGTGTCCACGCCCAAGTCGCGGAGTTCGCCCAGCAGCGCTAGCCCCGCGTCGGGACGCCACCGGCCGTTCTCCTTGCGCCCCATGTCCTCCACGATCAGCCGGTACGGGCGCTGCGAGAGCTCCGCCAACGCTTCGTCGGTGGTCGACACCATGGTGACCCGCACGCCGTTGTCCCGGAGCTGCTCCGCCAAGATCGCGTGCGCCTCCGGCTTCTCCGCGACCCACAGCACCGCGGACGGCTCCGGGCCCACCGGCGCCTGCACCGGCGGCAGTTCGCCCTCGCCGTCACCGGAGATGTCGGGCACTTCGGGCAGCGCGGGCGCCGGAACCAGTTTCGCGGTCTCCAGCGCGGTGGCGCCGATCCGGTCGCGCTCCTCCAGCTGCCTGCTGAGCAGGCTCAGCTGCCGCTGCAGGTCCTGGATCATCTCGTTCTGCTGGTCGTTGAGCTCGTGCATGGTCAGCCGCTGGCCGCCGATCTCGAACTCCAGCTCCCGCTTCTCAGCGGTGCGCAGCACGCGTCCGATGGCGCGTCGGAACACGAAGATCGCCATCAGGGCGATCAACGGCCACAACAGCTGGGCGATCGACGAGATCAACTGAGGCATCGACGCTCCCACCCCTCACGCCGCACAGATCACAAGCAGCTTACGCGCTGTGCTCGACCAGGCACGAAACGTGTTCACGGGGTGTTTCGCCAAGGGTGAAGGGCACCTTCGACCGGCATAGTCGGTCAAAGGTGCCCTTCACCTCGCACTCTTCCGGGTCAGGAGCGGTCGAACTCGCGTGCTGCGAGTGCGCGCACGATGCCCGCGCGGCCTTCGGAGACCAAGCGGTGCAGCGCCGAGGCGTGCTCGTCGGCCAACCAGGAGTCCGCCGCGGCCACCGTGTCGTCGGCGACCGCCCACGACGGGAACAGCCCGATCACCGTCGGCTGGGCCCGCTCGCTGGAGCGGCGCTGCCAGACCTCGTCGATCTCCTCGAAGTAGCGCCGCACGTACGGCACGAGCAGTTCACGCTGCGCCGGGTGCTGGAAGCCCGCGATGATCGCGTCGCTGACCGCGTTCGGCAGCTGGTCGTCGTGCACCGCCCGCTGCCAGGCCTTCTCCTTGGACTCCGGGGTCGGGATCAGCGCCCGCGCCCGCTCCGCGCGGCGGCGGCCGGTCGCGGTCTGGTCCTTCGCCAGCTCGGCGTCGATCTCGGACTCGCCAGCCGCACCGTGCGCGACCAGCGCCTGCAGCAGCTGCCAACGCAGGTCGGTGTCGACGGCCAGCCCGGCCAGCGGCGCTGAGCCGTCCAGCCAGCCGCGCAGCTCGGTGACCTGGTCGTCGGCGAGCACCGAACCGGCCAGCGAGTTGACGAACGCGAGCTGGTGGTCCGAACCGGGCTCGGCGCCGCGCGCGAGCTCGAACAGCCGACCGGTGAACCGCCGCCAGCCCTCGGCCTGCCACGACGGGTCCACATAGGACGCGAGTGCGGTCTGGGTTTGCAGCAACACCCGCTGCACCACGCCGATCTGGCTTTCGGCGCCGATTCCGCCGTCGGCGGAAGCGCCCAGCACCAGGGTCACGAAGTCGCGCGCCTTGAGCTCCGCCTCGCGAGTCATCTCCCAGGCGGTGGACCAGCACAGCGCGCGCGGCAGCGACTCCGCGATGTCGCCGATCCGGTCGATCAGCGTGGCCAGCGAATCGGCGTCGAAGCGCAGCGAGCAGTAGGTCAGATCGTCGTCGTTGACTAGGACCAGCTTGCCGCGGTGCACGCCGATCAGGTCGGGCACCTCGGTGCGCTCGCCGGTCACGTCGAGTTCGACGCGGTGCTTGCGCACCAGCTTGCCGCCCTCGTCGTCGTAGATGCCGATCGCCAGCCGGTGCGTGCGCAGCTCGCCCGCCCCGGGCCGGGCCCCGTTCTGCACCACCGAGAACGAGGTGAACCGGCCGTCGTCGTCAGTGCTGAACCGGGGCCGCAGCATGTTCAGGCCGGTGGTCTCCAGCCACTGCTCGCTCCACCACGACAGGTCGCGGCCGGAGGCCTCCTCCAGCGCCCGCAGCAGGTCGTTGAGGGTGGCGTTGTCCCAGGCGTGCCGGTTGAAGTAGATCCGCAGCCCGGCCAGGAAGTTCTCCAGACCCACGTACGCCACCAGCTGCTTGAGCACCGAGGCGCCCTTGGCGTAGGTGATGCCGTCGAAGTTGACCTCCACGGCCTGCAGGTCCTGGATGTCGGCGGCCACCGGGTGGGTGGAGGGCAGCTGGTCCTGCCGGTACGCCCAGGACTTCTCCACGCTGGCGAACGTCGTCCAGGCGTGGTCGTACTGGGTGCCGCCTACCTGCGCGAGCACGCTCGCCCAGGTGGCGAACGACTCGTTGAGCCACAGGTCGTCCCACCAGCGCATGGTCACCAGGTCGCCGAACCACATGTGCGCCATCTCGTGCAGCACCGTCTCGCAGCGCCGCTCGTAGAGGTAGCTGGTGACCTTCGACCGGAAGACGTAGTCCTCCAGGAAGGTCACGCAGCCGGCGTTCTCCATCGCCCCGGCGTTGAACTCCGGCACGAAGCACTGGTCGTACTTGCCGAACGGGTACGCAACGCCGAACGCCCGGTGGTAGAAGCTGAAGCCCTGCTTGGTCTCGGTGAACAGCCGGTCCGCGTCCAGGTGCTCGGCCAGCGAAGCGCGGCAGTAGATGCCCAGCGGGATCTCGCCCTGCCCGTCCTCGCCGGGGAAGACATCGCGCCACTCGGCGTACGGCCCGGCCACCAGCGCGACCAGGTAGGTCGACATCCGCTCGCTGGTGACGAAGGCGTGCCGGTTGCCGCCGTCCGGTCGGGCGGTGATCTCGGCGGTGGCGTTGGAGATGACCTTCCAGTCGCCGGGCGCATCCACGGTGAGCCGGTAGGTGGCCTTCAGGTCGGGTTGGTCGAAGCAGGTGAACATCCGCTTGGCGTCGGCGGTCTCGAACTGGCTGTAGAGGTACACGCCGCCGTCCACCGGGTCGATGAAGCGGTGCAGGCCCTCGCCGGTGTTGGTGTACGCGCAGTCGGCGCGCACCACCAGTTCGTTGTCGACGGCCAGGTCCGGCAGCTGGATGCCGGTGGACTCGTCGTAGTCGGAGACGTCCAGTTCGACGCCGTTGAGCACGGCGCTGTGCACCCGGTCGGCCACCAGGTCGATCCAGCTGTCGGCACCCGCCTGGTTGCTGCGGAACCGCACCGTGGTGGTTGAACCGAACGTCTCGACGTCCGGCCCACCCGCGCCGGCGGAGAGATCCAGTTCGATCACGTACGACTGGACCTCCAGCAACGCCGCACGCTGCTCGGCCTGGTCGCGGGTGAGGTTCGGCGGGGCCACGGATCACCTCGTTGTTCGTCGGGGACTGGTCGGGCCAGGGACCGGGCGGGCACCTGGCGCAAGGCATCAAATCACGTCCGTGTGCGGGCGCGCCGCCGGGCAGGTCCGGCTTCGTCGTCGGCGTGTCGGGTCGATGGGAAGACAATGGGCTCTACCGGGGTTGGTACCCATGACGGCGCGTGCCCGAACGCGCCCGCGATCGGACTTTTCGAACACCGGAGGCGTCATGGGCGGAAACTTCGCGCGCCGCGCCCGAGCCTGCCGACCGGTCGTGGGTGTCGCGCAACTACTGGAGGCTTGATGAGCACCGCTGCCCGACCGAGGGTCGACTTCTACTTCGACCCGGCGTGCCCATTCGCATGGGTGTCCTCGCGCTGGATCCTGGAGGTCGCCAAGGTCCGCGACATCGACCTGCACTTCCGGGTGATGAGCCTGGCGGTGCTGAACGAAGGCCGCGACCTGCCCGAACAGTACCTGGAACTGATGACCAAGGCGTGGGGTCCGGTGCGGGTGGCCATCGCCGCCGCCAAGCACCACGGCGAGGAGGTCCTGGAGCCGCTCTACACGGCGATGGGCACCCGGCTGCACAACCAGGGCAACAAGGACTTCGAGCAGGTGATCAGCGAATCGCTGGCCGAGGCGGGCCTGCCCGCAACGCTTGCCGAAGCGGCGGAGAGCACGGAGTACGACGCGGAGCTGCGGGCCAGCCACCACGCGGGCATGGACCCGGTCGGCGACGAGGTCGGCACCCCGACCATCCACGTCGACGGCGTGGCGTTCTTCGGGCCGGTGATCACCCGCATCCCGCGCGGCGAGGAGGCGGCGCAGATGTTCGACGGCGCGCTGGCGCTGGCGCGCTTCCCGTACTTCTTCGAACTCAAGCGCACCCGCACCGAGTCGCCCCAGTACGACTGATTGGTGGACGAGTGAAGGGCACCTTTCGCCAAGTAACTTGGTAAAAGGTGCCCTTCACCTGTCCTACGATCGGGTACGTGATTCGCGTCCACGACCTGCACCCGTGGCCTTCGACGGAGGCCGAAGCAGTTGCGATCCAGGAGCGACTGCGCCCGTTGGTGCGCTTCGACGGTGCGCCCGCCGAGGTGCGCACGGCGGCGGGGCTGGACGTCGCGTACCGGGATGATTCGGACGAGCTGGTTGCCGCGGTGACGGTTCTCGACGTCGCGACGCTGTCCGTTGTGGACAGTTCGGTGGTGCGCGGGAAAGCGGAGTTCCCCTACGTCCCAGGCCTGTTCGCGTTCCGCGAAGCACCGTCGCTGCTGACGGCGCTGGCGGAGCTGTCGGTCGAACCGGACGTCCTGGTCTGCGACGGCCAAGGCCTGGCCCACCCGCGCCGCTTCGGCCTGGCCTGCCACCTGGGGGTGCTCACCGATCTGCCCAGCATCGGCGTCGGCAAGACGGCGATGGGCCGCTACGATCCCCCGGGCGAACAGCGGGGCGCGTGGTCCCCGCTCCGCATGGACGACGACGTCGTCGGCCGAGCCCTGCGCACCCAGGCGAGGGTGAAGCCGGTGTTCGTGTCGGTGGGCCACCGGTTCACCCTCGACGACGCCTGCGACCTCGTCCTCCGCCTCGCGCCGAAGTACCGCCTACCGGAGACGACCCGGGCGGCGGACCACCTGGGCCGTCGATCGGTTTGAACGCCGACGTTCGCCCTTGGATCCCGCCCCGGCGCGGCGCCTACTGCGGTTCGCTGCTCTTTCGGGGTGCCTTGCCGCTGTAGTCTTCGAGCAACTCGCCCGATTCGTCCCAGCGCTTGCGCTTCAGCAGATCCCCGAGATCGTTGAATTCGTCATACCTGGCGAGCTGCCCGGTCGGATGCCATTCGCGCCATTCGCCAACGGCCTGCCCGTGATCGCACTGCCCTTCCAATTGTTTGGTCCCGTCGGGAAACCACTCGACCTGCGGGCCGTGTTCGATTCCGTCTGCGTAGGTCGTCAGCTCGATCATGGTCCCATTGGGGTCAAAGTCGACGATCTCGCCAGTGAAGGGCCTTCCCTGGTACGAAGTGATCATGCGATCGTCCATCGAGGTTTCCGCTCTGTTGACGCGCATTTCATTCACCGGATCCCTCACCGTCGGTTCGCAGGCCGCTGTCATTCTCAATTGAATGCTTGCTGTCAGTGTAGCGGTAGTCAGACGGGTTGAAGGAGAAGCGTCCGGTGTAGCTGGGCACCCCGCGGAGCAGGGTGTCGCAGTTCGCGCACGCCGCTGCCTCGTTGCCGATGGACATGTTGCCGCCGTTCTTGATCCAGCGCGGATCGATGCGCAACTCGTCGAGGGTGGCCCTGGTTACCGGCTCTCCGCTCCTCTCGCGTGCCCAGAGCAGTTCGTTGGTGGCCTTCACCTCGGCATGCCTCAGCGGCTTGTCGAAGTGCGGTTTTCCGTCGAACACGGCGTCGTTGCCATCTCGGTCCTTGGCGACCGTGGTCTCGGATTCCATCACCGGATACTGCCAAGCGCCGAGGGACTCCAGGTTCTCGCGGAGAAGCGGGTGGAGGTTTTCGGCCGTCAACAAGTCGTTCGGACGCCCATTCACACCTTCGGTGATCATCCCGGTGCGGAGGTCGATTGCGACGGCCGAGCAAGGTCCGTCTTTTTTGTGGGTGCCTTGCGCGATCGCTTCCGATCGTTCCTGTGAAAGGTTCTGGACGTAGTCCCGAACGGGAACAAAATTCCCATTGTTGTCCTTGACGTGAGTGATGAGCTCATCGTCGTTGCGAATGACCCGATCTCTCGGCAAGGTCTCCACGAGTGCGCCCCGAGTCCGGTCCGAAGGGCCGCTCTCCGAAAATGCTGGAGGTGCTCCGGGATCTGTTTCCGGGATTTCGGAGAAGTCGATCGGGTTGTTCGACGGTTCATCGGCGGCCGGCGGCTTGTACTGCGTCGGATCCTCATCGGTCTGATCGCCAGCTGCTTCGTCGTCGGAGGCATTCTGGTCGTCGTTGGACGGCTCTTCGCCGGGCTGCTCGTCCGACTTCGAGTCCGCGACATCGTCATGTTGATCGCTCGTCGCGGGATCGTTCTCAGCCGGACTCGGCGAACCGTCCTGCGTGACCTCGAACCGGCCGTTGTTCTCCCGAATGGCAGGGAGTTGGTCCCCGGCCGCATCCGCCTGGTAGATGTCCCGACGCCGCCACACTCCGTTGGCGTCCGGGCCGTTGTAGTAGCGGTTGCGGTAGTCGGGGTCCTGGATGCGGTCCTCGATCTTGTCCTTGAAGTCCGGATGCCCGGGCGTTTCGATGTCGAGCTCATCACCGCGCGGCGGGTAACCCCGGGCTTCGGCGTCGTCGGGCTGGGCGCCCGGGTCTTGGCCGTCGTGGGACGGGTGGAAGCCGTCGCTGCTGGCGGGGGTCGATGTGCCGTCCGGGTTGTGGGTGTCCCAACCGCTGTTGGGGGGCCAGCCGGGGCGGCCGTCGGGGCCTATGTCGCTGGCGAAGACGCGGCCGTTGCCGTCGGTCCAGGCGAGGCCGCGTGGTGCGGTGACCGGGACGCCGAGTTCGTTGGACAGGTCGCGGGCCAAGCCGCTGGTACCCGCGTCGCAGGACAGCAGGCGGATTGGTTGGCCGTTCCAGTTGGGGTCGTTGCGGAGCATGTCGGCGAGTTCCTTCGGGCTGAAGGTGTGGTCGCCGACGCGGACTCGGCCGTCGGGCAGCGCGTGCACGTCGACGGTGTGGTGCACGCCGTCGTCCGGCACCCGCTGTGCGAGGTCCCGCATGTTGGGGTCGGTGTGGAAGGACGAGCCGCCTGGTGTGGTGTCGCGTTGGGCTGCGGCGTCGTCGATTTGTTGCTGGCGTTCCGGAGTTCCAGGGTCCGCGTCGCCGTCCTGGTGGTGGCGCGGGTCGGAATCCGCGGTGTCGGCATCGGGACGGTGGTCGGGCGCGGAGTCCCGCGGCGACGTCGGGTCCGAACCGTCCGGCCGCGAACCCTGCGGATCGCGACGGCCGTCCGGGCCGGAGCCGTCCGGCCGCGTGCCAGAACGATCCGGTGTCGGCTGGCCACTCGGCCGCTGATCCGCGCCAGGGCGCGTCGTGCCATCCGGTCTCGTCGTCCCGTCAGGCCGTGCGGTTCCGTCTGGTCGCTGGGGCCCGCCAGGTTGTGTCGTCCCGTCGGGCCGGGGCGCTGCGGTGTCCGGGCGCGGTGGAGGTCCATCCGGCCGTCCGAAAGGACCGTCGGGGCGCGGTGGCGCTGCGTCGGGCCGTGGCGGTGGCCCGCCGGGACGCCCGGTGGTCGCGTCGGGTCGCTGCGGCGGGCCGTCCGGCCGCGGCATTGCGCCGTCGGGGCGCTGGTGCATCGGGCCGGGCCGGGGTGGTCCTGGTGGGGTCGAGTCGTGCGGGCGCATCGGCGGACCATCCGGTGTGCGCTGGTGCGGCACACCCGAGTTGCCGGGGCCGTCCGGGCCACCGAAGGGTCGCGGCGGCGCGCCTTGCGGTGCTGGTCCGCGCGCTGCCGCGCTGGTGGGCCGTTCCGGTGGCCGAGATCCGTCCGGGCCACCGGGGCGACCGCCGTCTGGCCGCGACGGCCCGCCCGGTGTGCCAGGAGTGCCCGGTGTGCCAGGACGCCCGCCGCCGTCGCCGCCCATCGGGCGACCGGCCGCGCCAGGGGAGCCCGAAGTACCGGTCCAACCGCCGCCTCCGCCGGGGCGGCCTGCACCGCCACCGGCAGGCGCCGCGCCACCCGCACCGGCCATGCCGCCAGCCATCCCACCGCCCATGGCGCCGCCACCACCAGCGGCGGTGGACTGGTCGGGGCGCGGCACGTTGGACGTGGGCATCGGCCCAGCCGTGCCCGGCGCGGCGGTTGCCGCCGGAGCGTCCACATTGGATGCTGCCGTGGTGCTGGCCGGGGTGTCCGGGGAACGGTCCGCGCCCGCACCGGAGTTCGGCATCCCGCCGCCTCCGCTGTGCGGCACACCGCCGCCACCGCCCGCGCCACCGTGCGGCATCCCGCCACCGGACGCTCCGCCGCCACCTGCGCCGCCACCTGCGCCGCCACCTGCGCCGCCGGATGCTCCGCTGCCGGAAGAAGGATCGGACGCTCCGCCGCCGGACGGCGCATGACCGCCACCACCAGAAGCGGGCGCATCGGCGCTGCCGCCGCCGGACGGGACATGGCTGGCGCTGCCGGAGGAACCGTTGCCGGAGCTGCCGGAGTCGGCTGGCCCGGGGTCGCTCGCGACGGAGCTGCGTCCCGATGCACCCGAGCCAGCTCCGTCGCCCGACGACTGCGACGAACCGGAGGAGTCCACATGGGACGGACCTGATCCCGAGCCGTTGGGCGAGCCCGGCGAGTCGGATGAAGATGAGTACGCGGACATCGTCTCCGGCCGCGACGAACTGCCGCCACCGGAGGACGAGTCGGAATCGCCTGCGGACGGGCGGGAGTCGGAACCGCTCCCGGAGGAGGAGCCCCCGGAAGACGAACCCGAGTCGCCCGACGGGCGGGAATCCGCGCTGCTGCTGGAGGACGCGTCGGAGCCGCCCCCGGAGGAGGAGCCCGAATCACCCGCTGAAGAACGAGAATCGGAGCTGCTGGTCGTGGACGAGCCGGAGTCGCCCCCCGACGGCCCGGAGTCGGAGCCACTGCCGGAAGAGGCGCCCCCGGACGACGAGTCCCCGGAAGATGAACCCCCGGAAGATGAACCCGAGTCGGCGCTGCTGCTGGAGGACGAGCCCCCAGCGGAGCCGGAGTCGCCCCCAGACGAACCGGAATCGGAACCGCCGCTGGACCCGGAGCCGCTGGAGCCCGAGCCGCCGGAGTCGCCGCCACCGTCGCCTGCGACGGATGCTCCGAGGTTGTCGGGGACGTCGGTGCGCATGTTGGCGACTGCTTCGCCTCCGGCGCCCATTCCGGCGCCGGTGACGCCGCCGGACATGGCGCCGGTGCCGACTTCGCCCCAGTCGATCTTGCCTTCGGTGATGAGTTGTTCGGCGGCGCTGCCCACGGCGCCTTCGGC
>NZ_JBQQBO010000035.1:0-67233 GCF_052246905.1 Saccharopolyspora antiqui
CGTGAGTGCGAAAGCCGGTTCCAGCCGGTTTTCGCACTCACGACCAGGACCAAGACAAGGAGTTTCGACTTGCGTATCGGCATTGACGTCGGCGGCACCAACACCGACGCGGTTCTGCTGGACGGCACGAACGTGCTGGCCGCGGTGAAGATGAGCACCACCACCGATGTCACCTCCGGGATCGTCGCGGCGATCGACGGCCTGCAGCGGCAGCACGCGTTCGACCCGGCCAAGGTCCGCGCGGTCATGATCGGCACCACCCACTTCATCAACGCGCTGATCGAGGCCAGCCGCCTCGCGCCGACCGCCGCGGTGCGGCTCAGCCTGCCCGCCGGTGCGTCGCTGCCGCCGATGGTGGACTGGCCGCAGCGCTTGGTGGACGCTGTTTCCGGACGCAGCTACCTGTGCCACGGCGGGCACGAGTTCGACGGTCGGCACATCGCCGAGCTCGACGAGCCCGAACTGCGCAAGGCCATCGACGACATGGCGCGGGGCGGCATCCGCAGCGTCGCGATCACCTCGGTGTTCTCCCCGGTCAACCACGAATTCGAGCAGCGCGCGGCGGAGCTCATCGCCGCCGAGCTGCCCGACGTGGCGATCTCGCTGTCCCACGAGATCGGCCGGATCGGCCTGCTGGAGCGGGAGAACGCCACGGTCATCAACGCCGCGCTGCGGGAGTTGGCGGCCAACATCGTGGACGGCCTGGCCGCATCGGTGACCGGTGCGGGCATCACGGCTCCGCTGTACCTCAGCCAGAACGACGGCACGCTGATGGACGTCGACTTCGCCCGCCGCTACCCGGTGGCGACCTTCGCGTCCGGCCCGACCAACTCGATGCGCGGTGCTGCCGTGCTGTCCGGTTTGGACACCTGCGCGGTGGTCGACGTCGGCGGCACCACCAGCGACGTCGGCGTGCTCAACCAGGGCTTCCCGCGTGAGGCCACCACCGCGGTGAGCGTCGCCGGGATCCGCACCAACTTCCGGATGCCGGACGTGCTGTCCATCGGGCTGGGCGGCGGCAGCCTGGTGCGCGGCGAACCGGCCGCGGTGACCGTCGGCCCGGACTCGGTCGGCTACCGGCTGACCTCGCAGGCGCTGGTTTTCGGCGGCGACACGCTGACCGCGACGGACATCGCGGTGGCCGCCGGGCGCGCCGTGATCGGCGACCCCGACCTGGTCAAGCACCTGGACAAGAACCTGGTGCAGGCCGCGCTGGAGCGCATCGCCGCCGACACCGCCGACGCGGTGGAGCGGATGCGCACTTCCGCCGAGCCGCTGCCGGTGGTCGCCGTCGGCGGCGGCTCGGTGCTGCTGCCCGACGACATGGGCGATGCGGGTGCGGTGCACCGACCGGAGAACTACGCGGTGGCCAACGCCATCGGCGCGGCCATCGCGCAGATCGGCGGCGAGGTCGACCGGGTGTACGCGATCGAGCCGGGCCGCCGCGATTCGGTGGTCGACGAGGCCAAGCAGGAGGCGATCGACCGCGCGGTGGCCGCGGGCGCAAGTCCGTCCACTGTAGACATCGTAGACTTCGACGAGGTGCCGATCCCCTACCTGCCGGGCAATGCGACCCGGATCCGGGCGAAGGCGGTCGGCGATCTGCAGCTCGGAGGCGGCGATGAGTGACGACCGCGCACCGCAGCGCACCGCTGCCATGCGGCGGATCGAACTGTCCGATTTGGACGACATCGCGCGCGGTGCCGCCATCCTGGGCACCGGCGGTGGCGGTGACCCGCACATCGGCCGGTTGCTGGCCAGCGCGTCGCTGCGCGAACACGGTCCGGTCGCCCTGACACCGCTGGACGAACTGCCACCGGAGGCCGCCGTGCTGCCGGTGGCGATGATGGGTGCGCCGACCGTGATGGTCGAGAAGCTGCCGTCGATCGAGCAGATCGGCCTGGCGGCCCGCACGCTGGCGGGCTACCTCGGCCGCGAACTGACGCACATCGCGTGTGCCGAGGCGGGCGGCGTCAACTCGCTGATCCCGGTCGCCGCCGCAGCGCAGCTCGGCCTGCCGCTGGTCGACGCCGACGGGATGGGCCGCGCGTTCCCCGAGATCCAGATGGTGCTGCCCACGCTGTACGGCATCGCGGCCACCCCGATGGCCATCGCCGACGAGAAGGGCAACCGAGGAATTCTGGACACGGTGGACAACCACTGGGCGGAACGGCTGGCGCGCAGCGCCACCATCGACATGGGTTGCTCGGCGATGATCAGCAACTACGCGATGACCGGTCGGCAGGCCCGCGAATCACTGGTGCCGGGCACCCTGACGTTGTGCGCCGAGTTGGGCCGACTGGTGCGCACCGCGCGGGCCGAGCACACCGATCCGGTGGCCGCGGTCGTCGCGCGGTTGCGGGGACGGCGGCTGTTCACCGGCAAGGTCGTCGACGTCTCGCGCCGCACCCTCTCCGGTTTCGCCCGTGGCGACGCCCGGCTGACCGGCTCGGACGGCGACAGCGGGACCGAGTTGGTGCTGCGATTCCAGAACGAGCACCTGGTCGCCGAGCGCGACGGCACCGTGCTGGCCTCGGTGCCGGATCTGATCTGCACGCTGGACCGCGAATCGGGCGAGGCGGTGACCACCGAGGCGCTGCGCTTCGGCCAGCGGGTCGCGGTCATCGCCGCACCGGCCGACCCGCGCTGGCACAGCACGGCCGGGTTGGAGCTGGCCGGACCGCGCTACTTCGGCTACGACATCGATCCGGTGGGGGTTTCGCAGTGAGCTGGCAGTTGACCGAGGACCACCTCGAAGATCTGGCCCGCGGCGCCGCCGTGCTGGGCACCGGAGGCGGTGGCGACCCGTACGTGGGGCGGTTGCTGGTGCAGCAGGCGATCCGCGAGTTCGGCACCGTCACGGTGCTCGATCCGTCCGAAGTGGACGATGATGCGCTGGTGATCCCGACCGCGCAGATGGGCGCGCCGACGGTGGTGCACGAGAAGATTCCCAGCGGCAACGAGCCGGTGGTCGCGCTGCGGGCGCTGGAGCGGCATCTCGGCATCGCGGCAACCGCGACCATGCCGATCGAATGCGGCGGCATCAACTCGATGATTCCGCTGGTCGTGGCGGCCCGCACCGGGCTACCGGTGGTGGACGCCGACGGCATGGGCCGGGCCTTCCCCGAACTGCAGATGGAGACCTTCGGGGTCTACGGGGTGCGGGGTTCGCCGATGGCGATCGCCGGGGAACGCTGCGAGACCGCGGTGATCGACGCCGGTGCGGACAACGAGCGGATGGAGTGGCTGGCGCGCGGCATCACCATCCGGCTCGGCGGGGTCGCGCACATCGCCGAGTACTCGATGCGCGGCGCGGACGTCAAGCGCACCGCGATCCCCCGCACCCTCACCCTGGCGCACACCGTCGGCAAAGCCATCCGCCAGGCCCGCGAGGCCAACGCGGATCCAATCGCGCACCTCGGCGAGGTTCTGCAGGACACCTTGTACGGGAATCTGCGAGTGCTGTTCCGGGGCAAGGTCTCGGACGTCGAGCGGCGCACCGAGGCCGGGTTCGCCCGGGGGCGTGCCGCGGTGCTGTCCTACGACGCCGCGAGCAAACTGGAGCTGGAGTTCCAGAACGAGAACCTGGTGGCGCTGATCGACGGCGAGGTGCGGTGCGTGGTGCCGGACCTGGTGTGCGTGCTGGACGCCGAGCAGGCCGAACCGATCACCACCGAGGCACTGCGCTACGGCCAGCGGGTCACGGTCATCGGCATCTCCACCCCGGATCTGATGCGCACCCCCGAAGCCCTCGCCGTCTTCGGCCCGACCGCCTTCGGCCTCCCCTACGACTTCCACCCGGTCGAAACCCTCACCTGACGGCGCAGTGGTCCCCGTGCTGCCCGCTCAGCGAGCTTCTTCGGCATGGCCCGCGGGGGGTGGACGCGGCGGTTTCGCGCGAAATCACCGCGTCCCGGGGGGAGGGGGTGGCGTTTTCGCGCGCAATCGCCACCCCAAGGTCCGACAGGCGGCGGAGCCCGGACGATGAGGCACGCTGGGCCCATGCGCATCGGTCTGCCGGACGTGCCCGCGTTGGAGCGGGGCGTTTCGCTGCTCGGCTCCGGGGGCGGCGGGGACACCGTCACCGCCGCCGCCCTGCTGCGCAACCGGCTCGCCGCTGGTCACCCGATGGCCGTCATCCCGACCCCCGAACTGGCCGCGGACGCGCAGGTGGTCCCGATCGGCGTGATCGGGGCGGCCGCGGTGTTCGCCGAGAAGCTGCCCAGCGGAGCGGAGTTCGGCGCGGCCGTCGCGGCGATCGAACGGTGGACCGGCCGGGTCGCGGACGCGGTGATCTCCATCGAAGTAGGCGGGCTCAACGGCGTCCTGCCCCTGGTCGCTGCCGGACAGCTCGGCCTGGCCGGGGTGGACGCGGACCTGTCGGGACGCGGCGTGCCCCGGCTCGACCAGCTCTCCGTCGCCGCCGCGGGCAGCGGTTTGGCGCCCGCCGTGCTCGCCGAGCCCGGTGGACAGGTGCTGGTGCTCGCCGAAGGCACCCCGGCCGAGGTCGAACGCAGCGCCCGCGCCTTCCTCGCCAGCTCCGGCGGCTGGGCGGTGCTCGCCCTCGCACCGATCCCGGCGGGGCAGCTACCGGACTGCGCGATCCTCGACACCGTGAGCGCAGCGCTTTCGCTGGGCCGCCGCGCCCTCGCGGTGGGCGAACGGCCCGGGGCCGAGGAGCTCGCCGCTGCGACCGGCGGCCAGGTGCTCGGGCTGGGCCGGGTGGTCGAGGTGTCCCGTCGCCCCGGCCCCCGCGAGCACGGCCGGACCGGGTTCGCGCGCGGCAGCGTGACCGTCCGGGACCACCGGACGCGGTCATTGCTGCGGCTGGAGATGGAGAACGAGTACCTGCTCGCGATGCGCGACGGCGAACCGGTGGCGTCCACCCCGGATGTGCTCGCGGTGCTGGATCGCCGAACCGGCGTGCCGATCCCCTGCGACGTCGTCCGGCAGGGCGTTGAAGTCACCGTCCTGCGGCTGCCCGCCGCGGAATTCTGGACGGATCCGCGCCGACTGCCCGTGCTGGAACCGCGCGCCTTCGGCATCGACTGCGACCCGATCCTGCTGGGGGTGCCGCGATGAGCACCAGTGTGCGGCGACTGCTCGCGCTGCCGGAATGGCGCAGGTCGGTGCGGGTGTTGGCGGGCGATGTCGACCGCACCGTGCGGCTGGCCCGGCCGATGGTCCCGGACCGGCCGGTCGAGGTCGGCGAGCTGGTGGTGGTCGTGCAGCCGATGCCCGCGACCGACTGGCGGATCGATGCGGTGCTGCGCCGGATCGCCGATGGCGACGGTGCCGGTGTGCTGCTGCCCGCGAGCGAGTTGCTGGACACCACCCGGCTGCTCGGTGATCGGCTCGGCGTCCCGCTGTTGATCACCACCGCGGCGCCGCTCGACCTGCTGATCGCCGCACGCCTGCAACTGGCCGCACCGACGCTGGACCGCGCGGACCTCGTGCTGGCCACCCACGACGCACTCGGCCCGCGCATCCGCACCCCGGAGGACATCGTGACGACCGTGCACGGCCTCCTGGACGCACCGGTCGCCCTGCTCGACGCCAGCGGCGCGCTGCTCGCCGGAAAACTCCCGCACGCGGGCGGAGTCCGGGTGCGGGAACCGGTGCCGCAGCGCATCCAGCTCGGCGAAGACGTGCTGCTCGCGCATCCCGTGCTGCTGCCCGAGTCGGCCCGTCCGATGCTCTGGCTGACCGCCGAGCTGCCCGCCACCGGCGCGGCCCACGCGGACATCGTGCCGCCCGCGCTGTCGGTCGCCGCCGCAGCGGTGCAGCGCTGGCTGCTGGCCAACCGGCTTGACCTGGAGCGCGACGCGCGCTCCCGCGCCGCGCTGCTGGGCGATCTGCTCCGCTTGGACGACGAGCCGCCCGCCGACCTGCGACGCCGTGCGGCGGACGCGGGGTGGACCCTCGGCGGCTGGCACATCGGTATCCGCATCGGTACCCAGTCCGCAGTGGACACCGTCGCGCGCAATCCGGAAGTCGAGCGGGCACTGCACCCCGAAGGCGGCGAAGCGGTGGTGGTCGAGCACGGCGACGGCTGGACGGGGTGGGTCACCTTCGACCAGGAACCGACGGCCGACCGGGTGCGGGCGCTCGCCGCGCAACTGCGCGCCGCCCACCACGAGTTGCAGCGCACCATGGACGCGCACATGGGAGTCGGCCGCCCGCACCCCCAAGCCGACGGCCTGGCCACCACGATCGCCGAGGCCACCGACGCCGCGCGGATGGCCCGGACCAGGCCCGAGTCCGGCCGATTCCTGCACGTCGACCAACTCGGCATGGCACAACTGCTGCTGGAGTGGACCCGCACCGACACCTTCGAACCCGCCGCCCGCACGCTCATCGCGCCGCTGCGCGGCCAGCCCGGCGACCTGATCCACACCTTGGCGGCATATCTGGACGCGGAGTCGTCGATCGCGGAAACCGCCGCCGTGCTGGGCGTGCACCGCAACACCGTCGCGGCGCGCATCGAACGCATCGAGCGCCTCCTCGCGGTCGACCTCGGCCACCGCGACGAACGGCTGGCCCTGCACCTGGCGTGCCGCGCGGTCACCCTCGCCGACGGCACCTGACGGCACCCCATCGGTGGCCGGGTGAACGGCATCCGCAACCCGTTGTGGGCGCGGCGACAGGCGGTGCGGCGCCGACGGCAGATGCCGGGCTACCGGGCGTGTCGGGCTTGGCGAGTCGGGGTAGTCGGAGCTTGCCGAACTGGAGGAGGCTCAGATGGTTCAAGTCGCAACCGAGCCGGTGATCGTCAAAGGACCCAAGGGCGACCTGGAAGGGGATCTCGTCGTGCCACCGCCTGCCCGGGCGGTGGTTTTGTTCGCGCACGGTTCCGGAAGCTCCCGGCACAGCCCCCGCAACCGCGCGGTTGCGGAGTCGTTGCAGAACGCCGGATTCGGCACCCTGCTGCTGGATCTGCTCACCCCGGAGGAGGCGAAGTTCGACCAACGCACCCACGAACTGCGCTTCGACATCGACCTGCTCGCCGAGCGGCTGCTGCCCGCGATCGACGAGCTCAACGCGTGGTCGGCCACCAAGGGCATGCCGATCGGGCTGTTCGGCGCCAGCACCGGCGCCGCCGCCGCGCTGAAGGCCGCCGCGCGGCGACCGGACCGGATCGCCGCCGTGGTGTCGCGCGGCGGTCGCCCGGACCTGGGCGGTGAGGGACTTGCTTCGGTGCAGGCACCGACGCTGCTGATCGTCGGCGGCGACGACCGCGAGGTGCTCAACCTCAACCGGCAGGCCGCCAACCTGCTCACCGCACTGCCGCTGACCGACATCAAGATCGAGATCGTGCCGCACGCCGGCCACCTCTTCGAGGAACCCGGCGCGCTGGAACGGGTCGCGGATCTGGCCGCGGACTGGTTCCGCCACTACCTCGGCGCCGGGGTGGAGCGCTGGACGGGACCGGACGGAGGTCACTGGAAGCCACCGGAACCGCGTCGCCGACCACCGACGACGCAGTCCTGACCAACTGAAACACGCGGGCCACGCGCAGCGCGGAACCGGGACGCTTCGGCGCGCACCGAAGTGTCGTCGTCGGACAATGACCGGCATGACGATGGCCCACGATGTCGCCCGGCTCGCGGGCCTGCTCGCCGACCCGACGCGCGCCGCGTTCTGCCTGGCGATGCTCGACGGCCGGGCTTGGACCGGCACCGAACTGGCGGCGCACGCCGGAGTGGCCGCCTCAACCGCCAGCGAGCACCTGAACCGGCTGGTCGCGGGCGGGCTGCTGGTGGAACGCAGGCAGGGGCGGCACCGGTACGTGCAGCTGGCGAACCCGAAGGCCGCGGACCTGCTGGAGGGGTTCATCGGCCACCTGGGGCCGAGCCGGGAACAGCCGACTGGACTGCGGGCGGTCAGCGCATCGGCTGCCTTGGCACGCGGCCGAACCTGCTACGACCACCTCGCCGGACGGCTCGGGGTCGCGATCGCCGACGGCATGACCAGTGCTGGCCTGCTCAACCAGTCCGACGGCTTCGCCATCACCGACGCGGGCTTCGACTGGCTGACCGGCACGCTGGGCATCGGCGCCGCAGACCTGCGCGGCACCCGGCGGCCGCTGGCGCGCGCCTGCCTGGACTGGACCGAACGGCGCTCCCACCTCGGCGGTACCGGCGGTGCCCACCTGCTGCGCCGCTTCCTCGATTCCGGCTGGATCAAACGCATCGGCACCGGCCGCGCGGTGCGCGTCACCCCGTCCGGCGCCACCGCGCTGCGCGATCTGCTCGCCATCGACGCGAACGCCCTGGACCTCGCCTGAGGCATGGGCGATCATTTCCGGTAAGAACGGGAATTTTCACACGAGCAGCGTCAGCGCGGCATGCGGCGCCAGACGGGTTGCGGGACCAGACGCATCGCCGCGAACACCCAGCGCAGGATCGGCGGCACCCACACCACGCGGCGCCCGCGGCGCAGCGCGTTGACCGTCGCGTCCGCGACCTTCTCGGGCGTGCTGGACCACGGCGCGGGATCCATCCCGCTGGTCATCCGCCCGATGACGAACCCCGGTCGAACGATCAACAATTCCACGCCGCTGCCGACCAGGGCGTCGGAGAGGCCGTTCGCGAACCCGTCGAGCCCGGCTTTCGCCGACCCGTACACGTAGTTCGCCCGCCGCACCCGCACCCCCGCGACGGACGAGAACACCACGATCTTGCCGCTGCCCTGTGCCCGGAACAGGTTCGCCAGGTGCGTCAGCACGCTGATGTGCGCGACGTAGTCGGTGTGCACGATGTCGATCGCGTGCGCGGCATCCCGCTCGGCCCGCTGCTGATCGCCGAGCACGCCGAAGGCGGTCACCGCGACGTCGATCGGACCGTGCCGGTCCACGACGCCGCGCAGCAGCTCCGCGTGGCTGGCGACATCCGCCGCGTCGAACTCCACCCGCAGCACGTCGGAGGCACCGGCCGCACGGAGCGCGGCCTCCTCGCCGTCCAGATCCGACGACCGGCGGGCCGCCAGGACGACGGTGCTGTGCCCGCGTTTGACCAAGCGCTCCGCCACCGCGACGCCGATCTCGCTGCGACCCCCGAGGACCAAAACCGCTCCGCTCATCGCCGCAAGTCTGCCACCAGCCCTCATGAGCACTCCTTCCGGTTCTTACCGGCACGAGAAAGCGGCCAGCGCCGGACGTCAGGGCGGCGAAATAGGGTGATCGCGGTGAAAGGGGAACGATGACCGCCGTCAGCCTGCGCGGGCTCAACCGCGCGACCCTGGATCGGCAGCTGCTGCTGCGCCGCTCGGAACGGTCCGCGGTGGCGGCCATCGAACACCTCGTCGGGATGCAGGCCCAGGCGCCGTTCCCGCCGTATTTCGGTCTGTGGACCCGTCTCTCGCGATTCGAGCCCGATGACCTGGCGCAACGGCTGCTGGACCGCAGCGTGGTCCGCATCGTGCTGATGCGCGGCACCGTCCACCTGGTCACCGCGGCCGACTGCCTGCTGCTGCGGCCCCTGGCGCAGCCGATCATGGACCGCGAGCTGCGCAGCGACACCCGGTTCAGCGCGGGCATCGCGGGGCTCGACCACGCCGAGATCGCCGCCGCCGGGCGGGAACTGCTCGACGAGCGGCCCCGAACCGCCGCCCAACTGCGCCCGCTGCTCGCCGAGCGGTGGCCGGGCCGGGACCCGGCGTCGCTGGTCCAAGCGGTCCGGAACCTGCTGCCGCTGGTGCAGATCCCGCCCCGCGCGGTGTGGGGGCGCAGCGGTCAACCGACCTTCGCGACCGCCGAAACCTGGCTCGGTCGGCCGCTCGCGACCGACCCGGCGCTGGGCGACGTGCTCCGCCGCTACCTCGCGGCGTTCGGTCCGGCCACCGTCGTGGACATGCAGACGTGGTCCGGGCTCAAGGGACTGAAGGAGGTCGTGTCACGGCTGGACCTGCGCAGCGTCCGCGACGAGACCGGGCGTGAGCTGTTCGACCTCCCCGACGCACCGCTGCCGGACCCGGAGGTACCAGCCCCACCTCGGTTCCTGCCGCCGTTCGACAACCTGCTGCTCGCGCACCGGGATCGCACCCGGGTCATGCAGGAGAACGACCGCAAGCGGCTTTTCGACGTCAAGAACGGCGTGTTACCAGGGACGTTCCTGGTCGACGGCTTCCTGCGCGGCACCTGGCAGCTCTCCAGGCAGCAGGACACCGCGACGCTGCTGGTCGAGCCGTACCGGAAGTTGTCCGAAGTGGACAGCGATGCGGTGGCGCGGGAGGGCCACCAGCTGCTCGCGTTCGCCGAACCCGACGCCGACTCCGACGTCCGGATCAGCGCATCTGTGCCGTGACGGGTGTTTACCTCGCGCTCGTACCGGAATACCCTGCACTTGATCAGTCTCTCCCCGGACCGAGCGGACCCCCTTCCATGGCAAGCGTTGACAGGCCGCAGATCGACACGACCAAACCCAGCATCGCGCGGGTGTACGACGCATTCGTCGGCGGCAAAGACAACTTCGAGGTGGACCGCGAGGTCCTCCAGCAGATCCAGAAGATCGCCCCGGAGGCGGTGCAGGTCGGCAGGCAGTGCCGGGCATGGCTGATCCGCGTGGTCCGATTCCTGGCCGGGCAAGCGGGCATCGAGCAGTTCCTCGACCTGGGTTCCGGACTGCCCACCGCGGAGAACACCCACCAGGCGGCGCAGCGGATCAACGCCGAGGCTCGGGTGGTCTACATCGACAACGACCCGTCGGTCGCCGCGCACGGCCGCGCGCTGCTGGAGGAGAACGAGTACACCCACTTCGCGGTCGGGGATCTGCGCAGGCCCGCGGAAATCCTGGCGAACCCGGCGGTCACGAAGTACCTCGACCTGAGCCAGCCGATCGCGTTGATCCAGTGCAACACCCTGCACCACGTCACCAACGACGAGGAGCCGCTCGGGATCATGTCGACTTACATCGACGCCATGGCCTCCGGTTCCTACCTCGCGATCTCGCACCTGCACAACCCCGACGACGGCAGCTCGCGGGCCAAGCTCGCGGCCGAGTCCGAGGCGCGGTTCAACGAGATGATGGGCAGCTGCTACTACCGCAAGCGGGACGAGATCGCCTCGCTGTTCCGGGGCATGGAGATGGTCGAGCCGGGCCTGTCGCACCTCTTCGACTGGTGGCCGGACGGGCCGCGCCTCGCCGAACCCTCCGACGGCGAGTACAACCTCCTCGGCGGAGTCGGTCGAAAGCCTTGAGGTAGGAAGTGCGAAAGCGGGTTCCAAACCGCTTTCGCACCCACGACGATCGGCCGGTCAGCTGGGCTGGCGGGTTGTCCAGTGCCGCATGGCGTGCTCGACGAGTGCGATCAGGGTGCGCTTGGTGGATTCCCGATCCCGGGCATCGCACGGTCCGATCGGCACGTCGGGGCCGATCGCCATCGCTTCGCGGACCTGCTCGATCGAGTGCAGCATCTGGCCTTCGAAGCAGTTCACCCCGACCAGGTAGGGCAGCCCGCGATCCTCGAAGAAGTCGATCGCGGAGAACGAATCGGCCAGCCGCCGGGTGTCCACCAGCACGACGGCACCGATCGCGCCGCGCACCAGGTCGTCCCACATGAACCAGAACCGCTGCTGGCCGGGGGTGCCGAACAGGTAAAGGATCAGGTCGGAGGCCAGCGAGATGCGGCCGAAGTCCATCGCCACCGTGGTGGTGGTCTTGTTCGGCGTCGCATCCAGGTCGTCGACGCCGCGGCTGGCCTCCGTCATCACCGCCTCGGTGGTTAACGGCACGATCTCCGACACCGAACCGACGAAGGTCGTCTTGCCGACGCCGAATCCGCCCGCGACGACGATCTTCGCCGAGGTCGACGTGGTGCCGCCCCGATTGACGGCCTGCGGCGGCACGGGGCCGAGCTGGGGCGCGCTATAGCCGACGGAGTCCACTCAAAACCCTTTCCATCAACACCATGTGTGGTGCGCTGCCGCTTTCGCTCACCGTCTGGTGGACGGTGATCAACCCCAGTTCGGCCATATCGGCCAACAACACGCGGGCAACCCCGATCGGCACTGACAACAGCGCCCCCACTTCCGCCACCGACCTGGGGTGTTGGCACAGCTCAGCGATCGACTGGTGCTCCAGTCGAAGCGCCGTTCCTGGCCGGTACATCTCGCCAACGGAAACCAGGGTTTCCAGTTCCAGCTGGTAGTTCGACCTGGTGCGCCCACCGGTCCAGGTGTAGGACCGGATGCTGGACGCGGCCGGGGCTTCCGGCTCCATCGACTCGAACTGATCGTTCGGGTAAGAGTCCTCGTACTGCTCGGCGTACTGCTCGGCGTACTGCTCGGGCGGCTGTTCGGCCTCCTCGTGCTGCTCGCGCTTGCGCTTGCGCCCGCTGCCGAAGGTGAAGCCGTTGACGACCTCGGCGAAGCTGTTGTCGCCGGAGTTGTCGCGTCTTCGCCCTTGCCGTGGGTAATCCGAGCGTCTACTCATCGCGTCCTCACACCAGTTGGCCGGTAACCGCGTTCGGCATCCCTTGCAACTGCGACCGGATCTCTGGGGTGAGCATCTGGCCGACGCGCTCCACGAGCATGGTCATCTCGTAGGCGATCAGCCCCATGTCGCACTGCGGGGCGGCGAGCACGGTCAGGCAGGAGCCGTCGCTGATGCCCATCTGCAGCAGCGTGCCACGCTCCATTTCGACGATGGTCTGAACCACTCGTCCTGCCTCGAAGCACTTCGCTGAACCTTGGGTGAGGCTCAGCAGGCCCGAGGCGACCGCAGCCAGTTGATCAGCACGGTCCCGGGGCAGGGTCTGCGACGCGGTCAGCACCAGGCCATCAGCGGACACCACGATCGCGTGTGCCACACCGGCCACGCGCCCGGTGAAGTCCGTGATCAGCCAGCCGAACCTGCGGGAAATCATCTCCTGAGCAGTCATGCAACCTCCTGTTCGTTGCCGAGGTGATCACGCGTTCGTACTGCGGACTTCATGTCAGTCCACGTCAGTTGCTCGATGCCGACCACGACTGATTCCGCTTTGGAAATCGGCCAGGCGGCCGCGGAGTTGGTCCGGGTCGCGCTGGAACATCCTCGAATTCGTTTCCGGTTCGGAATTCGTCACACTGCCCGGCACCAAGTTCGCCTTCGGGGTTCGACGAGGGAGCCCGGCCTGCGTGAACGTCTCGGGTTCCGGGTTCGCCGCAGCCGCCGCAGCCTCGCGCGCCCGGTCCGCGGCGAAGTTCCAGGCCTGCGCCTCGGAGCTGTCCATGTTCCACGGGTGCGGCTCGGCGGGCTCCGCGTTTGGGGCCTGTTCGGCGGCTGCCCAGCTGTCCGATCCCGAGGCATCCGAGGTCCAGAAGTCGGGTCCCCACGAGTTGGCCCCGGAGGTCTCCATCGAAGTTTCCGCCGGGGCTTCCACCGACGCCTCGGGCGAATGTCCGAACTGCACACCGTTGTGGGCGAGCCGCCGACTGATGTCCTCGGCGCTGCGAGCGGGTTTTTCGACGGCCGGTTCGGCTGCCCCCTGCTGCCCGCGCGGCGTCCGGCGCGGTAACCCGGAGAGGGTAAGCGACTCCTCCTCCGTCGGTTCCCGCGTCAGCAAGTCTGCGCTCGACGAGGCGAACTCCGCGGGCTCCTCGGCCTGGGTCGGCTCGCTTTCCCCGCCTGGCCAGCTGAAATCGCCGGAGTCGGCGCTCGAATGCAGCATCGGGTTCTCGCTGGCTGGCTGGAACCACTGGGTGGCGACCTCTTCGAAGATCGGCGATTCCGCCTCGGCGGGCTGTTCCGCCGGTGGCTCGACACCGGGCCAGTCAACGGTGAATTCCGAGGACACCGCACGCGGCTGCTGCGGGATGTCGAGAGGCGCGTCGAACAGGTGCGCCGTCGGCGGATCATCCGATAGCGCTGCGCTGGGTTCGAACAGGGCTGTGCTGGGCTCGAACAGGCTCGCCGGGCTCGGTTCTTGCCAGAACGAACCGTCCTGCGCCGCATCGGCTTGCTCGTCGAACTGCGGGAAGGCCCCAGATGTCGGCAGGTCGGTGTGCGCGTGCCCGTTGTGCTGGGCGGGCTGCGCCATCGGGACCGGCCCGGATTCGATCGCGACCACGTGCTCGGCCGGAATCATCACCGTCGCCCGCACGCCTTCGACGTCCGGCCCACCGTGCAACTCGACCCCGATGCCGTGCCGGACGGCCAAGCGCCCGGCGACGAACAGGCCCATGCGCCGGGAAGTGGCCAGGTCGTCCTCGTCCACCTGCGCCAGTCGTTCGTTGGCCCGGGCCAATTCCGGGTATCCCATGCCGATGCCCTGGTCCAGCACGTCGAGCACCACGGTGCCGTCGCCCGCCTGGTAGCTGGACACCGTCACGCTGGTGTCCGGGGCCGAGAAGTTCGCCGCGTTGTCCAGCAATTCGGCCATCAGCCGCACCAGGTCGCTGGCGGTGTGCCCGCGCAGCTGCACCCCGGGCGGCGGCTGCACCACGACCCGCGGGTACTGCTCGATCTCGGAAACCGCGGCGCGCAGCACGTCCGCCAGGTCGGTGGGTTTGCCGAAGCGCCGCGCCAGGTCGCTACCGGAGAGGACCATCAGGTTCTCGTTGTTGCGCCGCATCCGGGTGGCGAGGTGGTCCAGCTGGAACAACCGCGCGAGCTGGTCCGGGTCCTCTTCGTCCTGCTCCAGCTGCTCGAACAGGCGCAGCTGCCGTTCCAGCAAGCTCTGGCTGCGTCGGGAAACGCTGATGAACACCTCGCTGTAGCCGCGACGCAGGTCGGCCTGCTCCACCGCGAGTCGCAGCGCCTGCTCGTTCACCTCGTCGAAGGCGCGGGCCAGCTGCCCGACTTCGTCGGTGGTGTGCACCGGAACGGGTTCGACCGTCGCGTCGGCGGTGTTGCCCTCCCGGATGGCGGCCACTGCCGCGGGCAGTTCGTACTCCGCCGCATCCAGCGCGCTGCGGCGCAGTACGCGCAGCGAGCCGAGCAACTGCCGGGCGATCATGATGATGATCGCGGCGGCCAGGATCAGCGCGGACAGCAGCAGCACCGAGTCCCAACCAGCGGCGTCGCTGGCCTCGGACTCCAGCCGCCCGGCGGTGGTGCGCACCTCGGCTGCCAGATCGTCGTGGCCCTGGTCGATCAGGGCGACCGAGGCGTCGGTTCCCGCATTCCAGGCGTCGCGCCGCACCGAGTACCCGCCGGTGTAGCGGTTGTCGGTGCTCTCGCCGATGATCGCGCCGAGCATCCGGTTGCGGTTCAGGATCTCCGGCGCGCTGAGCGTGGCGTCCAGCCGCTGCTGCCAGTGCGCGGCGACCGTGGAGCGGGCATCGCCGATCTTGTTGAGCAGTCGGGCCCGTGAGTCGAGGAGGTTGTTCAGCGCGACCGGGTTGAGGCTGCCGTCGGTCAATCCGGTCAGCACCCAGGCCTGCTGCAGCCGCACTTCCTCGGTCAGACCCAGCATGTCCTGCAGCGCGGTCGCCGTGCTGGACATGCTGGGGTCGGCGACGCTGCTGGCCAGCGCGCGGTCCAAGGCGAGGACCGAGGTGATGGCCTGGGTGTAGGCGCCGATCGTCTGGTCCGCGTTGAGCTGGTGGTTGCGCACCTGCTGGCGCAGCTGCGGCAACCGGTCCAGCAGCGGGCGGAGTTCGCGGTAGCGGTCCGAGACGACCGCACCGTAGGAATCGGAGGAGTTGATGATCTTCGCGAGGTCAGCGGCTGCTCGGTCCACCGCGGTGGCCTGCTCGTCGACCGAGGTGGCGGCGTTGTCGCCGACCAGGAACTCCACCGAGCGGGTCCGCTCGTGCTGGATCCCGGCGATCAACGGCTCGATCCGGTCGACGGCGTCCACCACCCGCGCGACGCGGCCGTACTCGGCGGCCTGATCGACCTGCCATCGGATCTGCCCGATACCGAGCGTGATCGCGAAGATGACCGGCACCAGGACCACGGCGGCCAACTTGGTCGGCAGGGACCAGTTGCGCCACTGCAGCGCGCGGAAGCGGGTGCGCCCGGCCTCGCCCGCGCTCATGAGCGCTCTCCCGGCTGCGGGCTCAGGTCCACGTGCTGGTCACTCAGGGTCTGGACCCTCTCTGGCGGACAATGCGTTGGAGAACGGCGCATGCGTGCGGTCCCGCAATCGTCGTCTGGGCTGTCTTGGTTGAAATCCAGTCGTGCTCGTGTACCAGCCAACGACTGGAAACGCCCTCCGATACTGCTCCGTATCGATGAGGCCCGGAGAACACTCAGCGTAACCGCAGGCGTCCCCGGTTGGTGCATTCCAGACACTGGTACCGAACCGTGACCTTTCCTGATCTGGCGACTGTCTTTCAGTGCCCAAGCACTATAAACCCCGGAAGCCGGGATACAACGGGGGGCTTTTTGCCATTCCACTACGACAAACAGGCGATGTCACACCGCGTGGTCAAAGCTAACGCAAACACCCGCGACATTTTCACTCGTTTAGCCTAAGGAAAGGCATTCCACTTTGGTCGCGACAGCACAAAAGGCCAGGTCAACAAGATCATCCTACCTCCTCACGATAGGCTGAACTGCTACTACCAGGGAGTAACCAAGCGTTGAACAGCCACTGACGGCCTCCCGGACACCCACCGCGGGCGTCCGGGAAATCGGATCCCGGTGGCGATCCCCACACTGTTGAACCGGCTCGCGAAGTGGTTAGAATTCCCCGCCACCGCCAGGCCCCGGCCCAGCGAGCCAACCGCGAAGTGCCAGGAAGGATGCATGAGCAACGCAACGCAATCCGCGCTGCGGGGCAGCCCCCGCGAGCAGCCCGGAAATCCGCGGTCGGCCTTCGGAGGAATCGAGAAGAGCGCCGTTCGCGCGACCAACGAACGCCCCGATTTCGCCGCAATCCAGCAGAGCGCCGAATTCCGCGCGCTACGCCGCCGACTGAAATGGTTCGTTTTTCCGGCAACGGCGTTTTTTCTGATCTGGTACCTCGGGTACGTAGCCGTCGCCGCCTACCTGCCTGAATTCATGGCCCGCCCGTTGGTCGGTGAGATCAACGTCGGGCTGGTCATGGGAATCGGCCAGTTCATCACCACGGTGGGCTTGACCACGCTGTACCTCCGGTTCGCCCGCCGCCACATCGACCCCAAGGTCGACCAGATCCGACAGGACGCGGGAGAGCTCGACCAATGAACGAACCGCAGCTGATCCCGCCCGACAGCTGGATCATCAACACCAGCGTCTTCGCGGTGTTCGTGCTGATCACGCTCTTCATCGTGTACCGGGTGAGCAGCCGAGGCAGCTCCAGCGACTACTTCGTCGCGGGCAGCTCGTTCAGCGGCGCGCAGAACGGCATCGCGCTTTCCGGGGATTACCTCTCCGCCGCGTCGTTCCTGGGCATCGCCGGTGCGATCGCGATCTACGGCTACGACGGCTTCCTGTACTCCATCGGCTTCCTCGTCGCCTGGCTGATCAACCTGCTGCTGATCGCCGAGCGGACCCGCAACACCGGCCGCTTCACCATGGGCGACGTGCTCAGCTTCCGGATGCGCCAGCGCCCGGTGCGTGCCGCGGCGGCTTCGTCCACATTGGCCATCACGATCGTCTACATGATCGCCCAGATCGCCGGCGCCGGTGGTCTGGTCGCGCTGCTGCTCAACGTCCACAGCAAGTTCGGACAGGGCCTGGTGATCGCCGCCGTCGGCGCGGTGATGATGATCTACGTGCTGGTGGGCGGCATGAAAGGCACCACCTGGGTGCAGATCATCAAGGCCGCCATGCTGCTGCTGTGCGCCGTGCTGATCACGGTCTTCCTGCTCGGCAAGTTCGGCTACAGCTTCACCAGCCTGTTGCAGCAGGCCGCGGAGAACAACCCGCACGGCCGCAGCATCTTCGCCCCCGGTGTGCAGTACGGGAAATCCGAACTGACCAAACTGGACTTCGTGTCGCTGTCGTTGGCGCTGGTGCTCGGCGTCGGCGGCCTGCCGCACGTGCTGATGCGGTTCTACACCGTGCCCGACGCCCGCGAGGCCCGCCGTTCGGTGGTCTGGGCGACCTGGACGATGGCGACCTTCTACATCTGCACCCTGGTCATCGGCTACGGCGCGGGAGCGCTGGTGGGCACCGACGCGATCCTGGGCGCACCCGGTGCGGAGAACTCGGCGGCGCCGCTGCTGGCTTACCAGATCGGCGGCACGGTGCTGCTGGGCATCATCTCCGCGGTCGCCTTCGCCACGATCCTGGCGGTGGTGGCGGGACTGACGCTGACCGCGTCCGCCTCGTTCGCGCACGACGTCTACGCCAACGTGGTCCGCCGCGGCGAAATCGACTCCGACGCGGTGGTGCGGGTCGCCCGGTTGACCGCGCTGGTGATCGGTGCCGCCTCGATCCTCGGCGGCATCCTGGTCATCGGCCAGAACATCGCGTTCCTGGTCGGACTGGCGTTCGCCTTCGCCGCGTCGGCGAACCTGTCCACGCTGCTGTACTCGCTGTTCTGGAAGCGGTTCAACACCAGGGGCACGCTGTGGGGCATCTACAGCGGGCTGGGTTCCTGCCTGCTGCTGGTGATCTTCTCGCCGGTGCTCTCGGGCTCGCCCGATTCGATCATCCCGAGCATGGATTTCGCGTTCTTCCCCCTGAAGAACCCGGGCATCGTGTCCATCCCCATCTCGTTCATCTGCGCGTTCATCGGCACCTTCCTGGGCAAGGAGGAGGTCGACGAGGAGCGCCAGGCGGAGATGGAGGTCCGCGCCCTGACCGGGCTCGGCTCCCGCATCGGCTGAGCGGATCGAGTTCGGTCCACCGCATCGCTGTTCGAGATTGGCCCCTGGGAGGCATCCCGGGGGCCAATCTCGTCGGTACGCACCGCGTCTGCGGGCAGCCACCGCTCACCCCACAGGTGGGGGCTGCGGATCGACCCGATCGCCGTCCGTCACCGGCCGTTCGGCGGGCCTGAGCAATTTTGCTCTACCCAATCGGATACTGCCGATCCGTCGCAATTCTCCATAAACTGGAACTTGCCCGCCAAAAGATCGCTTCGGCAATAGCAGGGGGCAATGGGAAGCGATCCGGTGGGCGAATCGGGGGGTATTCTGATGCGTTCGGTTCGAGGCGCACTGCTCGCTGCGGCCACCGCCGCCGTCCTGCCCGTCTCAGGGCTGGGCACCCAGGTCGCCACCATCGCGGTCGAAATCAAGAATGGCCTGGTAGAACTGGTTGACCGGAGCTCCAACGACCAGCCTGGCGACTTCCTCGCACCTGGCGTGCGGATCCGCTCGGCGCCCAATACGGGCGCCGCCACGCGCGGGGTGGGAAATCCCGGGGACAAGGTCACCAACCGCCAGCTGGTCACCGGCGAAAGCGTTCACTGCTCGGACGGCTCGGCGAATTCGGAATGGTTCGAAGTCACGAATCGCCGCACCCGGGTTAGCGGATTCGTCAGCGGCTGCTACCTCTGATCAAGGCCCATTCGAACGCGGAATTCAGAAATCCTGGTCGGACGCCTTGGGGCCGACCGGCCGGAACCGCCGCAGGTGCAGGTGCCGGGTGAGCCTGATCACCGGTCGGATTGCCAGCTCGCAGCTGCCCAGCAGGAACAGCCAGGTCCCAGCGGTCGCCGTGTCCCGGTGGAAGAACAGCAGGCTGCCCGCGATGAACCAAAGCGCGATCAGGAAGTCGTTGGCGATGCTGACGACCTCGTAGCGCTGCCGGACCAGCAACTCCTCGCGCCCGATCCGCAACACCCACGAGCCTGACTCAGCCGGATCATTCACGATCCGATTGTCCGAGCGCCCCGGCGAATCCGCAGGTCCAGCGGGCTATCCCAACGCGGCGGCCGCGGCCCGCCCGGCCTGCCTGCCGGAGAACAAGCAGCCGCCGAGGAAGGTGCCCTCCAATGCGCGGTAGCCGTGCACGCCACCGCCGCCGAAACCGGCGACCTCACCGGCCGCGTAGAGGCCGGGCAGCGGGTCGCCGGAATCCCGCAGAACTCGGCCGGAGAGATCGGTCTCCAACCCGCCGAGGGTCTTGCGGGTCAGGACGGACAGCCTAACCGCGATCAGCGGCCCGGCGGCCGGATCCAGCAACCGGTGCGGCTCGGCGACCCGGATCATCCGATCGACCACGTAGCGGCGGGCCGCGCGGATGGCGATGACCTGCTCGTCCTTGCCCAGTCCCGAGGCCACCTGGCGGTCCCGGGCGACGATCTCGCGCTCCAGCGCGGCCGCGTCGATCAGCGGCTCGCCGATCAGGTCGTTCATGCCGCGCGCGAGCTCCGGCACGGTGCGCCGGACGACGAAGTCCGAGCCGCGGCGGACGAATTCGGCGACCGGTCCGGGCGTTGCGCTACCGCCGCGCTGCAACAGCTTGCGGAGGCTGCGATCGGTCAGGTCGGGGTTCTGCTCGGAGCCGGACAGCGCGAACTCGCGGCCGATGATGCGCCGGTTGAGCACGAACCAGGTGTACTCGTGGCCGGATTTCGCGATGTGCTCCATGGTGCCGAGGGTGTCGAAACCGGGGAACAGCGGTGCGGGTAGCCGATGGCCCTGCGCATCCAGCCACAGCGACGACGGGCCGGGCAGGATCCGGATGCCGTGCCTGCTCCAGATCGGCGCGTAGTTGTGGATTCCCTCGGTGTAGTGCCACATCCGGTCCGGGTTGATGATGCGCCCGCCGCTTCGCGACACGACTTCGAGCATCCGCCCGTCGACGTGGTCCGGCACACCGGCGATCAGGTACTTCGGCGCCGGACCGTAGCGCTCGGGCCAATTCCGCCGCACCAGGTCGAGATTCCCGCCGATGCCGCCGGATGCGACGAGCACCGCCTGCGCGTGCAGCTCGAAATCGGCGGCCACGTCGCGAGAACTCGGTCGCCCGCGCTCCACCGCGCTCGGTGCGAGCACTTCGCCGCGCACGCCGGTCACCGCGCCACCGGTGGTGATCAGCTCGCTGACGCGGTGCCGGAACCGCAGCTCCACCAGCCCGCGCTCGACGGCCTGCCGCACCCGTCGGATGAACGGCGCGAGCACACCGGGGCCGGTGCCCCAGACGATGTGGAAGCGCGGCACGGAATTGCCGTGCCCGGTGGCCAGGTAACCGCCGCGCTCCGCCCACTGCACCAGCGGGAAGAACCGCACGCCCTGGGCGGCCAGCCAAGCCCGCTTCTCCCCCGCGGCGAAGTCCACGTACGCCTGCGCCCACTGCCGGGGCCAGTGGTCCTCGGGGCGGTCGAAACCCGCCGAGCCCAACCAGTCCTGCAGCGCGAGCTCCTGGGAGTCGCGCACGCCCAGCCGCCGCTGCTCCGGGGAGTCGACGAGGAACAGACCACCGAAGGACCAGTGCGCCTGCCCGCCCAGGGACGCCTCGGGTTCCTGGTCCACCAGCACCACGCGGCGGCCCGCATCGGCCAGCTCCGCGGTGGCGACCAGGCCCGCCAGCCCGGCGCCCACCACGATCACATCAGCGTCCAGCGTCACTGCCGACCTCCGCACTACCGAGGGGTAACCGAGCTGACTGTATATCGCAGTCGGGGGTGTTCCGGCAGCCCGCCGAGCCGATCATTGCGGTTGCCGCGACTTTTCACCGGGCGGCGAAATCCACCCGGTCGGGGTGTATCCAGCAAATTCACTGGCAATCCGATCCGGGCTTCGGGATCTTGGTTCCAGTGGGCCGAATCCGGCCGCTGTCCTCTCGATTATCCACTCACGAAGGGATTTTTCGCATGTCCACGCGTGCTTCATCCACTGTGCTCGGCTGGCCGATCACCCGGTCGGCAGCCTGGCGGCGGGCCTGGCGAGACGGGATTTGGCGAATGGTCGTCGCCGCCCTGCTCGCCGTCGCCGCGATCCTGGTGGGCGCTCCCGGCGCGGGCGCAGCGCCACCGGAAAAGCCTTGTCCGCCAGGGTTTTTCTGCGTCTGGCCGGAAGCGGACTACAGCGGCGAGCGGCACGAGGTCCACATCCAGGCGACCGCCCTGGAGCAGTGCACCCCGCTCGTGCCGGGCTTCGAGGTGCGTTCCTTCGCGAACCACACCGGCCGCCCGGTGACGGTGTACCAGGACGCCAGATGCGCCAGCGACGCGGAATTCGCCACCCACCCAACGGGTTCCGAGACACCACAGCCGACATTCGTGGCCCGGGCGATCAAGGTCTGGTCGCACTGACCGTTCAGCGGACCAGGTCCCGCATCAGTTCCAGCAGCCGTTCGGCGGAGTTGGCCCAGCTGAACTTCGCCGACTGACCGCGAGCCGCGGCGACCAGATCGGCACGTGTTCCGAGATCCTCCACCTCGCGCACGGCGGTGGCGAAACCCTTCGACGACCCCGGGTCGAAGAACCTCGCATGACCCCCGGTGACCTCGTGGAAGATCTCCAGGTCGCTGCAGACCACCGGCGTCCCCGCGTTCATCGCCTCGATGATCGGCAGTCCGAATCCCTCGTCCCGGGAAGCGGTGACCAGCGCGCTCGCCCTGCCGAGCAGCGCCCGGTAGTCGCTTTCACCGATCCCCCGCCAGAACACCACATCGACGCCCGGAGGTAGCAGCGCCCGCAATTCCGCTTCGCGTTCCGGCGCGATTCGACTGACCAAGTGCAATCGGTATTCCGGAAGGAGAGCCATGCCAGCGATCAACGTTTCCACGTTCTTGTACGGCATGAACGAGCCCATGTACACCAGCTCGCGAGGCCCACCCGTCGACTCCCGATCCGGACCGGATCCGAGGTCGCCCTCGGCGCTGTGCCCCCTGCCGTTCGCAGCGCAGTCTTGCGGGCTGCTGTTTGGGCTGTCTTCCGGCGGTGCGGACGGTGCATTGTGGACGACCGTCACCGGACGCCGGGTCAGTCGGTGTGCTGCGATGAGCTTGCGGGTCGTATCGCTGACCGTGACCACCGCATCCGCCCGGTTCAGCATCACGCGCTGCGGCCAGAATGCCTTGTGGTACAGCCGCCACGCCGCACGCACCGGCAGCGGCAGGAATCCCGGTGGCTGCGGATGGCGGTAGTAGATCAGGTCGTGCAGCGTGAGCACGAGCCGGTAATCGCGCCGGAAACCGCCGATCACCTGCAACGGACTGAACACCACATCGGCGCCGAGTCGGTTGAGGGTGTGCGACAGCCAGAGCTCCCGCGGCGAGAACGGGCTGTTGACCTTCACGTGCGCGACACCGGAGGGCAGCAGCCGCAGTTGCCGCTCGTCATGGATCAACATCGTCACCGGATGGAGGTGGTGCAATGCTTCGATCAGGCTCGCTCCGTAGCGGCTGATCCCGTCGTGCTGGTCGGTCCGCGTCCAGCGCGCGTCGACGACGACGTTCATCGGCCTGGGCTCAGCAGCCGTGCCGATCGGCGATTCCGACGTTGCCGACTGGGCGTTGCCGCCCGGCAAGCGGGGCCGCTGCCGCGCCGCTGCGCGGGTCGATCCGCGTGCTGTGCCGGTTGAACGCCGGTCGGCGGTCCCGAAGCCGCCGAAGCTGTCCAGGCTGTTCATGGCGCTCCGAGAAACCGTTGGATCGCTTCGGCCGCCGGTTCCGGCGTTTCGTAGTGCACCAGGTGCCCCACGTTGGGAATCACGACGAGTTCGGCGTCGGCCAGTCGCGCTGCCAGCGCGCGCTGCCCCGCCAGCGGCGCGATCTCGTCCGACTCGCCCGCGATCAGCAAGGTGGGCATGCGGAGGGCGTCGGCGTGATCGGCAACGGTGTGCGTCACCGAGGCCTCGAAGGTCTCGCTGACCAGGGCCGGGCTGTGGAAACGGCTGAAGTACCGCAGGTGGTTGTCGTCGATGAACCCGCGCAGCTGCTTGTCCTTCGTCCGCGTCATCGCCCGGCTCGCCGCGAGCACCACCCATCTGTTGCTCAGCAGCGAGTGCCCGGCCCGCAGCGGCAGCCGCCTGCCCAGCGTGTAGTAGGCGGAGGTCAGCCCGGACAGCACGACGCGCGGACCGCGCAGCGCAGGCGTTGCGATTGGGTTGATCAGCACCAACCGCCGGACGAGTTCCGGTGCGGCGGAGGCGACGCGCGCGGCCACGATCGAACCGAAGGAGTGCCCGACCAGCACGATCGGCCGATCGCGGCCACCGAGCCGCTCGATGAGCTCGGTGATCACGTGCGCATAACCGGCGACGTCGTGACGGCGTCCGGTCATCGGCCCGGAGTCCCCGAATCCGGGCAGGTCCGGGATCACGACGCGGTGGTCCGGCAGTCCCGCAGCGACGAGCTCCAGGCCGTGGTGGGTGCCGCGCAGCCCGTGCACCATCAGCACCGTGTCGACCCCGTCGGCTGCGCCAGCGCCGTCAACTGCGCCAGCCGGGTCAAGTGGGACGGCTGGGACGGATACCGCTGGTACGCCTGTGCCGACTGGGACACCGGCTTCGACGCGTTCGTCCCGGTAGACCCAGTAGTGCAGGTCGGCGCCGCCGATGTGCTCGGCCCGCTCCACGGGATTGAGTTCCGGGGTGACCACGGCTCAGCTCGCCAGCTCGGTGCGGATCTCGTCGAGTTCGACGGCGCTGTCCGGGTCCGTCACGTGGTGGTAGATCGCCTCGAACCGGCCGAGGATCTCGGCGATGTCGTGCCGGGACACCAGTCGCTCGCTGGCCGCGCCCATCCGGTCGATCGTCGCGCGGTCGTCGAGCACGTCGTCGATGGCGCGGGCCAAGGCGTGTACGTCGCGCGGTGCGTACAGCCAGCCGTTCTGGCCCGGCCGCACGAGGTGCGGCAGTGCCATGGCGTTGGCCAGCACCACCGGGGTGCCCGCCGACATGGCTTCCATGGTGGCCAGGCTCTGCAGTTCGGCGATGCTGGGCATGCAGAACAGGTCCGCGCGGGCGTAGGCGTCCAACAGCTCGTCTTCGCTGAGGAAACCGCGGAAGTGCACCCGGTCGGCGATCCCGAGGTCCGCGGCGAGCTGTTCGAAGGCGGCCCGGCGGCTGCCGTTGCCGACGATCTCCAGCCGGGTGGGCACGTCGGTGCGCAGCAGCGACATCGCCCGCAGCAGGTCGTCGATGTGCTTCTCGTCGTCGAGCCGTCCGACGAACAGCACGGTTCGGACGGCCGGGTCGGGGTGCTGCTTGCGGTAGCGCTGGGCCCGCCGCCGGTACCGCTCGACGTCGATCCCGCAGGAGACCGGCAGCGCCAGTTCGGCGAATCCGTTGTCCTGCAACAGCTGGACCGCCCGCGGGGTCGGCGCGGTGACCAGCTGCGCCTTGCGGTAGTGCTTGATCAGGTTGTGCCACAGCAGGCGGCCTGCCGCGTTCTGCAGCAGTTGCGGAACCTTGAAGTAGCCGAAGATGTTCTCCGGCATGAAGTGGTTGGTGGCCACCAAGCCGATGTCCCGGCGGATCGCCGAGTTGATCAAGCCGCGGCAGATGAAGAAGTGCGACTGCACGTGCACCACGTCGGGCTGGATCTCGGCCAGCAGCCGGTCGGCTCGCGCCGCCTGCCACGGCATGATCCCCCGGATCGACGGGTGGAACGGCGAGCCGTAGGAGGCGACGCGGTGCACCGTCACGCCGTCCTCGACCTCGGTGCGCGCCTCCCGGTCGGTCGAGTGGCAGACCACGTGCACGTCGTGACCACGGCTGGAGAGCCCGGTCGCCAGGCGGTGGCCGAAGTTGGCCGCCCCGTTCACATCGGGCGGGTAGGTGGTGGCGCCGACCACGATCCGCAGCTGGCGCCCGCTGAACGGTTGCGAAGTC
Organism: Saccharopolyspora antiqui; assembly: GCF_052246905.1. Classification (NCBI taxonomy): domain Bacteria; kingdom Bacillati; phylum Actinomycetota; class Actinomycetes; order Pseudonocardiales; family Pseudonocardiaceae; genus Saccharopolyspora; species Saccharopolyspora antiqui. Next base: position 25,586 of record NZ_JBQQBO010000035.1, read on the forward strand.
AAGTGGAACTCCCGTCAGGACGATCTGTCGAACTTGGTCCGGCAAGATCACTGCTGCCGGTCACAGTGGCGGGCACGCGACTTTCCTGGGTGTCTGGGTGGTACCGGGCCAGCGCGAACACACCCGCGCAGGCCACCACCGCGCACAGGGCCTCACCGGCGGCCGTCCAGGTGCTCACCCGGTCGGCCTCGCCGAGCAATCCGATGCCCAGCCCGACCGCCACCAGCGGGTCGATCACGGTCAGGCAGGCCACCACAAGGTCCGGCGGACCGCTGGCGTACCCGTGCTGCAGCAGCCAACCGCCCACCAGCATCGCCACGACGATGCCCAGCAGCGGCAGCGGATTGATGTCCAGCAGTTCGGTGGTGCCCAGCTGCTGCGCGACCGCGCGCATCAGCAATGAGACGTATCCGTACGCCACCGCGCATCCGGCGGCGAAGAAGATGCAGCGCACCTTCGAGCGGGTCAGCACGGCCAGCACGCCCAGCGCCAGGACGGCCCCGGCCACCAGCTGGGTAGCCAGCAACTGGTCGTCCCCGGCGACCGGTGTCGCCGTCGCGCTGCCAACGGCTAGCAGCACGAAGGCGGCCACGCCACCGGTGGCGGCAGCCACCGCCAATGCGACGTTGGGGTTGAGGTCTCGGGCCCGGATGCCCTGCTGCCGGAGGTTGAGCAGCACGGTGATCGGCAACGCGAGCACGCCGATCGGCTGCACCACGCTCAGCGGTGCCAGCCCGAGCGCACACGCGTGCAACAGCGCGCCGCTGCCGAGCGCAGCCAATCCGGCCAACCAGCGGGGGTTGCGGATGAGCTGGACCTGATGCCGCAGGCCGAGCCCGCGACCGTCGATCGTGTCGTGCACCGCTGCGTGCTGCAGCCGCGCCCCCACGGCGTATCCGCAGGCCCCCAGTGCGGCGAGCACCACCGCGAGCGCAGTCATCGCGGACCACGCCCTGCAGCGTTGGTCGGCTGGTGGTACACGACTGGGTCAGTCCTTTTCACCAGGCAGTGGGAACGTTCGACTACCGGACACCCTAGTGCGCGATTCATGGCACGTCCCGCTGTCGAGCCTCGCGGCGTCCGCCGCGTCGGCCTGCTACCCGTACCGGGCTCCGAACCCGCTGGCTGTCGCCTTCGCTGTCCGTCCACACCGCTCAATCTCGCGTCTCGCGAGTCCGACTCACATCCGGGGTCGGACCCCCAATTTCCCTGAGACGTTCCAGGCTCGCACTCTGGGGCGTCCGCCGGACCGCGGGGCCGCGACCCCCCAGGAGCCGCCCCGCTGCCCCGCCAGACCTGGCGAAACCCGGTACCGCGTCGAACTCCCCGACCATCCGGGTAACCCGCACTCCCACCCTTACACGCTCGGGGGGCAATACAGCAAAGCACGAATTTGCGGCGGGTCGTGAAACGCCAGACGAATAAGCACGAACCGATCCGGTGAACGAAAGTCGACGACTCGACGAATCGAGCGGAAAGAACCCAGGAATCGTTGCACCCGCAACGCATCGAGGTGCGCCGGACGCGCCCCCCGCGTGCGCTTCTGCACTGTCCGCCGGATACACGTGCACGACTGTAGAACAACGATGCTGAGGACTTTGTCAGCAACACATCACATCCCGGGCCGACCCAGAACAGCGCCGCCGCACCGACAAACTCACCGATTCCTGACGCACCGGCGAAAACACCCCGCCAGCAGGTAAATCGCAAAAAATGAAGATCAACTATTCAGCGCCGGAAACGGTGACCGATACGACATGGCGACAACATCACGTCCAGCGAACTCTTAGCACACCGAAACAATTCGGTCACGACCGGTGATCAAATCCAGCCAGTCTTCCGGCCCGACCGGCGAAGAGTCCTCGTCCGGGTGAGACGATGCACCGGTGGCTGCCGACTCTGAAGCCGTCTCCCAGCACAGCCGGACCCCGGCACGGGAGCGCCGAACCGAAGGCGCGGAGCACAGTCCGCGCGGCTCCAGGGCCGCCGTGGTGGCGGCGCTGCTCGGCGGTGCGCTGTGCACGGCACTGGCCGCCACCGCCTACACCGCGGTCGAAACCATTCCGGGCCTGCCCGAACTGCCGCCCGGGGTGCGCTTCGGGTTGCCCACCGCGCGGGTGCTGCTCGACGTGTCGGCCCTGGCCACCGTCGGGCTGAGCCTGCTGCCGAAGCTGCTGGGTTTCGACCGCCCGAAGCACACCGAGCCGGTCATGTCGGTGGCCCGGCGGATCACCGTGATCACCGCACTGGTCTGGATGCTCAGCTCGTTGCTGTCGCTGGTGCTGCAGGCCGCGGAGCTGAGCCCGGACCGCACCCTGACCACCGAACTGCTGATCGGCTACATCGCGAGCGTCCCGGCTGGTCCCGGCCTGCTGATCAGCGCTGGCGCCGGGCTGCTGTGCGCGGTGCTGGGCCTGCTCGCGGTCCGGTTCGGGGAGACGGTCCCGGCGGAGCTGCGCACCATCGCGGCGTTGCTCGGCCTGCTGCCGATGCCGCTGACCGGCCACGCCACCGACTGGCAGTACCACGACTTCAGCATGATCTCGATGGAGCTGCACGTGATCGCCGCGGCGATGTGGACCGGTGGCCTGGCGGCCGTCGCCCTGTTCGTCGCGCCGCACCGCGGGCTGCTCGCCGTGGCGCTGCCGCGCTTCTCGAAACTGGCCACCATCGCGATCTTCGTGGTGGGACTGTCCGGGCTGTTCAACGGCCTGATGGAGTTGATCATCACGCCGGGCGTCGGCCTGCCCGGCCTGGTGACAACGGGTTATGGCCAGATCATCCTGGCCAAGATCGCTTGTCTGGTGGTGCTGGGCGCGGTGGCGTCGCAGTTGCGCTTCCGCCTGCTGCCCCGCATCGCCCGCCACCAGCGCACCGCGTTCATCGGCTGGGCCGCCGCCGAGGTCGGCGTGATGGGCGCCGCTTACGGTTTGGGCATCGTGCTCTCCCGCTCCCCGGTCATCATCTGACCGCGCGACGCCAGCCGCTGCCAGCTCCGGCGACCGTGCTCGGTGTCGAGCAGATAGGCGATGACCGACCAGACCGCCGCGAACAAGACCACCGCGTAGAGCACCGAGGAGTAGTCCACCGGCGGCGCCGCGAGGTAGGTCTGCTGCAACCACAGGGCCGCGTACGTCACCACGGTCACGATCACGGCCCCGGCCAACGGCCTGATCCGCGGTGCGAACCGGAACGAGAGGTCGATCGCCAGCGCCCCGCCGAGCAGGAAGAACGGCACGGTCGAGATCGGGAAGCCAGCGGCCGCCAGCAATCCCCAAGCCACACAACGGAAAACCAGGTAGCCCGCGGCGATGGTCGTCGCGGTCCACCGCCGCCCGACCAGTCGCCGCGCCAGCAACAGCGTGCCCAGCGCGGTGATCGTCGCCCAGCTCGGATACACCCAGTCCGGCACCGGCAGCGTGAAGTGTTCGACCGCGATCCGGTCCAGCGGTCGGCCCAGGTCATCGGCGGCGAACTGCAGCAGGCTGTCCTCGGCGTAGGGCGTTCCGCGATCCCAGGCCGCCAGCCCCAGCACGCCGTATTCCTGGTGCTGGTTCAGGAACAAGAAGTTGTCCACCACCGTGAACCACAGGAAGCAGGTGATCGGGTAGAAGTACCGGTCGTCCCCGCCGCAGCGCGCCCAGCCGCGGATCAGGCCGATGCTCATCAGCCCGGTGCCGAGGTAGAGCAGCGCGTGCGACGGGCTCCACGCGGTGATGTCCAGCCCGTTGATCCGGTGGTTGATCACGTCCAGCGGCGCGGCCACCAGGAAGATGCCGACCCCCCACTGCATGAAGCGCAGCGTCACGCGATCCACGCCGATCCCGGTGTAGGTGTGGAAGATCACCAGGCCGATGACGATCACGGTGCCGACCGTGTTGATCAGGTGCGGCGGCGCCAAGTCGTCGCGCAGCCACCGGAAATGCCAGCAGATGTCCCACGTGGCGCCCGCGATCTTGAACACCATCGCGACCACCCACCAGCGGTAGAGCGCGATCACGAGCTGCTGGGGCGCATCCCGACCCGGCTCACCACGCGTCCAGTGGCCACGGACCAGTTCGACTGCACCCGCCATCGCGTTCACCTCCGCCTTGCGCGACGTCACGCGAAAAACGGTAGTCGGTGCTGATCGCGAACGGACGGCAATGATGTACCCAGCAGTAACGTTTTGGGAACCGCGCGGCGTTGCGCGGCCGTCAGCGCGGGATCTTCAGCACTTGACCGACGTAGATCAGGTCCGGGTCGGCGATGCCGTTGACCCGCGCGATCTCCCGCCAGTCCACGCCCAACCGCTGCCCGATCTCGGAGAGCGTGTCCCCCGGCTGCACCACGTAGGTCTCCGCTGGCGGCGGAGGCGGCGGTGGCGGGGGCGGCGCACCGGCCCCGGTCAGCACCTCCAGCGGGACCAGCGAGACGTTCAGGTCGGTGTTGCCCGCGATCCCCGGCACCTGCCCGTCCGAGGCGTGCTGGTGCATGACAACCCGGTCGGTGAGGTAGCCCGGTTCGCCCGGCGGTCGTCCGTAGTGCGCGACCCACAGGAACACGCCGGGGTCGACCCAGGTCTCCGGGGCGAGCTTGCCCTGGAACCACGACGTCGAGGCGTACACCACCACCTCGTTGCGACCGGTGTGCCCGCGGATCGCGTCGATGAACCCCTTGACCCAGGGGCCCAGGTTCGGCGCGTCGGTCTCGATGTCCAGGCACGGCGGCAGATTCCCGGCCGCGCTGGAGTTCAACCGCGCCAACTGGGCGGCGAACTCACCCGCGTCCTGCTGCGGGGAATTCGTGTCCGGGCGGGCGAAGTGGTAAAGCCCGGTGACGACCCCGGCGCCACGGGCACCGGCTAGCTGGGCGTCCAGCGTCGGGCTGACGTACCCGACGCCCTCGGTCGCCTTGATGTAGCTGAAGACGAATCCGGCGCCGCGAACCGCCCCCCAGTCAGGCTCCCCCTGATATCGCGCGACGTCGATGCCCGGAATACGCTCGGCCATGATCAACCCCCTGAACTTTGGCCTACTGCTGGCCCCCAAACTATCGAATTCGCGCAAACGGGCAGTCCCGCCGTTCAGGTCAAGATCGCCACCCAATTGGTCGATAAACGAGCGAGACGTGGCTGATTCCTGGCGCGCCGAATTACTCACATCGGGTTTGCAACCGGTCGCAATACGACCTATTCGGCGCAGCAGGGGACCACTCGCTGCTCTGGTCGCGGGCGGCGATCGCGGCAGGCAGAGTAGATGCCGACTCGCAGGTCACGCGGTTGCCACAGGCGAGAAAATCGATGCGGACGAGCAACCCTCCCGAGCGCCGGGCGTCTTGATAACAGCAGAGAATTTACCGACGACCCCGCCGTGAGGATGGGGACTGGAGGTGGTCACCGTGACCCCGCACCGACTGCGGAGCATCGGCCTGCGGACGCTCCAGGCGTCCGGAGCGCTGCTGATCGCCGGGCTGATGACCGGCTGCGGCCAACCGGGCGGACAGAGCGGCCAAGTGATCACAACACCGCCACCGATCGGACAACCCGCACCACCGGCCGGCGGCTCGGATGCGCGGCCGGTGCCCCCGACGCTCGACACCGGCGACCAGACCAACCAGACACCACCGGAACCGCCCGCGGCAGCCCCAGAGCCGAACGAGGTTGGGCGCTGCCACACGTCGATGCTCAGCGGTTCGCTGGGACAACCCGACGCCGGTGCCGGACAGCGCTACGCCGACCTGGTGTTGCGCAATTCCAGCAACGAAACCTGCACCCTCTACGGCTACGGCGGGGTGCAGCTGATCGACCAGTCCGGCCAACCGCTGCCCACCACCATGCAACGCACCCCGAACCCCGGCCCGTCGCTGATCACGCTGGATCCCGGCGAGACGGCCCGCGCCGTACTGCACTGGACGGCGGTGCCGCACGAGGGCGAGCCGACCGATGGTCCGTGCCAGCCGACCCCGGTACGCGCCGAGGTCATCCCGCCGGATGAAACCGACCCGCTCAGCATCACCTGGAACTCCGGCCCGGTCTGCGGCTTCGGGGCCATCGACAACAGCGCCTACCACCAGTAATGCCAGCCCTGCGGGTGCGCGGTTCGCCGCGCACCCGCAGTTTTCCGCGCCTGGTGCTCGGCGCGGAAATCCGGCGCGAGCAGCGCAGATCGACGTGCCGCGAAATGCGCCGAAACGCTGGCCCGGCCGGATGAGGTGTGCTGGGGTGGCGAGATGATCGAGTCAACTGATCGAGAGGTCACCGGACGGTTCGGCGAGCTGGTGGTGCGGACGTGGTCGGCGGCCAACCCCGGCTGGATCGCGCTGATCGCGCACGGGTACGGCGAGCACTCCGGCCGGTACCAGTGGGTCGCCGAGCAGCTGGCCGGTGCCCGCGCCCTGGTGTACGCACCGGATCACCTGGGGCACGGTCGTTCATCCGGTGACCGGGTGTACTTCGAGGACGCCGAGACGATCGTGGCCGATCTGGAGACGCTCCGGCAGGAGGTCGCCGCCGAGCACCCGGAGCTCCCGGTCGTCCTCATCGGCCACTCGATGGGCGGGATGCTCGCCGCGCGCTACGCCCAGGAGCACCAGCAGCACTTGGCGGCGGTGGTGCTCTCCGCGCCGGTGCTGGGCACCTGGCACGTGCTCGACCTGTTGGAGCACGACGAAATCCCGGACACTCCGATCGATCCGGCCACGCTGTCCCGCGATCCCGAGGTCGGCGCCGCGTACGTCACCGATCCGCTGGTCTGGCACGGCCCGTTCAAGCGGGCCACGCTGCAGGCGATCGACGACTGCCTGCTGGCCATCAACGAGGGGCCGACGCTGGACAAGCCGACCCTCTGGGTGCACGGCGAGGACGACGAACTGGTGCCGGAGGCGGACACCCGAACCGGCATCGACCGCATCCGGGGCAACGAGTTCCACGAGCACATCTACCCGGGCGCCCGACACGAGCTGTTCAACGAGACCAACAAGGCCGAGGTGATGGGCGATGTCCTCACCTTCATAGCCCGCGCCCTCAACACCTGAAGCCAAGCCCCGACCCCTTCGAGCGCCGCACCCAACCGGTACAGGGGTGAAGGGCACCTTTCGCCAAGTTAGTTGGTGAAAGGTGCCCTTCACCTCGTCCTGATACCTGTTCGGGTGAGGCGTGTCGGTTGCGCAGTTGCAGGTCAGACCTACCGCAGGCAGCTTGAGGAGGTCGACGGATGTCGGCCTCCAGCGGCTCCACATCGCCGCCGGGGCGGGTGTGGATCAAGCGAGGTTGGTCATGGACGTCGAGCGCGCACAGGACCTGATCGGCACTCCGGTGTTCGACCGCGACGGCAACCGGATCGGTCGGGTCGGCAACGTCTACGTCGACGATGCGACCCACCAGCCGGAGTGGGTGACCGTCCGGATCGGCATGTTCGGGGTTCGGGAGACCTTCGTCCCGCTCACCGGCGCATCCACCGAGGAGAACCGCCTCGACCTGGATGTCTCCAAGGAGCGGGTGAAGAACGCGCCGCGCGTCGAGGCCGAACACGGTCACCTGTCCGATCAGGAAGGCCGCGAGCTCTACCAGCACTACAGCCAGGAGCAGCGCGCCGAGTCGGAGGCCGAGCCCAAGCCCGAGTCCGAATCCGACGGGACCTGAACCGGGCCGCGTCGCGGGCTTCCGGACCAGGCGGAGCGGCGCCCGCAGCGCACCTCGCCGGGTGAGCGCCGGAAGTCCGTTACTCGACTTCACCTGATCATCCGTTCGACTCGCCGCGATCATGCGGGACAATGCCTCCCGCGATGGCTGAGAACACCGAGATCGAACTGCTGATCACCGTCGTCGTCGGGGCCGACGACGAGCGGTCGGCGCGCGCCGCATGCCGTGGCCTGGTGCAACGCATCGGCGGCCGGATCGTGGCATCCGGCGACTGCTCCGACGAGGAGCCCGGCTGCTGGTCGGTCACGATCAGCCGGGCCTGCGCGGAAACCGGGCAACACGTCGCCGGGCTGTCCCGCGCGGTGCGCAACTTCCTCCGCGAACTGGGTCCCGACTACGCCCGGCACCGGGTGTCCTGCGAGCCGCCGACCGCGTGGACCGTGGTCGACCACCCGGACCTGGTGGCCGATCTGGTCGATGACGGGGAACGCCTGCTCGTCGAGGTGTGGGCCGGGGGTTCCATCCTGCTCAGCAGATCCGACGACGCCGATCCGGACGAGCCGGACGAGCAGATCACGCCGGGCCTCAGCGATCTCGACGAGCTGGGCAACCCGCGACCGCGCCTGCACCTGCGGGTGGATGTGGTCACCGAGCGCCGGGCGGGCGCGGAGTGGCCCGCGCGGGCGGTGGCCAGTCGGCTATCGCGCGCCGCCACGATCCTGGAGTACACCGTGGATCCACCGCTGGTGCAGGTGTCGATGGACCTCGGACCGGCGCTGGGCGATCTCGCGGAGATCGTGCTCGGCGCGGTTTCCACCCTCGGCGGCAGCGGCTGGTCGCGGCTGCAGGTCGACGAGCGGCGCGCCGTCGCGCGGTGGTCGGCCGCGCCGCTGCCGCCGTCCGGAGTCGCCGGGATAGAGGTCTCGGCAACCGACGCGGACCCGAACGGACCGAGCAGCCGAAAATCCACAGTGGACACTTCGGATCGGGGATGACCGACACCTGACCGATACCGTTTCCAACCCCGATCGGTGGCCGTCGAACACGGATCCACCTCGACTTTTGCCCTGCCGAGTGATCAATTCCGCAGGTCGTCACGCGCCGCGATCGAACCGTGATCAACTGTGCCGACCTGCCTGCGAACCCGGCGATGTCGAGCGCTAACTTGTGGACCGATACAGCGTCGTGCACCTCGGAGGACCGGAAACCAGATGGCAGGCGTGGAAGAAGTTCGCGCAGGCATTTCGTTGGCCAACCAGAAGATGCAGGAAGGCATCGCCGCCCTGCAGCAAACGACCCTCGTGCTGGAAGAGGCCCAGGCCGCTCTGGTCAATGCCACCCAGGGCAGCACCCAGGAGGAGATGCAACACGCGCACGGCATGCTCGCCGAGGTGATGCAGACGATCAGCGGCGCGCAGGGCACGCTGGGCGCCACGATCACCTCCACCGAGGGCTACGCGGGTCGGCTGTAGCGCGGTGTCGGCAGTCGACGAACTCATCCAAGCGCTGCAACGCGTGGCGGAACACCTGGAAGAAGCTGGTGTCCACCTCGCAACCAGCCGCGCAGCGCTGGCGGAGGCGGAGCAGGCGCTGGTGAAACTGGACCCGGAACACCCGGAGACCGTGGTCCCACCGGGCCTGCACCGCGCAGATGACCAGATCGAGCGAACGCAGGCGATGATCGAGCACATACTCGACACGGTGCGCGACTTCGCCACTCGACTGTAGTACGCAGCGCCGAATCTGCGTTCAGCGCTCAACCTCGCCGCATTCCACCATGTGCATCGGCGTGTAGGGGGCCTGCCCGGACTATCGCCGGGTGGTATTTTGATCACGGTCTGTAACACGGGTTCCGAGGTGCGGTGTGGGCAAACGCAACGAGCGGCGGAGTCGGGTCAAAGCAGCCTTCGAGCGCCTGCGCGCCAGCGTCGCAACCGCGCTCGGAGCTGCCGACAACGAGCACGCCCGCGTCTTCGCCGAATGCGCGCAGCAGGAATTCGCGCTGCGCATCGCGCAGGTCGGGGTGGCCGCCGCGGAGCGCGATCCGGCGGAGATCGCCGATCCGGACAACCCCGAATTCCGGGCCGCGATGCGAGAAGCGTTGCGGGACCGGGCCGAGATCTACGCGGCGTGGACCGAGCAGGGCCCCGAGCAGCTCACCCAGCTCGTGGCCGCGGCCGCGCCGGGCACCGCGGGAGCACCGTGGCCGGACTGGCTCGGCGAAATCGGCACCCGAGACGCCGCCGCACCGGCGCCGGAACTCTGGCGGATCGGCACCGCGACCCTCCCGGACTCTCCGGATCCGCAACCCTTCCCAGCCGCGGTCCCGCTGCTGGACGAGTCGCACCTGCGGATCACCACCGACGGGAACCCCGAAGCCGCCGAAACCCTGGTGCAGAACCTGCTGTTGCGGCTGCTCAGCCATTTCCAGCCCGGCCTGGTGCGGATCCACGTCTGGGATGTCGCACAGCTGACCGGAACGCTGCCCGGCCTGTACCCGCTGACCCGCGCGGGCCTGCTCACCGCGCACGATCCGACTCGGCTGGACGAGGTGCTCGAAGCGCTCTCCGACCACATCCGGCGGATCCACACCAGCGCGCTGCTCGGCGGCCACATCTCGCTGCGGGCGCTGGCCGCGGAGACCGGGCACCGGTCGGAGCCGTGGCGCGTCGCGGTGCTGTTCGGCAACGGCGAGCCACTGCGCGAGGACCAGCAACAACAGCTGCAACGGATCGCCCGCAGCGGCCTGGCCTGCGGCATCCAGCTGATCGTCGTGGACCTGTCGCTGACCGTGAACAGCGCGATCGAATCCGTCCGGCTGCTCGGCGGCGACCGGGCGCGCACCAGCATGACCGGCCAGGAAGCAGTGGTGCAGCTGGACGAATCCCCGTCCCGCAACGAGGTCACCAAGGCGTGCTCGGTGATCGCGGAGGCGTTCCTCGCCCGGCGGGCTCGGGTGCGGACCTTCGACGACCTGGTGCCCGACCAGTTCTGGGCGCATCGGTCGACGTCCGGGTTGCAGGCGCCGGTCGGGTTCAGCGAGGGCGAGCCGGTGTGGATCACCCTCGGCGACGGCAGTCCGCACACCCTGATCGGCGGCCCCAGCGGTTCGGGGAAGACGAACTTCCTCTACGGCATGCTCGGTGGGCTCGCGGCTCGCTACTCGCCGGACGAGCTGGAGCTGTACCTGCTGGACTTCAAGGAAGGCGTGTCGTTCGCCCAGTTCACGCCGGGTCGTCGGGACCCGAGCTGGCTGCCGCACGCCCAGCTGGTCGGGGTGAACGTCAACACCGACCGCGAATTCGGCTTGGCGCTGCTGCGCTTCCTGGCCGACGAGATGCGGCGGCGGGCGGCGATCGCGAAGCAGTACGAGGTCACCAAGCTGGAGGAACTGCGCGCCGAGGACCCGACCGGCCGCTGGCCGCGGATCGTCGCCGTGATCGACGAGTTCCAGTACCTGTTCGCCGAACGCGATCCGGTGACCGCGCAGGCCGCCACGCTGCTGGAGGACGTCGCGCGGCGCGGCCGTTCGCAGGGCATCCACCTCGTGCTGGCCAGTCAGGACGTGTCCGGGATCGAGGCGTTCTGGGGCAAGCCCGCGATCTTCGAGCAGTTCATCCTGCGGATCGCGCTGCCCAAGGCCCGACGGGTGCTGGCCGATCAGAACCTCGCGGCGCTGGAGCTGCCGCGCTGGCACGCGGTCGTCAACCACGAGTCGGGTGTCAAGCACGGCAACGAGATCGCGCGGATTCCGGACGCGACCGCGAAGGGCACCTTCGACGCGCTGCAGTTGGAGTTGTGGAAGCAGCGCAGCGACACCGCGGTGCCACCGAGGCTGTTCGACGGCTCGAACCTGCCACGACTGTCCACACTGGACGACTACGCGCGACTGCGGGCGCCGGTGGTGACGCCGAAGGTCCTGCTCGGGCAGGTCATCGACGTGGGTGGCACGGCCGCGACCGTGCAGTTCACCCGATCGCCGGGGCGCAACGTCGCGGTGATCGGTTCGGTGCGGGTGGATGCGACCAGCGTGCTCGGCGCGGCGGCGCTTTCCCTCGCCCGCCAATACGTTCCGGGCAGCATCAAGTTCACCATCGCCGGGCTGCTGGACGACGTGGACGACGACGTCAAGAGCGTCGTCGAGGCCTTGCGCAGCGACGGGCACGACGTCGACGTGGTCGGCCTGGACGGCATCGCGACGACGCTGGCGGCGCTGGCGGGCACGATCGACCAGCGGTCCGGCTCGGACGCGCCGCACTGCCTGGTGCTCTACGCCGCCGACGCGGCGCACACCACCCTGGAGCGCAAGGATCCGACCACCCGCGTCAGCGGGACGGACCACCTGCGGAAGATCCTCAAGCAGGGTCCGGAGTTGCGGGTGCACGTGATCGGCTGGTGGCGCAGCGCGCAGCGGGTGAAGAACACCCTCGGCATGGGCCCGGTGGACGACATCGGCGCCTGGGTCGCCTTCGACGTGCACGGCCAGGAGCTGGCCGCGTTCGCGGCCGGGCAGGTGGTCAACTGGTCGCCGCGGGCGCGCCGCGGCCTGTTCTTCGACCGCGCGGTGCATTCCCGACCCGAGGTGATCCTGCCGTTCGACCTCGGCGAGGAGAGCAAGCCCGCACCGGCGGTGCCGGTCCAGCGGTCGGAGGTCGTGCTGCGCGAAGAGATCCGGGAGGAAGCGGGTGACTGAGCAGGTTCCGGCTTCGGTCCAGTACAAGGAGATCACCGCGCTGGCCAGCGCCGCCGCCCAGCAGTTGCGTCGGCACGAGCGCGAGCGGGCTGGTGAGCTCGGCGAGGCGGTCGCGGCGGGGCGCAAGCGCCGGGAGGCCGCCGACGAGCGGCGCAAGCAGGTAGCCGACGACGTGCGCAAGCGGTGGAAGGCCGCGATGGAAGCGCTGTGGAACGAGCGGTGGATGCAGGTCACGGCCATGCCGGAACCGGACCGCAGCGCACCACCGGCCACCCCGGAGCAGTCCCGCCGCGAGGTCCAGAGCGCCTACCTGGCGCTGCACGACGCCCTGGAGAAGCGGCGCTTCGCCGCAAATCTGCGCCCGCGCCGCAAGAAGGGGTCGTGAGGGCGGCATGGCATCGGATACTGCGCTGGCATGAACGACGTCCAGCAGCAGTCCAACGCCGAGCCTGGCGACGCCGAGTGCGGCTGCCCTAGGCCTCGCTGCAGCGGAACTGATCGGTCAGCCCGTGCGCAGCGGTCGCCACGAACCCCGGGTCCCGCTGGACCGGCTGTCCATGGGCGCTTGGCATGATCGGGGTATGCAGGAGTTGCGTTCCGCGGACGAGGTTGCCGAGGCCACCGGTGATCTGCTGGTGCGCTGGGGTGCGCAGGCGTTGACATCGGACTACCCGCACGACACCGGAGCCGCGTGGCAGCACGGCAGCGCCGTCGCCGTGTACGCCCCGAAGCTCAACCGCAACAACCGCGTGCTCTACACCGGCACCTCCGACGACGCGGTCGAACTGCTCAAGCAGGTTCTGCCCGCACTGCCCGACGACCGGCTCCGCCCGCTGGCGGAGGCAGGGCTCGCCGAGCAGGTCGCCACCCGCCTCGGGCTGGAGGTGCTGGCGACCTTCGGGTGGATGCACCTCGCGACCGAACCGCCGAGCACTGCGGCACCAGAGGTCGAATGGCTCACCGCCAACGACGAGGACGCGATCGACAGCCTGCTCCGCAAGGCGAATCCGGGCTCGTACCTGTTCCCGGACGACCCCGGAGCCCGCCGGTGGGCCGGGATCCGCGCCGCCGACGGGACACCGCTCGCCGTCGGCGGAGATTCCTGGCCAGCACCCGGACTCCGCTACATCTCCGGTGTCACAACACATCCCGACCACCGGGGCATGGGATTGTCCACAATGGTCTGCGCTTTCCTGACCAGGGAACTCGCCCGCGACGGCGCGGTGGCGCTGATGGTCGACGCGGACAACGAGCCCGCGCTCAAGGTGTACCGCAGGCTCGGTTACCGCTACCGGGCGATCAGCGCGTTGGCCGGATGAGCTTGCCCGGGTTGAGGATTCCGGTCGGATCGACGGCCCGCTTCGCCGCCGCGAGCACCGCCGCGCCGACGTCACCGATCTCCTCGCCCAGCCACGGCAGGTGGTCGGCGCCGACCGCGTGGTGGTGGGTGATCGTGCCGCGCCCGGCGATGACCTCCGATGCGGCCGTCTTCGCGCGCTGCCACTGCCCGAGCGGATCCTCGGTGTCGCGGGCCGCCAGCACGGTGAAGTACAGCGACGCGCCCGTCTCGTAAGCGTGCGAGATGTGGCACATCACGATCGGCTTCCGGCCGTCTTCCCGCAGGTTTCGCACCAGCGCCGTCCGAACCGCCGAGCGCAGCTCGCTGAGCCCGGCCCAGTGCGCCGCGGTCTCCAGCGTCTCCACGCACACGCCGCGGTCCAGCAGCGCGTCCCGCTGTCGCGGTCCGGCGAAGCGGTGCGATCGCCAGGATTCGCCGACCGGACGGCCGAGGCGCACCGTGCGGGCGTCGCGCAACGCGTGCCGGGTCGCGGCGCGCCGTTGCTTCAGCTCAGCGCGCGAACCCGCGTCCCAGCCGAGCACCAGCAGGCAGGGATGCCGGATTCCCTTGCCCCGCAAGAAGGACTTCAGCCCGCGAGCCTTGAGCCCACCGGAGAGCTCGAACTGCACCTCAGTTTCGTCCACATCGGACAGCCGAGTCACGTCCGCCAGCACGCGTGCCTGCGCGAGGGTGCGCACCGCATCCACCCCGGCCTGCCAGCCGTCCAGCACGAGCGCCTCGTACCGGCTGCGGACCGGCGCGGGCCGAACTCGCAGCGCCACCTCGGTGATCACGCCGAGCGCGCCCTCGCTGCCGATCGCGAGTTGCCGCAGGTCGGGGCCCGCCGCCGAAGCCGGGGCCACCCCGAGCCGCCACTCGCCGACCGGGGTCGCCAGCCGCACACCCTGCACCATGTCCTCGAACCGGCCGTAACCCGCCGACGCCTGCCCGGCCGAGCGGGTCGCGGCGAACCCGCCGATGGTGGCCCGCTCGAAGGACTGCGGGAAGTGGCCCAGCGTGAAACCGTGCGCGGTCAGCAGTGCTTCCGCCTCCACCGCGCGCATTCCGGCCTGCACCACCGCGATCCGCGAGCCCGGGTCGAGCGAGACCAACCGGTCCAGCCGGGCCAGGTCCAGCGCCACGACGGCGGCCTTGTCGCCGCGCAGCGCATCGACGCCGCCGACCACCGAGGTGCCGCCGCCGAACGGGACGACCGCGATGTCGTGGCGGACGCAGCTCTGCAGAACTCCTTGCACCAGGTCAGGATCCGTCGGCAGCAGCACCGCGTCGGGAACCGCGAAGCGGGTGCCGCCCCGCCGTCGGAGCAGGTCGGAATAGGACAGCCCACCGGCCCGACCGAGCCGCGCGGCCGCGTCGGTCAACACGTGCTGCTCGCCGATCAGCGCCGCGAACTCGGCTCGGGCCGCGTCCGGCAAGGCGCTGTCCGGGACGTCGAGCAGCGAGGCGGGTACCGCCGGAGTCGCGGTCTCCGCCAGCCCGATGCGTTGCCGCAACCAGCGCAGCGCCGGAGCGGACAACGGCGCAGCCGCCGCACCCGATGGGGTCCAGCTGCCGCGCAGGGTGTGTTCGATCAGGCCCGTCACCAGTACAGTGTTACACATGACGTCGCAGTGTCACAGCGTGCAGCGCAGGGGCCGCCCGGCGCCGAACCGGGTCGGCGAGGCCGACCTGCTGCGCGCGGCGCGGGAGTGCGTGCTCACCAACGGCGTACGGCGCACCACGTTGACCGACATCGCGCGCCGCGCCGGGGTCAGCCGGATGACGCTGTACCGCCGGTTCCCCGACGTCGACAGCCTGGTCACCGCGCTGATGACGGTGGAGTTCAGCGAGATCCTCCAGCTGGCCAGCGCCGAACACGCGACCGGCACCGCCCGGCACCGCCTGGTCACCGCGACCGTGCACGGCGTTCGGCTGCTGCAGTCCGCGCCGCTGTTGCAGCGCGTCCTGGACACCGATGCCGAACTGCTGCTGCCGTACCTGGTCGATCGGTTCGGCAGCACCCAACTCGCCGCCGAGGGATTCCTCCGCGAGTACCTGGTGCAGGGGCACGCGGACGGATCGATCCGCCGCGCCGACCCCGCCGTGCAGGCGCGCGCCCTGCTGCTGCTGGTCCAGTCGTTCGTCATCTCCACCGGTCCGGCCGCCAGCGGCATCGACCCGACGGCCCTGACCGCCGAACTCACCCGGCTGCTCGACGCGGCCCTGCGCCCGGAGGCCTCCCATGCGTGACCGCACCCGGCTGCCACCGGTTGATCCGGGGCAGGCCGCCGGTACCACACCGATCCGTCCGGAGTTTCGATGATCACCACGCCGTTGCCCGCCGGTTCGCTGCGCGCCACCTCGCTGAACGCCGCGCGCCGCACCGCCGATCTGTCCGCGGTGGCCGAAGGAGAAGTGGATCTGCTGGTGGTCGGCGGTGGGGTCACCGGCACCGGGGTGGCCCTCGACGCGGCGGCCCGCGGACTGTCCGTCGCGCTCGTCGAAGCCGAAGACCTCGCCTGGGGAACCTCCCGCTGGTCCAGCAAGCTCGTGCACGGCGGACTCCGGTACCTGGCCCACGGTGACATCGCGCTGGCCCACGAAAGCGCCGTCGAACGCAACGTGCTGATGACGCGCACCGCGCCGCACCTGGTGCGGACGCTCCCGCAGCTCATCCCGCTGCACGGCAGCATGTCGCGCCGCCGCGAACTGCTGCTGGCCGCCGGGCTGCACGCGGGAGACGCGCTGCGCCGCGCCGCCCGCACCCCCGCGGACGTGCTCCCGCCACCGCGGCGGATCCCGGCCGCGGAGGCGCTCGCCCTCGTCCCGGGCCTGCGCTCCGCAGAGCTGCGCGGCGGCCTGCTCAGCTTCGACGGTCAGCTCGTCGACGACGCGCGCCTGGTCGTCGCGCTCGCGCGCACCGCCGCCGGTTTCGGCGCACGCATCCTCACCCGCGCGCGCGTGCGGCAGCTCGACGGCGATGGTGCCGATGTGGTTGACCAGCGCAGCGGGGGGTCGCTGCGGATCCGGGCCCGTTCGGTCGTCAACGCGGCCGGTGTCTGGGCCGGGCAGCTCGCGCCGGATGTCCAGCTGCGGCCGTCGCGCGGCTCGCACCTGCTGGTCGACGCGGACGCCGCCGGGGTTGCCGCAACCGCGCTGATCGCGCCGATGCCGGGCGGCGCGGGACGGTTCCTGCTGCTCGTGCCGCAGCCCGACGGCCGCGCGCTGCTCGGGCTCACCGACGAGCCGGTGCCCGGACCGATCCCGTCGGTCCCGGAGGTCCCGCAGTCCGATGTGGACTTCCTGCTCGCGGCGGTGCGCGACCTGCTGGGCCAGCCGTTGGAGCGCAAGCACGTGCTCGGTTCGTTCGCCGGGCTGCGCCCGCTGCTGGCGCAGCCGGGCCGCAAGCAGTCGGCCGACCTGTCCCGCAGGCATGCCGTGCTGACCTCGCCGGATGGGGTGGTGACGGTGGTCGGCGGAAAGCTCACCACCTACCGGAAGATGGCCGCCGATGCCGTCGATGCCGCGGTCGGTGCCGGTGGGCTCTCCGCCGGGCCGTCGCGCACCGCGGCCGTTGCCCTGGTCGGGGCCGCGCCGCGCCGCCACCTGACCGACATCGAGGCGACCGCGCGGCTGGTCGGGAAGTACGGCACCGAGGCGGCGCGGGTCGCGGCGTTGGCCGAGCTCGACCCGGAACTGGCGGAACCGGTCGCGCCAGGCCTGCTGCTCACCGCCGCCGAGGTGCTGTGGGCAGTGCGGCACGAAGGCGCGCTCGACGCCGACGACGTGCTGGACCGGCGCAGCCGCGTCGGACTGAACCCCGCAGACCGCGAATCAGCCAGACCGGTAGTGGAAGAACTAGTCGAGCGCGCCCTACACGGCGTATCAGCCGGTTGATTTTTCCGAGTGAAGGGCACCTTTGACCGGCATAGTCGGTCAAAGGTGCCCTTCACCTGCACCTGGCTGCGGAAGGATTCAGGTTTCGATTCAGCGCTGGCCGATCTCGGTGTAGCCGCGCTCCGCCGAACCGGTGTAGACCTGCCGCGGGCGGCTGATCTTGCGGGCCGGGTCCTCCAGCATCTCCCGCCAGTGCGCGATCCAGCCGGGCAGCCGACCGAGCGCGAACAGCACGGTGAAGAACTTCGTCGGGAAGCCCATCGCCTTGTAGATCAGCCCGGTGTAGAAGTCGACGTTCGGGTAGAGCTTGCGGGCGATGAAGTAGTCGTCGGCGAGCGCCTTCTCCTCCAACTTCAGGGCGATGTCCAGCAGCGGGTCGTTGGCGCCGAGCTTGCTGAGCACCTCGTCGGCGGTCTTCTTGATGATCGCCGCGCGCGGGTCGTAGTTCTTGTACACCCGGTGCCCGAAGCCCATCAGCCGCACGCCGGGCTCCTTGTTCTTCACCCGGTTCACGAACGAGTCGACATCTCCGCCGTTGGCCTTGATGCCTTCCAGCATCTCCAGCACCGCGCTGTTGGCGCCGCCGTGCAGCGGGCCGAACAGGGCGTTGATGCCCGCCGAGATGCTGGCGAACAGGTTCGCCTCCGACGAACCGACCATCCGCACCGTCGACGTGGAGCAGTTCTGCTCGTGGTCGGCGTGCAGGACGAACAGCAGGTCGAGGGCGCGGGTCATCACCGGGTCGACCTCGTAGGGCTCGGCGGGGAATCCGAAGGTCATCCGGAGGAAGTTCTCCACCAGCCCGAGCGAGTTGTCCGGGTAGAGGAACGGCTGGCCGACCGACTTCTTGTAGGCGTAGGCCGCGATGGTCGGCAGCTTGGCCAGCAGGCGGACGGTGGACAGCTCCACCTGGTCCCGGTCGAAGGGGTTGAGGCTGTCCTGGTAGAAGGTGGACAGCGCGGAGACCGCGGAGGACAGCACCGGCATCGGGTGCGCGTCCCGCGGGAAGCCGTCGAAGAACTGCTTGAGATCTTCGTGCAGCAGGGTGTGCCGCCGGATCCGCTCGGCGAAGTCGTCGTACTGCTGCTGCGTCGGCAGCTCACCGTAGATCAGCAGGTAGCTGACCTCGATGAAGTTGGACTTGGCCGCAAGCTCCTCGATCGGGTAGCCGCGGTAGCGGAGGATGCCGGCGTCACCATCGATGTAGGTGATGTCGGAAGTGCAGGCCGCCGTATTGACGAAGCCCGGATCCAACGTCACCAAACCGGTCTGAGCCAGCAACTTGCCGAGGTCCACACCAGGCGCACCCTCGGTCGGCTGCGTCACCTGCATTTCGTGCTCGCCGGCGTCATAGCGCAGCGCGACGGTACGTTTGGCGGTCACGTCGTCGGGCATTCGGGAACCTCTCGCGCTCGTCGGGGTGCGCTGAAGACGACCAGCGTTGCCCAGCCAAGCGGCAGGGCTGCGTTCATTTGTCGCCCGCGCGCCGGTCGGGGTGTCCGAACCGCCGCAGCACCACCCCGTTGGGGTCCTGTCAGTTGTCACGCTAGACCGCTGTGGGGTCCCAGCGCAGCAATCGCGTTTCGGCTTTTTGGCAGGTGGGACCACGATCACATCACATCCGACCACCCGCAGCGTCCGATTCCCGACGCTCCGGAGCCGGACGGGACGGTCATCGTGACCATCAGGGCCATCCGATCGGTCTAACCGACGCTGGGGCCAACGGCGGTGACGCGGTTGAGCTCACAGGGTGGCCTCAGGCACGTATCCGCCGGTCGGGTCACCACGACAGCTCGTTCGCCCACGGCGGCTCGGCGCCCGGACGCGACACGGTGACCGCGGCAGCGGCGGCGGCGAACCCCAGCGCCTGCTCCCACTGCGCGCCATCGAGCGCGCGCACGGCGTCCGCCGACAGCGCGTCGTGGCGGTGCAACCAGGCCAGCAGTGCGGCCTGCACCGTGTCGCCAGCGCCGATGGTGTCGGCCACCTGGGCGCGCACCCCCGGCACCGTCACCGGCTCGCCGTCGCCGGTGACCGCGGTCAGCCCGTCGGCTCCGCGGGTCAGCACCACGGCCGCCGGGCCGCGCCGCTGCCAGTCGCGGGCCGCGGCGAGCACATCTCGATCACCGGCCAACCACTCGGCGTCGTCGTCGGAGACCTTCAACAGCCCGACCGACGGCAGCCAGGAGGCGAACCGAGCGCGGTAGGCGTCCGCGTCGGTGATCAGGTCGGCGCGGATGTTCGGGTCCAGCGCGATGAACCGGCCGTGCTCGGCCTCCCGGAACAGCACCTTCTCGTACACCGAAGCACCGGGTTCGAGCACCATGCCGAGGGTGCCCAGGCAGACCGCGGTGGTCCGCTCCGGCAGCGGCCGGTCGGCGACGAAGCGGGCGGCGGTGCCTTCGGTGTGGAAGCTGTAGCGCGCCGAACCGTCCTCGGCGAGCCCGACCACCGCCAGCGTCGTCGGCTCCGGGCCGCGCTGCACCAGCTCAACGTCCACATTGGAGGAAACCAGCCGCTCGAACAGCTTGTCGCCGAACTGGTCGGTGGACAGCCGGGCGAAGAACGCCGCCGGAATCCCGAGTCGCCCCAGTGCGATGGCGACGTTGTACGGGCCGCCGCCGAGCCGCGGGTGCAGCGGTCCGAGTTCACCGTCCGCAGTGGACGGATCCGGAACGAGGTCGACGAGCGCCTCACCGCCGATGACGATCACATTTCCTCCACTGTGTGCTCAACCCCCGCCTCGGCGGTCAGCCCGCCGAGCAGGAACTGCGATAACGCCGCGAAGGCCGCCGCGTCGGACAGGCCGGTGCGCGCACCGATCTCACCGCGCTGGATGCCGACGATGGTGCGGCCGACCATCTCCCCGACGAACCCGGCGTGCACCTCCCGGAACACGCCCTGGCGCACCCCGGCGCGGATGAACCCGCGGATCCGGTCGGCGGCCGCGTGCGCGTTGGCCTCGTAGGTCGCGCGGGTCGAGAGGTTGGCGGCCATGTCGTCGATGAACTCGCGAGAGGCCGGGCGCAGCGCTTCCGCCGCGGCCTCCAGGTACACCCGCACCTTCTCCCGCACGTCCCCGCTCGCCGCGACCCGCTGCTCGATGCGCTCCGTCGCGATCTTGAAGTAGTGCGCGACGACGCGCACCGCGAGCTGCTCCTTGCTGCCCGCCAGCGTGTAGAGCGTCGATTTGGAGCAGTGCAGCCGCGCCGCGAGATCGTCCAGCGTGAAGTGCGCGAACCCCTCCGCGAGGAACAGGTCGCGCAGCCGGTCGAGCAGTTCGGCCCGCCGCGCGTTCACCGGCCGACGACGGCCTTGGGAGGTGGTCATCGCTGGAAGCCTGCCACAGCGCGGTCGGCGGATTGCGCGGGTTCCTCCTGGTGAGACATGCTAGTACTCTACAAAGTCCTACAGTACTCAAACCAGTACTACCGGCAGCTGCCACGTCTGGTGCCAGGAGGGCGGACCGCCATGCCTGTCCAACGCCTGCTTCCCACCCCAGAAGCCACCGACCTGCTCGCGCTGACCCGCGACATCGCAGGCGACAAGCTCGTCGAACGGGCCGCGGCCGACGAAGCCGCGGCCAAGTTCCCGCGCGACGTCTTCGAACTTCTCGGCGAGGCCGGTCTCCTCGGCCTGCCCTACCCGGAGGAGTACGGCGGCGGGGCGCAGCCGTACGAGGTCTACCTGCAGGTGCTGGAGGAGCTCAGCAGCGCGTGGATGACCGTCGGCGTCGGGCTGTCGGTGCACACCATGAGCTGCTACCCGCTGGCCCACTTCGGCAGCCCGCAACAGTGTTCCCAATGGCTGCCGGAGATGATCGGCGGCAGTCTCCTCGGGGCGTACGCCCTGTCCGAGCCGCACGCCGGTTCCGACGCGGCAGCGCTGACCACGCGAGCCGTCCGCGCGGGCGATTCGTACTCGGTCACCGGCGCCAAGGCGTGGATCACCCACGGCGGGGTCGCGGACTTCTACACGCTCATGGCCCGGACCTCGGACGACGGCCCGCGCGGCATCAGCTGCCTGCTGGTCGACGCCGCCACAGCGGGGCTTTCGGCGGGCACTCCGGAGCACAAGATGGGGCTCAGCGGATCGCCCACCACCCCGTTGTACTTCGAGGACGCGCGGGTGCCCGCGCAGCGGCTCATCGGAGCCGAAGGCGACGGGCTGAAGATCGCGCTGTCGGCGCTGGACTCCGGTCGGCTCGGCATCGCCGCCTGTGCGGTCGGGCTGGCGCAGGCGGCGCTGGACCTCGCGGTGGACTACGCGAAGCAGCGGCGCCAGTTCGGGCGGCCGATCATCGAGTTCCAGGGGTTGGAGTTCCTGTTGGCCGACATGGCCGCGGCGGTGCACTCGGCGCGGGCCACCTACCTCGACGGCGCCCGACGGCGGGACGCCGGGCTGCCGTTCGGGCACCAGGCGTCGGCCGCGAAGCTCCTCGCGCCCGACGCGGCGATGAAGGTGACCACCGATGCGGTCCAGGTGCTCGGCGGCGCGGGCTACACCCGCGACTTCCCGGCGGAGCGCTACATGCGCGAAGCCAAGGTCCTGCAGATCTTCGAGGGCACCAACCAGATCCAACGAATGCTCATCGGCCGCCACCTGGCCCAAAGCTGACCCCGGACCGTCCCGAGGGGGTCACGGTCAGAACGGGCTCAGGCCCCAGTGGCCGATCCAGTTCTCGCCGGGTTGCAGGACCAGGAGGTCGGTGCCCGAGTTCAGCGCGTCCGGCGGGCAGGTCATCGGTTCGATCGCGATCGCCCTGCCCCGCCCGGGAAAGTCATCCGCCGTGTAGACCTGGACCCACTTGAACACCGGGTCGGCCCACAGCTGGATGCCGTGCCCATCCGGATCGGTGAGCGCGTGCCGCACCAACTGCCGCGGATCGTCGGGAGCCGGTGTCGCACCGCCGAAAGCGGTGTCGAGCAGGACACCCGCCAGCCGACGCCCGGTGCGGAAATCCACTTCGTCGCCCTGCAGACCGCGCGGTGGTCGGGCCGGGAGCAGCCGCTCGGCATCCACCGGCAGCACCGTCGCGGCCGCCAACCGCAGCGTGCACTCGTCGGTTTCGGCGTGGCCAGCACGCGGGTACGGGTGCACGCCGACGCCGAACGGGATCGCTCGCGAGCCGAGGTTCTCCACGGTGTGCGTCACGGTCAAGCCGTCGGAGTCCAGCGCGTACCCGATGGAGGTCAGCAGCGGCACCGGCCAGCCCGGCTGCACGGGCACCATCGCGTGCAGCACCACCGTGGACTCGGCGTGTTCGACGAGGGTCCAAGCGGCGTGCTGCAGCAGGCCGTGGATCGCGTTGCGCCGCGCGGGTTCGGTCAGCGCGAGTTGCTGCGGCTCGCCGTCCAGGCGCCAGTGCCCGTCCGCGACCCGGTTCGGCCACGGCACCAGGACGCCACCAGCACTGGCGGGCGGCATCCGATCCGCGTCGTAGGGCTCCACGTACGGCACCCCGTCGACCTCGAAGGTCCGAAGCGCCGCACCGACCTCGGTGACCACGGCCCGCGCATCGCCGAAGGTGATTTCGAACTGCCGCCCGGTGGCGGGAACAGGATCATGCACCCAACCACTGTAGAAGCCGTCGTGAGTGCGAAAGCGGGTTGGCGCCCGCTTTCGCACTCACGAGGCGTCACTTCGCCAGCTTGGCGGCGTCGAAGTCCTTGCGACCGCCCGCGAAGAAGTTGATCGCCCAGAAGATCACGCCGATGCCCAGCAGGATCCCGGCGATGATGTACTCCGTGGCCGGTCGGCCGGACAGCGGGCTGGCGAAGAACGCACAGGTCAGCGCGCCCAGCACGGGCACCCAGGTGGGCGCCTTGAAGTGCCGGTGCTCGACCTTGTCCTTGCGCAGCACCAGAACCGCCACGTTGACCACCGTGAACACCGCGAGCAGCAGCAGTGACGTGGTGCTGCCCAGATCGGCGATCTCCAGCGAGCTCACCAGGATCACCGCGATGATGCTGGTGAACAGGATCGACACCCACGGGGTGCGACGCGTGCGGTGCACCAGGCCGAACTGCTTCGGGATGATCTTCTCCTGCGACATGCCGTACACCAGGCGGCTGGCCATCAGCATGTTGATCAGCGCGGTGTTGGTCACCGCGAACAGCGCGATCAGCGAGAACAGCAGCGGCGGGAACCACGGTGCGGCGGCCTTCACGACCAGCAGCAGCGGGCCGTCCGAGGCGGCCAGCTCGTCGGTGGGCACCAGCGTCGAGGTGATCAGCGCGATCAGCAGGTAGATCGAGGCGGTGATGACCATGCCCAGCAGCAGCGCGCGCGGGAAGTTCTTGGCCGGATTCTTGGTCTCCTCGGCCATGTTCACCGAGTCCTCGAAGCCCACCATCGCGAAGAACGCCAGCGCGGTCGCCGAGGTCACCGCCAGCAGCGGCGTCGTGTCGGAGTTGAACTCCAGCAGCCGGCTCGGCTCCGGAACCAGGTCCGGGTTGCTGCTGCCGACGAAGATCGCGTAGAGGCCGAAGATGATCACGATCGCCAACCCGGTGAGCTCCACGCAGGTCAGCACCACGTTCATCTTCACCGACTCGCCGACGCCGCGGAAGTTGATCGCGGCCAGCAGCAGCAGGAACCCGATCGCGACCAACCAGGAAACCGACGCCACTCCTTCGCCGAAGATCCCCTCCAGGTAGTCACCGCTGAACGCCTGCGCGGCCGACGCGGCCGAGGTGATACCCGAGCACATCACCGCGAACGCGATGACGAAGGTCAGGAAGTGCACGCCGAACGCCTTGTGCACGTACAGCGGGGCGCCGCCGGCCTTGGGGTACTTGCCGACCAGTTCCAGGTAGCTGAACGCGGTCAGGAAGGCGACCACGAACGCGACCAGGAACGGAATCCACAGCGCGCCGCCGACCAAGCCTGCGACCTTGCCGGTCAAGGAGTAGATCGTGGTGCCGAGGATGTCCCCGACCACGAAGAAGAGCAGCAGTTTCGGGCCCATCACCTTCTTGAGGCCAGGCTCCTGCGCACCGCCGGGCGCGTCGTTCACGGTCGTTTCGTTGGCCATAGCAGAGAAGTGTGCAGGTTGGGCCGACGCCTTGTCTGCCCACCCCTGGTCGAACTGCACTGCTGCGGTCGGATCAGACGCAGCAAAGTGCCCATCCAAGGCTGCCGGAACCGCCCGGATTAACCTATTTGTGCTGGTCAGCGGTTGGTGCGCGATAACGCCAGAAGGCTGGCAGGAAGACCGCCGCGAGCACCGCGCCGATAACAACTAGGACACCGCCGACCGCGACGGCCGTCGCGGTGCCGAACGCAGCACCCGCCAGGCCGTGCAACGTGTCCGCCAGGCGCGGCCCACCGGCGACGACGACGGTGAACACGCCTTGGATGCGCCCGCGCATCTCATCGGTCGCCGCCGCCTGCATGATCGAACTTCGGTAGACCATGCTGACCAGGTCCGCGCCGCCGCCCACGGCCAGGAAGAACACCGCCAGCCACAGCGAATTCGACCAGCCGAACCCGGCCATCGCGATCCCCCACGCGACGACCGCCACCGTGACGCCGACCCCGTGGCGGGCGATCCGGTGCAGCCAGCCGGAGAACACCCCGAACGCGAACGCGCCCAGCGGAATCGCCGCGAACAACCAACCCAGCGCCGGTCCGCCGCCCGGTGGATCACCGAAGGTGCGCTCCGCCATCTCCGGGAACAGCGCCCGCGGCATGCCGAACACCATCGCGATGATGTCCAGCAGGAACGACGCCAACAGCACGGAATGCAGTGCCAGGTAACGGAATCCGTCGAACACCTCGCGCAGCCCGGCCCGCGTCGGGGCGCCTTCCTGGGGCGGCAGCGGCGGCAGTCGGTACACCGACCACAGCGCCGTGCACAGCGCCACCGCATCGACGAGGTACAGCATCGAAAGCCCCATCAGCGGCAGCAGCATGCCGGCCAGCAGCGGCCCGATGACCGCTCCGAGCTGGAACACCGTGGCGCCCAGCGCCTGCGCCGAGGGCAGCAGGTGCACCGGGATCAGTCGGGCGATCACCGCGCCCCGGGTGGGCATGTTCACCGCGAAGAACGTCTGCTGCGCGGCGAAGAGCACCAGCACCAGCCACACCGACCGGACGCCCGCGGCGGCCACCACCCACAGCAGCACGGAGCTGAAGGCCAGCCCGCCGTTGGTGATCAGCAGCAGGCGGCGGCGGTCGACCGTGTCGGCGATCGCGCCGCCCCACAGGCCGAACACCAGCAGCGGCACCAGGCCGAAGATCCCGGCGAGGCCGACGTAGGCGGAGGAGCCGGTGATGTCGTAGAGCTGCTTGGGCACCGCGACGGCGGAGAACTGCGCACCGACGGAAGTGACGATGTTCGACAGCCACAAGCGGCGGTACGCCGGGTACTGCAATGGTCTGGTGTCGAGGAAAACCTTGCTCAGCAGGGCTCGTAGGGGTCGACGCGACGATGTCCGGGGTCCGCTGCTGGGCTGCACAGGTGCAACAGCCTAGCCGTTAGTCCAGCTAACGGCGCTTTCTTTTCCACCCCATGTGACGGACATCTACCAAACCTCAACAGAACTGGACAAAAACCCACCACCGCATCGCTCGGATCTGTCAGGAGTGAAGGGCACCTTTTACCAAGTAAGTTGGCGAAAGGTGCCCTTCACCTCTCACTCGAACGGAGAACGCCAGCGCGACCCGGCGTCCAATACGAGTTCAACGGCGGGTTTTCAGGGCGCGAGGCGTTCGACGGTCCAGTGGTCGTTGGTGCGGCGGAAGCGCAGGCGGTCGTGCAGCCGGTCCGGGCGGCCCTGCCAGAACTCCACCGACTCCGGGCGGATCCGCCAGCCGCCCCAGTGCGGCGGCACCGGTACCTTCTCCGCGTCGCCGAAGCGGCGTTCCATCCCGCTGAGCAACGACTGCAGCGCATCGCGGCTGGCGACCACCCGCGACTGCGGCGATGCCCAAGCGCCCAACTGGGACCCGCGCGGCCGAGCCTCCCAGTACTCGGCCGTTTCGGCCGGTTTCACCTTCTCCACAGTGCCGCGCACGTTGACCTGGCGCTGCAACGCGAACCACGGGAAGGTCGCCGCGGCGGACCGGGTGATCTTGAGGTCGTGGCTCTTCGACGAGGTGTAGTTGGTGAAGAAAACCAGCCCGAACTCGTCGAAGCCCTTGCACAGCACGGTTCGCGACGCCGGGTAGCCGTCGGCATCAGCAGTGGCCAGCACCATCGCGTTCGGCTCGGGCAGCTCGGCCCGCACCGCTTCGTCGAACCACAGCTGGAGCTGCTCGTGCCAGGTGGCGGCGAGCGAGGATTCGTCCAACGCACCTGCTTCGTAGGACACCCGCATGGACGGCAACGCGATGTTGGCCTCCGACATCCTCTTCCTCCCTGACTCGCCCGGCAGCGGCACGACTCGACTACTTTCCCCTGCGGTGCGCCGAAGAAAGTACGGGTTGGACCGGCCGACGCAACAGGATTTGGTGACGCCAGCCACGCGTACGACGGTAAACGGGATCCGAACAGACGCCGAATCGACAGTACTTCACGATCGATTCCGCAACCGATGCAGTGATCGTTCCCACACCCGTTCGGACGCCCCGCGCCGCCGTGAAACGCCCACCCGAACCACTGATCCACACCTTGCGGTGAAGCGCCGCCCAGTTCTCGTTCTGGCGGCCGGGTTGCGCACCGATGCGGGAATCCCCGATCCCTGCCTGTCCGGTGTTCATCGAGCTAACAGGGCCTTGGCATCCGGATGGTGGCCGATCGCTTCGGCCAGGCGGCGCTGCGCCGTCACGGCGTCCGCGGCGACGGCAGTGGCCAGCGCACCGCCCGCGGCCAGCGGCGCCAACGACCACCACTGACCACTCGCGGGCTCGGTGGGATCCGCGTCCCACACGAGCGTCTCGGTCGCGAGCACCCGCGCTCCCGCGAGATATCCAGTGCTGGCCGCGAGCCGGTGGGCGCCGATGTCCAGCCGCTGGCGCAACAGCGGCATTCCCGCGCGCACCAGGTGCGTCGTGGTGGTCAACCGGCCGGGCAGTTCGCCGTACCGGCCGAGCACCAACGTCTCCCGGCACCTGGCCCGCGCGCGGTCGCCCAGCTCGATGGTCATCTCGGCTTGGTGATCGGCGCGGGCGCTGATCACGGTGGCCTCCGGCAGGTACTCGATCGTGCCGCCCGCCGCGACCTCGATGTGCACCGCGGACCGGCTGTACCCGGCGTGCTGGCCCGGCAGCGCGACGGTCGCCGCGGTGCCGCGCAGTTGGAGTCGGGCACCCGGCCCGACCCGGACCCGCAGGTCGACGCGGTCCCCGCCGACCGGCGTGGCCGCCGAACCGACCAGGTGCACCACGGCGATGCCGTCCGGGCTCGACGTCGCGCTGCGGCGCGGCACCAGCGTCATCGGCGCCTCCGAGCGCAGCTCGCGCACGACGCTGCGCCCACCGGCCCCGAGCTCGACGCTCAGCAGCGCACTGGCCCGCACTCCACACCACCCTCCGCCGAGGTCCACATCCCGGTGGACCGCGGTTTCCGCCGCGCGCCCGTCACGGACGGGCACCCGAACCGCGGTCAGACACGCACGCCCACCTTGAGCTGCTCGCGCACCCATGCGGCGGTATCGGGGGCGTTGGGGGTGCGGGTCAGCGACTGCGTGATCACCGGCAGTTCACCGCGCATCCGATGTGCGTCGGCGACCATCACCGCCATGTCCGCCCCGACGAGTTCCGCCAGGTCCACCTTGTTGATCACCAGCAGGTCGGCGGTGGTGACACCGGGACCGCCCTTGCGCGGCACCTTGTCGCCACCCGCGACGTCCACCACGAAGATCTGCCGATCGGCCAAGCCCCGGCTGAACACGGCGGTCAGGTTGTCGCCGCCGCTTTCCACGATCACCAGTTCCAGGCCCGGATGCCGGTCGGTGAGCCGGTCCACCGCATCGAGGTTCGCGGTGATGTCGTCGCGGATGGCGGTGTGCGGGCACGCGCCGGTCTGCACCGCCTCGATCCGGTCGGTGTCCAGCACCCCGGCTTTGCGCAGGAAGTCGGCGTCCTCGGTGGTGTAGATGTCGTTGGTCACCACCGCCAGGTCGATCTCCTGGCCGAGCGCGCGGCACAGCGCCGCGGTCAGCGCGGTCTTGCCGCTGCCGACCGGCCCGCCGATGCCGAGCCGGAACGGGCGGCCGTGCTGCGGCTGCGCCGAGAACGGGTCCGGTTCGGTCGCGGTCGGGTCGAAGTTGACCGGATGCGTGTGGCCGTGGCCATGTCCGTGGGCGTGTTCAGGATGCAAAGAGACGCACCTCTTCCCGGTGATGTCGATCGTGTGCCTCGGCGAGCAGGTCGAGTGCTGGGGCGCCGGGAGCGGGCAGCTCGGCGGGGTGGCGCCCCGCCGCCGCAGCTGCCTCGGCGGCGATCCGGTCGAGGTCGTCGGCCAGTTCGGTGAGCACCGCGTTGACCGCGAACGGGTCCAGGCCGAGCAGCCGAACACCGGCGGAGGACGGTCCGCTGACCGCCAGGTACCCGGCGGTCAGCGCGGCCTCCACGGGTCCGGCACCGGCGATGGCGGCCAGCGCGCCGAGCACGATCGGATGGTGTGGCTGCGGTGTGGTGGCCACCAGTTCGGTCAGCACCGGCGAGGGCCACGCGGCCCTGCCAGCGCGGATCATGCCCCGCCCCTGCGCGCGCGAGGCCGCCCGCTGCGCCGGGGACGGGGTGCGCGCGTCCAGTTCGACGTCCAGCTCCCACCAGTGTCCACTTCGGACACCACGGGTAGCGGCATGTGCCGCGGCAGCGGCGAAAACCGCCTGCAAGAAGCCAGCGCCGTGCAGCCGCCCGTACAGGAACTCGCGCAGCCCGGCGACATCCGTGATCAGCCCGCGCGCGGCCGCCTCCTCGACGCCGCCGGAGTGCACGTGTCCGCCGCCGGGGAATCGGGAATCCGCGAGCGCAAGCACCGCAAGACCAGCCCGCAACGCAGCTCCCTTCTCACTTCCAACACGTACCGGTGGTGGGTGAAGGGCACCTGCTACCAACTAACTTGGCGAAAGGTGCCCTTCACCCGGCCAGAACAACCCGATCAGAACAGGAAATAGCGTTGGGCCATCGGGAGTTCTGACACCGGGTTCGGCTCGATGAGTTCGCCGTCGATGCGCACCGCGAAGCTGTCCGGGTCGACCTGGATGTCCGGGGTTGCCGAGTTGTGCACCAGATCGGCTTTGGTCACGCCGCGGGTGCTGTCGATCGCGATCAGCTGGGAGCTCAGCGGGAGTTGATCCGGTAGGCCCGCCTCCAGTGCGACCGGTGCCACGAAGAACGCACTGCTCGCCGCCGCGGCGCGGGGCTGCGCCCCGAAGCTGGGCCGTGCTAGGTAGGGCTGCGGTGTCGGGATCGACGCGTTCGCGTCGCCCATCGCCGCCCAAGCGGCGAACCCGCTCTTGAGCACCAGGTGCGGCCGGACCCCGAAGAACTGCGGTTCCCAGAGCACCAGGTCGGCCATCTTGCCGACCTCGACCGATCCGACGTGGCCCGCGATGCCGTGCGCGATCGCCGGGTTGATCGTGTACTTCGCGACGTAGCGCTGCGCGCGGTGGTTGTCCGCCCGACCGTCGCCGGGCAGCGCGCCCCGGCCGCGCTTCATCACGTGCGCGGTCTGCCAGGTGCGCATGATGACCTCACCGATCCGGCCCATCGCCTGGGCGTCCGAGCTGATCATCGAGATGGCGCCCAGGTCGTGCAGGACGTCCTCGGCGGCGATGGTGGACGGTCGGATGCGGCTCTCCGCGAACGCCAGGTCCTCCGGCACCGATGGGTTTAGGTGGTGGCAGACCATCAGCATGTCGAGGTGCTCGTCGACGGTGTTGATGGTGTGCGGCCGGGTCGGGTTGGTCGACGAGGGCAGGATGTTCGCCTCGGCGACCACCTTGATGATGTCCGGCGCATGCCCGCCACCAGCGCCTTCGGCGTGGTAGGCGTTGATCGAACGGCCGTTGATCGCGGCCAGCGTGGACTCCAGGAAGCCGGTCTCGTTGAGCGTGTCGGTGTGGATGGCGACCTGGGCGCCGGTCTCTTCGGCGCACCGCAGCGCGCTGTCGATCACCGCCGGGGTGGCGCCCCAGTCCTCGTGGATCTTCAGCCCGCCCGCCCCGCCGCGCAGCTGCTCCAGCAGGGCCTCGCCGCGGGTGGTGTTGCCCTTGCCGAGCAGCAGCACGTTGACCGGCATGAAGTCCATCGACTGCAGGACCCGCGCCAGGTTCCACGCGCCGGGGGTGACCGTGGTGGCCTTGCTCCCCTCCGCCGGGCCGATACCACCGCCGATGAGCGTGGTCACCCCGCTGGCCAGCGCGGTGTCCACCTCCTGCGGGCAGATGAAGTGCACGTGGCAGTCGATGCCACCGGCGGTGAGGATCTTGCCGCCGCCCGCGACGATCTCGGTGGACGGGCCGATCACCAGCGCCGGATCGACCCCATCGGCGATGTCCGGGTTGCCCGCCTTGCCGATGCCGACGATCTTGCCGTCCCGGATTCCGACGTCGGCCTTGACGATCCCCCAGTGGTCCAGGATCACCGCGCCGGTGATCACGACATCCGGGGTGCCCTCGGCGCGGGTCGCCACCGCCTGCCCCATGGACTCGCGGATGACCTTGCCACCGCCGAACACCGCTTCTTCACCGGATCCGGTCGAGCCGATGCTGCGGTCCTCGGTGACCTCGATGAGCAGGTCGGTGTCGGCCAGCCGGATCCGGTCGCCGGTGGTGGGTCCGAACAGCTCGACGTACTGGGACCGATCAATGGACGATGCGCTCACCGTGCTGTCCCCTCGCCTTTCGCCCCGTAGCCGGGCTGGGTGGGTTGGTGGTCGCGGGCGTCGAGCCCACCGGCGAACTCCAGCCGCAGGCCGGGCACCAGTCGCCGACCGCCGAGCGGCACCAGCTCGACCTCGCGTTCGACACCCGGCTCGAACCGCACGGCGGTGCCGGAGGGCACGTCCAGCCGGTGTCCCCAGGCCTTGGCCCGGTCGAACTCCAGACCGGGGTTGACCGCGGCGAAGTGGTAGTGCGAACCGACCTGCACGGCGCGGTCGGCGCGGTTCACGACGGTGATCCGGACGCGTTCCCGCCCCGGGTTCAGCGGAATCGGTTCGTCGGCGGTGATGATCTCCCCCGGACGCATGGCGGCTCCCTCGAATGTCGGTTCGGCGAATGTCGGTTCGGCCGGTGGCTGCGCAGAACCTGTCTTTGGTCTTGTTCTTGAAGCGGCGCAGCCGCTTGGCCCGCTCTCGCCACCGGCACCGCCGCGGGTTCCGCCACGCGAAACGAGCTCCGAGACAGGCATTCAGGTGATCGGTATTCAGGTGATCGGGTCGTGCACCGTGACCAGCTTCGTCCCGTCCGGGAAGGTCGCCTCCACCTGCACGTCGTGGATCATTTCCGGCACGCCGTCGAGCACCTGGTCGGCGCGCAGCACCTTTCGGCCGCTCTGCATCAGCTCGGCGACGGTCCGCCCGTCCCGAGCTCCTTCCACGACGTGGTCGGTGATCAGCGCCACCGCCTCCGGGTAGTTCAGCTTCAGTCCGCGATCCAGCCGTTCGCGCGCGAGCCGAGCCGCGACGTAGACCAGCAACTTGTCGCGCTCATGAGGAGCAAGGTGCATGAAAACTCTTTAACATACGACCATTGGCCATATCCGGGCTGTCCTGCGGTTTTACCGCTGCCTAATTGACTGGTTACAACCATTTTTCCGGAATTTTTCACAACCGATGAAGTTCTCGGAGGTCTTGTGAGCTACCTCATCAGTTGATTTTTTTCCCGGCCGATCCGATTGCCTCCACCACCCCGGCGGGTGCACGGTGTTTCGCACGGCAACATGCCGTGGACCCCGCCACGTCCCCCTTACCCGCGCACCCGCGCGGGCACATCCAGCGAGGAGACGAGGCAGCCATGAGCAACGCGGGCCAGTCCGAATTCCGCCCCGGCCTGGAGGGCGTGGTCGCCTTCCAGACCGAGATCGCCGAACCCGACCGCGACGGCGGTGCGCTGCGCTACCGCGGCCTGGACATCGACGACCTGGTGGGCACGGTGTCGTTCGGCGACGTGTGGGCGCTGCTGGTGGACGGCCGCTTCGGCGGCGGCCTGCCGCCCGCGGACGACACCCTGCTGCCGGTGCGCACCGGCGACACCCGAGCCGATGCGCAGGCCGCCTTGGCGATGACCGCGCCGATCTCCGGTTTTCCGCCGCTGCTGGACATCGACGAGGCAGTGGCGCGCGAGCAGCTCGCACGTTGCTCGGCGCTCGGGCTGTCCTTCGTCGCGCAGTCCGCACGCGGCGACCAGCCGCCGGTCCCGCAGAACCGGATCGCCGAAGCCACCACCGCCACCGAGCAGTTCCTGGTCCGCTGGCGCGGCGAACCCGACCCGGCGCACGTGCAGGCCCTCGACGCGTACTGGGTATCGGCGGCCGAGCACGGGCTGAACGCCTCCACCTTCACCGCTCGGGTCATCGCCTCCACCGGCGCGGATGTCGCCGCTTGTCTCTCCGGTGCGGTCGGCGCGATGTCCGGGCCGCTGCACGGCGGCGCACCGGCTCGGGTGCTGCCGATGCTCGAAGAAGCCGAACGCACCGGCGACGCGCGCCGGGTGGTGGAGTCGATCTTGGATCGCCGCGAGCGGTTGATGGGTTTCGGCCACCGCGTCTACCGCGCCGAGGACCCGCGGGCCCGGGTGCTGCGCAACATCTGCGACCAGCTCCGCGCGCCGCGCTACGAGGTGGCCCGCGAGCTGGAGCAGGCCGCGTTGACGGCATTGCGGGAGCGCCGCCCGGACCGGCAGATCGAGACCAACGTGGAGTTCTGGGCCGCCGTGGTGCTCGACTTCGCGCAGGTCCCGACGGCGATGATGCCCGCGATGTTCACCTGCGCCCGACTGGCCGGTTGGTCGGCGCACATCCTGGAGCAGCAGCGCACCGGTCGCCTGGTGCGCCCGTCGGCGCAATACGTCGGCCCGGATCCGCGCGCCCCGCAGGACGTCCCCGGCTGGGGCTCCATCAACCAGCTGATCGCCTCGGCGTGACTCGTGGGTGCTCCGTGCGGCCGCAAACGCACGGAGCACCGACGACGGTAATGTGGTGTGGTGACGGTCACATCCACCGATGCGCAGCGGCGGTTGCACATCGAATACGCCGAGGCGCTCGAAGCGGACGCGGAGACCAGCGGCGAGAAGTGCAACGACCTCGTCGAGGCGGCCGATTACTGGCACTTCGCGGGCGAGCACCAGCGCGAAGAGCGGGCGCTGCTGGCCGCGGTCGAGGTGGACGACGACAACAACGTGCTCAACGGCCCGGCCGCGCACGCCAAGTTCTTGCTGACCCACGGGCGGCGGTCGGAGGCGGAGCAGCGCTTCGCCCGGCTGCTGCGCGAGGGCTCGAACTGCGAGTGGGCGTACGTGACGGCGTCGCTGGCGTACCAGCTGATCG
The DNA here is from genome assembly GCF_052246905.1 of Saccharopolyspora antiqui. NCBI lineage: Bacteria > Bacillati > Actinomycetota > Actinomycetes > Pseudonocardiales > Pseudonocardiaceae > Saccharopolyspora > Saccharopolyspora antiqui. Next base: position 59,579 of record NZ_JBQQBO010000035.1, read on the forward strand.
ACGAGCCGCAGGAAGCGCTGCGCTGGCTCAACATCGGCGTAAACCGGTTCGTCCCGCGCCTCGACGCCGAACTGGAGATGGGCGACGTCGGCTTCGAACTGCTGCGGCAGCGCAACCTGCTGCGCCGCGAGCTGGACCTGCCGAAGGACGGGCTCGACGACGTCTTCGACCGGCTCACCGAGCACGGCCGCCGGATCGGCGAGCAGATCAAGGACATCAAGAGCCACAGCGAGCACACCACGATCGCGGTTCTCTACTGGCCAGCGGAGGAGTTCGCCAAGCTCCGGCGAGAGCACCCGAGCTGGTACCCGGACACCACGCACCGACAACACCGCCAGCAGGTCCAGCGCGCCCTGCAGCAGCATCCCGGACCGGTGGTCGCCACCGGCTCGGTGGCGGCGCTGGTGGGCTTCGCGGTGGCCCGCGGCTTGCCGGTCGACGAGCAGTCCACCCGCTCGAAGTTCGCCACCGAAGCCGCCCGCCTCGGACGGGCCGCCGACTGGCCACCAGGCCGCAACGACGCGTGCTGGTGCGGCTCCACCCGGAAGTACAAGAAGTGCTGCGGAACCCCCGGATTCGCCTGAACGCCCGTCGCCGAACTCGTTTTGCGCAGCGGTGCGGGTAGCGGAACCTCAGACACCGTCTCGGTCCAGCGGGCGCGGAAAATTTGGGCTGCGGGATGTGGGGTCTAGTGGCCTTGGCCAAAGTGGAGTACTCGCAGTAAGTTGCTGTTCGGCTGTTCGCAGCACCGGATGTCACCATCTGGAAACCCTGCTGCAACACTTGAGCCGAACCGGCAACGGCGCCGGTCACCAGGCCACAGGCGCGCGGGAGGCCTTGCCCCGCCACCTGCCGCAGTCACCACAACGAATGCCCGGAGGCGCTGGCACATGACGCAGGCCGAGACCACCGATCCGACGACCCTGAAGCTGCCCGAGGAGCTCAAGCCCGCCGATGGCCGGTTCGGCTGCGGCCCGTCCAAGGTGCGCGGCGACCAACTCGCCCGGCTGGCCGACGCGGGTGCCGCGCTGATGGGCACCTCGCACCGGCAGAAGCCGGTGAAGTCCCTGGTCGGACGGATCCGGGAGGGGTTGCAGGAGCTGTTCTCGCTGCCCGAAGGCTACGAGGTCGTGCTCGGCGTGGGCGGCACCACGGCGTTCTGGGACGCCGCGACGTTCGGCCTGGTGCGCGAGCGGTCGCTGCACCTCACCTACGGCGAGTTCTCCGCGAAATTCGCCAAGGCCGCCAAGACCGCGCCGTTCCTGGCCGACCCGGTGATCGTCGACGCTGAGCCGGGTGACGCGCCGGAGCCGGTGTCGGATCCGAGCGTCGACCTGATCGGCTGGGCGCACAACGAGACCTCCACCGGCGTGATGCTCGCGCCCACCCGCCCCTCGGGCTCGGAGAACGCGCTGATCGCGGTGGACGCCACCTCCGGTGCGGGCGGCCTGCCGTTCGACGCCGCCGACGTCGACGTCTACTACTTCGCGCCGCAGAAGTGCTTCGCCTCCGACGGCGGGCTGTGGCTGGCCGCGATGAGCCCGGCCGCGATCGAGCGGATCGGCGAGATCGGCGCGTCCGACCGCTGGATGCCGGAGTTCCTGTCGCTGCCGACCGCGCTGGACAACTCCCGCAAGGACCAGACCTACAACACGCCCGCGGTGGCCACCCTGTTCCTGCTCGCCGACCAGATCGAGTGGATGAACGGCCAGGGCGGGCTGGACTGGTGCGTGCAGCGCACCCGCGAGTCGTCGCAGCGGCTGTACACCTGGGCCGAGGCGTCGGAGTTCGCCACCCCGTTCGTGTCGGACCCGGCCAAGCGCTCCCAGGTGGTCGGCACCATCGACTTCGCCGACTCGGTCGACGCCGCCGCGGTGGCCAAGGCGTTGCGCGCCAACGGGATCGTGGACACCGAGCCGTACCGCAAGCTGGGCCGCAACCAGCTGCGGATCGGCATGTTCCCGGCGATCGAGCCGGACGACGTCACCGCACTTACAAAGTCGATCGACTGGGTGGTCTCGCACCTGCACTGACCCGGCGAACCGCCGAAATCGCGCTCGGTTTCGGCGGTTCTTTGCCCAAACAGCACGCCAACGAGTGAACGATCGGCCACAATCGGTGATCTTCATCGAAAATGAGTGGTTTTACTCGTTCGCTCAAGCACCACCTTTCCGGCAAGATCGAAGCCGGAGAGAGCGACCAACAACGACACGACGTGCCCGGCGTGCCTCCTTCGTCAAGGCGGCGCGCCGGGTTACTGTCACAGCTTGGTGACATGCAGGTCGGCGGGAGGCTGGCGTATGCGAGCGCTGCGAGTGGTCGGGCTCGACGAGGACGGTGAATCCGTCGTCTGCGAGGACCCGGAGAACGGCGAGCGCTTCACCGTGCCCGCCGACGAACGACTGCGTGCCGCAGCCCGCGGTGACCTCACCCGGCTCGGTCAGGTCCAGATCGCGATGGAGGCCCAGATGCGCCCCAGGGAGATCCAGTCCCGCATCCGCGGCGGCGCCTCTGTGGAGCAGATCGCAACCGTTTCCGGCATCCCGGAGCACCGGGTCGAGCGCTACGCCTACCCCGTGCTGCTGGAACGCGCCCAGATCGCCGAGATGGCGCAGCGCGCGCACCCGGTCCGCGAGGACGGGCCGGACGTCCAGACGCTCGGCGAGGTCGTCGCGCACACCTTCGGCATGCGCGGCCACGACTACGCCGAGGCCAACTGGGACTCCTGGCGCGGCGAGGACAACAAGTGGGTCGTGCAGCTGACCTGGCAGGCCGGGCGGTCGGAGAACCGGGCGCACTGGGTGTTCCACCCCGGTGCGCACGGCGGCACCGTAGCCGCGCTGGACGACCACGCCGCCGATCTGCTCGACCCGTCCCCGAACCGTCCACTGCGGACGGTCCGACCGGTCACCGAACTGGCCCGCGAGGCGCTGCAACTCGACCAGCAGGCGCAGCAGGTCCAGGAACGGCCGGAGGAGCCGGTGGCCGCGCAGCGGTCGGAGGCACCGACCCTCGACCTCGACACCACCCCGCCGCCCGCACCGGAGCCAGCGGCGGAGGAACAGGTGGAAGAGAACGCCGAAGGCGCGACCGCCGAGGCGGCGGAGGACGACGCGCAGCGCAAGGCGGAGCCGCGGCGCGGGCGCAAGAGTCATCCGATCGTGCCGTCGTGGGAGGACGTGCTGCTCGGCGTCCGTTCCCACCGCTGATGGTGGTGGTGTTGGCGATTTCGCGCGAAATCGCCGCCGCTCGGGGCACGAGAGCGGGCGGTCAGCCGAGGAGGCCGAGGATGAGGGCGAGCCAGGCCGCGACGATGCCCGCTGCCGTGCCGTAGGCGACCCAGCGCCAGACCGGGACGTTTCGACCCAGCCAGATCGAGGGCGCGAAACCGGCCACCACTGCGAGGTTGACCACGCCCGCGAGGATCACGCTGACATCGGCCAGCCCGGCCGTGACCACCACCAGCGTCACGGTCACGATCGTCCCGGTGATCGCGCTGACCGCCAGGCCCGGCCCCCACGGCGTGGGCGGCACCGGGGCGATCGGGCCCCCGCGTCGGTTCGGCATCGCGTGCGCGGAGCGCGGGCGGCCGATCCGGTCGAGCTCGCCGCTGAGCGGGTCGACGTAGCAGATCTGGCCGCCGGTCTCCGCCGCCAGCCGCATCGCGAGCTGCCGACCGCGGCGCGAGACCAGCTTCGCGTCAGCGTCCGCGGTCGCCTCGGTCTGCACGGCTTCGGCGACGTGCGCCCACTCGTGCAGCGCCACGACCAACGTGCCGGGCAGCCGCAGCCGGGCCGGGTCGATCTCCCGACCGGCGTCGTGGACCAGCACCGCGCGACCGGATCGCGCGTGCAGCTCCCAACCGGTTTCGCGGAGGTCCATCACGCCCCGCTAATCGCGTGGAAGGTGATGGCTGCGGCGGTGGCGACGTTGAGCGAGTCCACCCCGCTCACCATCGGGATACGGACCGCGAGGTCGGCGGCGGCGATGGCCTCTTCGGTGAGCCCAGGGCCCTCCGAGCCCAGCAGCACCGCTACCGGTCCCTGGTCCAGCGCGGCTTCGCGAAGAGATTTCGCATCTACTCGGGGGGTCAGGGCGACAATGCGGAAATCGTTGTCGCGCAACAGTTTCAGATCTTCGGGCCAGGAGTCGAGGTGGGCGAACGGGACGCGCAGCACGTGCCCCATCGACACCCGGACGCTGCGCCGGTACAGCGGATCCGAGCACCCCGCGCCCAACAGCAGACCGTCGACGCCCAGCGCCGCGGCGTTGCGGAACAGGGCGCCGAGGTTCTCGTGGTCACCGATGCCCTCCAACACGGCCAGGCGGCGGGAGCGGCCGACCAGCTCCGCAGGAGTGACTGCCGGAGCACGATCGGCGACTGCCAGCACCCCGCGATTGAGGTGGAAGCCCACGACGCGCGCCATCACGCCGGTGTCGGCGACATACACCGGCGCGTCGAGGGACGCGGTGGCCTCGGCCAGTTCCTCGATCCGGCGGCGCACCCCGAACAACGCCCGCACCGGGTACGGCGAGGCGAGCAGCCGTTCGACGACCACGACGCCTTCGGCGATCACCAGTCCGCGCCCGCCCGGCCGGTCCGGACGGCGGTCCGCGCGGGACAGATCGCGAAAGTCGTCGACCCGGGGGTCGTCGACATCACTGATCTCGACGATGTGCACCACGCCCGCATTCTCGCACCCGCCGCCATCCGGCTGCGCCGCCTGGCGCTGGGCGCCGTCCGCTTCATGGATCACGTCCGCCAACGGGGATTCCCGGTGAGCCGCGCACCCTGTGCAACCGCTCGGCGACTGTGCGCTCCGACACAGGATCGCGAAGATACGGGAAGAGTAGGTTCGGCACCATGGCTCGACTCGGCAGCACTGACCTCGACGTCTTCCCCATCTGCCTCGGTGGCAACGTATTCGGCTGGACGGCGGATCGCGACGAATCCTTCACCGTTCTGGATGCCTACACCGCCGCCGGTGGCAACTTCATCGACTCCGCGGACAGCTATTCGGCGTTCGCGCCGGGCAATTCCGGTGGTGAGTCCGAGACCCTGATCGGCGAGTGGCTGCGCGCCCGCGGCAACCGCGACGACATCGTGGTCGCCACCAAGGTGGGCAGGTGGCGCGCGCGCCCCGGTCTGTCGGCGGCGAACATCAAGGCCGCCGCCGAGGATTCGTTGCAGCGCCTGGCAGTCGATCACATCGACCTGTACTACGCCCACGCCGACGACGAATCGACGCCGCTGGCCGAGACGCTGGGCGCCTTCGACGAGCTGGTGCGCGCTGGCAAGGTTCGCTACATCGCGGCGTCGAACTACACCGCGCCCCGCCTGGCCGAGGCGCTGGCGACTTCCAGGCGCGAGGGCCTGGCCGCCTACGCCGCCTTGCAGCCGCACTACAACCTCGTGGAGCGCGACCAGTTCGAGGGCCCGCTCGCCGAAGTCGCCCTCGGCGCGGGGCTGGCCGTGCTGCCCTATTTCTCGCTCGCCAAGGGATTCCTGACCGGCAAGTACCGTCCGGGCGGCGACAGCTCGGAGAGCCCGCGGGCCGAGGGCGCTCGCGCCTACCTGGACGAACGGGGTGTGAAAGTCCTCGCCGGACTGGACGAAATCGCGACGCTGCGTAATGTACCCATTCCGTCGGTTGCGCTCGCCTGGCTGTTGGGGCAACGCAGCGTCACTGCGCCGATCGCCAGCGCCCGCAACACCGAACAGCTCGCCGATCTGCTCCCAGCGGCCCAGCTGAAGCTCACCGACGCCGAGTTGCAGCGGTTGGCGGACGTCTCTGTTTGATCACCGCACGCCCATGTGCTGACACCGTTTTGGCCGCTGGCCCGCCGGGTATCGATGTGTCACGGTGGTTTCCCCAGCGCTGCGCGCTGACGTGCTGCCGATCAAGCGGGGAGACGGCATGGGACGGCACGTGGAAAATCAGGCGTTCAAGCCAGTTGACCGACAACGTTATCGGAACAAGATGCAGCGCGGCCTGGACGCCCTGGCCCGGATGCTGGCCGAGGGCAATTTCTCCTTCCCACACCAACAGATGGGGCTGGAGATGGAATTGTGCCTGGTGGACGAGCAGATGGAGCCGTCCATGACCAATGCCATCGTGCTGGAGAAGATCAGCGAGCCGGTGTTCACCACCGAGCTGGGGCAGCAGAACATCGAGCTCAACGTGGAGCCCCAGGTGTTGGCCGGGGACAGCGCCCTGGAGCTGGAGGAGCGGATGCGCGCCGCGCTGCGTCGCGCGGACGGCGGCGCGCACGACGCCGGAGCGAAGATCGTCATGATCGGCACGCTGCCCACGCTGCGCAGCGCGCACTTCGACCCCACCTGGTTGTCGCGCAACCCCCGGTACTCGCTGCTCAACGAGCAGATCTTCTTGGCACGCGGCGAAGAAATGCTGTTGGACATGGAAGGCGTGCCGCTCGGCGAGGCGCACTCCGAGCGGCTGCGCTCGTACGCCGACTCGATCCTGCCGGAGTCCGGATGCACGTCCGTCCAACTGCACCTGCAGGTGGCGCCGGAGGACTTCCCGGCGCATTGGAACGCCGCGCAGTGCCTGGCCGGGGTGCAGGTGGCCATCGGCGCGAACTCGCCGTTCCTGCTGGGCAAGGCGTTGTGGCACGAGACGCGGATCCCGCTGTTCCTGCAGGCCACCGACACCCGCCCGGAGGAGCTGAAGAACCAGGGCGTGCGGCCGCGGGTGTGGTTCGGGGAACGCTGGATCACCTCGATCTTCGACCTGTTCGAGGAGAACGTTCGCTACTTCCCGGCATTGCTGCCGGAGCCGGAGGAAGAGGATCCGGTGGCCGCCCTGGATGCGGGCCGGGCGCCGACGTTGGCCGAGCTGCGGCTGCACAACGGCACCGTGTGGCGCTGGAACCGCCCGGTTTACGACCTGGTGGACGGGGTTCCGCACCTGCGGGTGGAGAACCGGGTGCTGCCGTCCGGGCCGTCGGTGGTGGACATCGTCGCCAACGCGGCGTTCTTCTACGGGGTGCAACGGGCGCTCACCGAACAGGACCGACCACTGTGGACGCAGATGTCGTTCGCGGCGGCGGAGGAGAACTTCTTCGCCGGGGCGCGGCACGGCTTCGACGCCCACCTGTACTGGCCGAGCATCGGCTGGGTGTCGCCGGATGAGTTGGTGCTGCGCCGATTGCTGCCGATGGCGCACGACGGGCTGCGCGCCTGCGGGGTGTCGACCAGGGCCCGCGAGCGCTACCTCGGCGTGATCGAGCAGCGCTGCCTGGCTCGCCGCAACGGCTCGGTCTGGCAACGGGAAAGCGTTGCGCTGCTGGAAGAACGCGGCGCGGACCGACACGCAGCCCTCACCGGCATGCTCCGCCGCTACATCGACCTCTCCGACAACGGAAACCCGGTCCACACCTGGCCAGTCGGCTGACCACTCGCGAGTGACGGGACTCCGCACCTGGACGTGGGGGCGACGTCTCGCCTTGAGCTAGTTGCCATATTGTGGCAGTAGCTAGAGGCTGTCGGTAGCGAAGGGAGATGCTCACGATGGCCCAGTACGTTTTGCCGGAGTTGGATTACGACTACGCGGCGTTGGAGCCGGCGATCGCTGGTGAGATCAACGAGTTGCACCACGGCAAGCATCACGCGGCGTATGTCAAGGGTGCGAATG
>NZ_JBQQBO010000036.1:0-65360 GCF_052246905.1 Saccharopolyspora antiqui
AACACCGGTGGCCGCGGTTTGTCGCACCCACGACCCATCACCGCTGGTAGCGGCCACCTTTGACGGCGGATAAGAAGGTGTGCCAGGGCTGCTCATTGAAGTTGAGGATGTCGCCGCAGGGGTTCTTGGAGTCCCGTACTGCGGTCGCCTCCGGGGTCAGCGCTACCTCGACGCAGTTGTACTTGTCGCTGTATGTGCTCTTGCGCCAATTGGGTTCAGTCATCGTTCAGACTCTCCGCGATTTTCCTGATCAGTACGCTGGATTCGGCCGTATCCAGCGCTGACTCGTCCAGTGATCGACAGACTTTCATAAACGACCGCACCTCTGAAGGGTCCGTGACGAACAGGCCGAGATTGTAGACCTCTGCGAAAACGTAAGGACTGCCGCTCACAAGCTCGTAGGCGGAGAACGAGGCTTTGATCGACGAGCTCGGCGTCCAGTCGAAGGGGATGACTCGGACCTCGACATTGTCTCTGCGTTGCAGGATGATCAGCTGCTCCAGCTGATCACGCAGGACTCGCGAGTTTCCCAGCGTGCGGTGCAGTACACCTTCGTCGATGAAGCACGACACTCGCGGTGCTCGCGGCTTGCTCAATACGGCTTGACGCCCAAGCCTTGTCGCGACCTTGTTCTCAAGGTCGATGCCAGGCTCCGCTTGATCCCCAAGAACCAGCCGAGCATAGTCGGCCGTCTGTGCCAAGCCCGGCATGACCGACACCTGGACGTCGGTGATCGCGACTGCTTCGCGTTCCAGGACCATCAGGCTGGCCAGTTGGTCGGGAACTCCGTTCGCCAGCCATGCGGCGGTTTCCGCGCTGTCCCCGACCTTTTCGAGCAGCGCTTCCTTGTCCTCGCCGACCACGCCGTAGAGCGCGCAGAGCGCGCTGACCTCTTCCTTGCTCGGTGCGCGCAGGCCCAACTCGTTGCGGTTGACCGAAGATGCGGAGACACCAAGGGATTTCGCCACCGATCGGGTGGATAGCCCAGCATTTTCGCGCAGTGCCCGCAGTTGCACGCCGAGCCCGATCTGACGCAGTTTTTCGGATTGCCGCACGCGCTGACCTCCCGGTTCTTCATTGATCGTGTGTCAGCCGATGACGCAGGTGATTCACCGACCCGGCATCCACCTGTGGTGTCTCAGATTCGCTGACGCAGAAGCTAGCGATCTAGCTTTCCGGTGTCAGCGCTTTGACCAGCGATTAAGCCGAAGGTGGAGCCATGTTGGCAGACCCGTACAGCGATGTCGAAGAGGTCTACTGGATCGTGGGGATCGGCTTGCAGCGGCGCCACGCAACACCGATCCGGCCCGGCGCACAGCCCGGCGGCGAGTGGGTTCCTTCGCTTTGCGAAGTGTGGCTGCGGATTCCGTTCGCCACGCTCTGGGGCCGCGAACCGCGCTCAACCGCTGTCATCGAGCGATGTCCACAGTGCACGGGAACCGTCGAGGAACGCGGGTTTTCCGGGCGGAACTGGGATTTCTGAAAGCGGCAGCAAACTCACGGCTTCCACCCCGGCGGTGCGGTACCGCCGGTTGGAACCGCAGACCGGATCGGCGCGTCGCCCCTCCCCGACCCTCGCGCCGATCCATCCGGCGGCCGGGTGCCAGCGCCCCCAAACCGCACCCGGCCGCCGGAGCCTCACAGTCGCGGAAGCTTCACGACCGCAGCAGTTCCAGGGCCGCCGTGTGCAGGTGGCCGTTGGTGGACAGGGCGGATCCGCCGTCGTAGCGGGGTTCGCCGGAGAGGTCGGTGAAGGTGCCGCCCGCCTCTTCGACGAGCACCTGGGCCGCCGCGACGTCCCACGGGTTGACGATCGGTTCCGCCGCGATGTCGATCACACCCTCGGCGACCAGGCAGTGGTGCCAGAAGTCGCCGAACGCCCGGTTCTCCCAGCAGGCATCGATCAACCGCAGGTAGGACTCCCGCGAGTGGTACTCCACCCACGTCCCGAGGTGCGTCGTCGACACGTACGCATCGGCGAGGTCGCGCACCCCGGACACCGCGATCCGCTCCGGCTCCGCGTCACCGGTGCGGCACCAGGCGCCCGCTCCGGCCGCCGCCCACCAGCGCTTGCCCAGCGCCGGGGCGCTGACCACGCCGACCACCGGACGCCCGCCATCGACCAGGGCGATCAACGTCGCCCACACCGGGATACCGCGCAGGAAGTTCTTCGTGCCGTCGATCGGATCGAGCACCCACGCCCGGCCCGCGCCCACCGCACCACCGCGCTCCTCACCGGCGACCACGTCGTCCGGGCGGCGCTGGGCGAGTTCCGCGCGCACCGCGTCCTCGACCGCGAGGTCCGCGTCGGTGACCGGCGTGCGGTCGGGCTTGCGGTCCACGCTCAGGTCCCGCGCCCGGAACCGGTCGCCGGTGATCCCGTCGGCGAGGTCGGCGAGGTGCAGGGCGAGGTCGAGATCGCTGGTCACGCCAGGAACCCTAGTCCGCCCCGATCGGCGTCCCACCAGGCCCCACCAGGCCCCGGCAGACCCGTCAGACCCGGCGGGACCGGCGAATCGCCCACGACGACGGACGTGATCATCGGCGCCCTCTAGTCTGGAGGCGTGAGCGTGGTGCTGCTGGCAGAAGATGACCCGGCCATCGCTGTGCCGCTGTCCAGGGCGCTGCAGCGCGAGGGCTATTCGGTGCAGGTGATCGAAGATGGCCCTGCGACGCTGCGCGCCGCCGCGTCCGGCGGAATCGATCTCCTGGTGCTGGATCTGGGCCTGCCGGAGATGGACGGCCTGGAGGTGTGTCGGCGGCTGCGGGCGCAGGGCCGCGGCCTGCCGGTGCTGATGCTCACCGCGCGCACCGACGAGGTGGATTTCGTCGTCGGTCTCGACGCGGGCGCCGACGACTACGTGGCCAAACCGTTCCGGCTCGCCGAGTTGATGGCCCGGATCCGCGCGCTGCTGCGCCGCGGTGCCCCGGAAACCCTGGAGGCCTCCGGCGTCCGGCTCGACCTGACCGCCCGCCGGGTGCTGGTCAACGAGCACGAGGTTCAGTTGGCGAACAAGGAGTACGAGCTGCTGCGGGTGCTGATGCAGCACGCCGGCCAAGTGGTGACCCGCGAGGAGATCCTCGAAGAGGTCTGGCCCGAATCCGACCGCAAGGGCAGCAAAACCCTCGACATGCACATCTCGTGGCTGCGCCGGAAGCTCAGCGACACCAACGGCCGACTCGACGAGACGCGCATCGCCACGGTCCGCGGCGTCGGGTTCCGGTTCAACGCGGACTGACACCCGATGCGCCGTCGGATTCTGCAGGCCACCTTGCTCGCAGTCGCGGTCACCGCCGTCGCACTGGGGCTGCCGCTGGGCTTCAGCGCGCTGAAGCTGGTCCAGGACCTCACCACCGGCGACCTGTCCACCCGCGCCCAGCAGATCGCCACGCTGCTCGACGAGCAGATCGCCTCGCAGCGCGCGATCGACCTCAACGCGGCCCGGCTGGCGGTGCCCGGCGGCGCCCGGCTGATCGTCCGCATCCAGGCGCACGACTACGTCTACGGCCCCGATCCCGGTGAGAAACCGTTGGTGGAGAGCGTGCCGATGGTGCAAAGTGGCACGGTCACGATCGCCGCGCCCAGCGGCCCGGTGCGCACCCAGCAGCTCCAGGTGGCGGCGCTGGTGCTGATGCTGGTGGTGTTCTCGGCCGGTACCGGGATGATCGTCGCGACGGTCACCGCCCGGCGGCTCGCCGACCCGCTGCGGCACGTCGCGGCCCGCGCGGCTCGGCTCGGCGCCGGTGACTTCCGCGCCGATCCGCAACGGCACCAGGTCCCGGAACTGGATCGCGTCGCCGACGCGCTGGACGCCTCGGGCGCGGCGCTTTCGCAGCTGGTGCAGCGCGAGCGCGACCTCGTCGGCGACGTCTCGCACCAGTTGCGCAGTCGGCTCACCGCGCTGCACCTGCGGTTGGAGGCGCTCGCCACGGTGGACGACCCGGAGGTCACCGAAGAGGCGAACGCCGCGCTGGAACAGGCCGAACGGCTCTCCGGTGTGCTCGACGACCTGCTCGCGGCGGCCACCGCGGCGCGCGCTCGGGACGCCGAACCGCTGGATGTCTCAAGCCTGCTCACCGATGTGGCGGCCGAGTGGCGGGAGCCGCTGAAGGCCGAGAGCCGGGCGCTGCGGTTGAAGGTGTCGGACGGCCTGCTCGCCCGCGCCACTCCCGCGCGGCTGCGGGAGACCATCGGTGTGCTGCTCGACAACGCCCTGCGGCACGGCGAGGGGACCGTGACGTTGGCGGCGCGCGGGGGCAGTGGAACGGTCGTCGTCGAGGTCAGCGATTCCGGGCCGGGGGTGCCGGACGCGCTGGTGCCCTACGTCTTCGAGCGAGGGTTTTCCGGCCGCGGCTCCACCGGTGTCGGGCTGGCGCTGGCCCGCGCGCTGGTCGAGGCGGACGGCGGACGCCTGGAGCTCAGCCAAGCCCGCCCGGCGCTGTTCGAGGTGTTCCTGCCGATCGCCCGCGCCGACGACATCCTCGGCGTCCCGTGGAACATCGAATCCACCCCCCGCTGACCACCCGTCGCCCCGCTCGTTCTCCGTTCGGGTGAAGTGTGAAGGGCACCTTCTACCAACTAACTTGGTGAAAGGTGCCCTTCACCTCGCCCTCATCGTGTGAACCCGCAGTGGTGCCGCAAGAACGAGATCAAGGACTCGCGGTGGGGCCTGTGGCGGTTGGGGATTTGGGTCAGCGGGCCAGGGTGTGGTCGCGGGGTGGGGAGCTGTGGGGTTCGGGTTGTTCGGCGGGGAAGACCCACTTGCGGAACGCCCACCAGCGGAACGCCATGCCTACCAGCAGCCCGATGATCTGGCCTGAGGTGAAGTCGGCGATCTCCTCCACCAGCCGGGTCGTGAACGGGGTTTGCAGGTGCAGCAGGTACCGGGAGATCCACAGCGGCGCCGAGTAGAACCCCACCCCGATGCCGCTGATCACGAAGTACAGCATCGCCTCGTGGTAGCGCTGGCGCCCGCCTCGGGTGCGAAACGACCACTCCCGGTTCAGCACGTAGGACACCAACGTCGCCGCCAGCACCGCGATCACCTTCGAGGTGACCGGCTTCGGCGACAGGATCGTCAGCTTCAGCGCGTAGAAGATGCCGGTGTCGATGAAGAACGTGATCGCGCCGACGACCCCGAACTTGAGCAACTCGCGATGCCGGATCGCGAGTGCCCGGTACGGCTGCGGGATGCGGGCGAGCACCGAATCGACAGCGGACACATTCCGAGTCTACGGAGCTGCTCCAACCGGGCGTGCTTGAAGATGGCGGTGGTGCCCGTCCGTGAAGGTCAAGCGCTCGACGCCGGACATGGACCACACGCGCACTTCCTCGCGTGCCGCGGTGGTCCGGCCGGTGATGGTCAGGAGGTCGGCATTGAGGGGTGTGTTCATGAGGGGGCTCCTGCGGTTGGTGGTGTCCGGAGCGGGCGAGAACAGCCAGACCTCCGACCGCACCCGCAAGGCAATCACCTCGCGCCGCTCTACCCTCTCCGTCTACCAAAGTGCCCGGAGCCGCCGAACTCGCCCGCCGCGTTAGGACCCTCGAATATTTCTGTGCGGCAGTGTCTGCTCTGGCGCACCCGCACGAGCGTCGCGACAGCCTGTCGCGTCGAAGGCGATGGGCGGCTTCAGCGTGGGCGCGGTCCGGTCAGTCTGCCGGCGCACCGGCGGCGAGTTGATCGGCCCACTGCCGCTGGTGCGGGTCCAGTTGCAGCCGTGTCCGGCCCCACAGGTCGAGATACAGACTCTCTGCGGTGGCATCGATCTGCGTGTCGCATGGTCCGCCCGGCACCCCCACCCTGGTGTGCGCGGTCGTCGCAGTCGTCACCAGTAGCCAGCGGTCACCCGTGTCCGTGCAGTGCACCTCGATCCGGCCGGTACGAGTGAAGCGCCTGCCGTCCCGAACACCGGCGGCCAAGTGGACAGTGAGGATTTCGTCCACGCCGTCGGCAGCGACCTCCGCGGGGATCGTCAGTGCTTCCCCCACGGCATCCGCAATGTCCCAGCCGTGGACGAACGCCTCGTGGGTGAGACACCGCGGCCAGAATGAGACGATGTGCGGCTTGGTGGACCAGTTCCATGCAGCGGCGAGGGGGTCGGCTGCGGCAAGGCGGTCCAGGATCCGATCCCATTCCTCAGCAGCCCACTTGATCACGCGGTCGTCGGGAAGCATCTCGGCGTCGGTGAACTCGGGTTCACCGGCCCCCTGCTCGACGCAGGCATGAATGAAGGAGGCAACGTTGCCGAGATGGTGGACGACGTCGCGGATCCGCCATTCCGGACAGGCGGGGACCGCGGCGTCGAGCCGGTTCTCGGCCATTCGCCACGCCTCCGCGCCCACGGCCCGGGTCGATTCGATGTGGCGTGCGGTGTCCAACAAGCTCATCAGGTTGAACCTTTCGGTAGTGGGGGTTCGGCGGCTTGGCGGGGTGAACCGTTCGGGAGCGGGATCCGGCGGCTGATGCGCCGCGCCACGGCCTTGCCGCCGACGATGAGCATCACCGCGCTGACGATGATGGCCCCGCCGAGCAGCACGTTCGGGCTGAGCGTCTCCTCGCCGAGCAGGGCCCCGAGTACGACGGCGACCACCGGGTTGACGTAGGCGTAGGTGACCACCGTGTCGTTGGGCAGGGTGGCGTTGGCGTAGCTGTATGTCGTGAAGGCGATCATGGACCCGGCGACGACCAGCCACAGGAACCCGGCAATCGAGCCGGCAGAGATCGCCGCGAGGTCGAGGCGCCCGAATTCGCCCGTCACGGCAGCTGCGATGATCAGCAGCACTCCTCCAGCGATCATCTCCAACGACGTCACCACAAGTGGGTGCGAGGGCAATGGGGCGCGGCGGGCGTAGACCGAACCCGCTGCCCAGCAGAGCGACCCGACCAACACGATGGCGGCGCCTCCGATGTCGACGCGGGCACCCGGCCCACCGACGAGCACTCCAACCCCAGCCGTGCCGAGAACGAGCGCCAGGATCATGGTGGCCGTGATCCGCGTCCTCGTCACCGCCGCGTTGATCAGGACCATCCAGACCGGCACGGTCGCCACGATGAGGGCGGCCAGCCCGGAGTCGACGCTCGTCTCGCCGACGCTGAGCAAACCGTTGCCACCGACCAGCAGCAGGGAGGCGATGACCAGAACGGAGCGCAGCTGCCGCACGGTCGGGTGTTGGGCTCCGCGAGCGTGGCGCGGTCCGACGATCGCGAAGAGCGCCGCGCCGGCTGTCAGAAACCGGAAGCCGGCCATAAGCAGCGGCGGAATCGTGTCGACCGCCAATTGGATGCCAAGGTACGTGGACCCCCAGAAGATCCGCACAGTGATCAACGCCAGCCAGGGGAGCAGGCGGCGCGGTGACTCTAAATTAACCCTGATGGTCATATAGGCTCATTAAACAAGGGAGTTTCGACAAGATACCTTAGAAAGGTTAGGATAACTGGCCATGAAGGGCAAGTTCTCGGTATGACGCGACAGATGGACGACATCGACCGGACAATCCTGCGAGAAGTGACGGCGGACGGCCGACAGACCGTCCGGGCGCTCGCGCGGACAGTCGGACTGTCCGAACCATCGGTGCGGGATCGCCTGCAACGACTCGAACGCGACGGGGTGATCACCGGCTACCACGCGGACCTCGACCCCGTGAGCGTGGACGCGGGCACGGCGGCGTTCGTCGCGCTTCGCTTCGAGCCCGGTGAGGCCGCGAAGGCGGTCGTCAACGAGCAACTCGAACGCGAAACCTGCGTGCTCGAAGTGCACGAAGTGGCGGGCGAGGACTGCTACTGGCTGAAGGTGCGCGTGCCTGGGACGGGCGCGCTCGCGGACGCACTCGACCGCATCCGCTCGATCCCACCAGTGATTAGCACGAGCACGACCATCGTGCTGCGCACCGTTCTTGAACGACCACTGGGCCCGGACACCGCGCGTCCTGAGTGACACTCGACGGCCTTCTTTTCATCGAGCCGTCCAGCGCACCCCAAAGGCTCGACCGACACGACTTTCTGAACCCTGCGGAGGATGTTGATGTTGCCTTGGTCAGCCGATCTCGGCGGCCGGTTCGAGCATCGGACGATCGACAGCGCGGTGCTGCGTGACAACCCGCTCGGTGATCCGTATGAGCGGCCGCTGCTCGTGTACGTGCCGCCCGGCTACGACGACGAACCCAGGCGACGCTACCCGACGATCTTCTGGCTGCCCGGATACAGCGGTCATATCGGAATGGCCTTCAACCGCCCGCCGTTCCGGCAGGCGTACCCCGAACTGATCGACGCGATGTTCGGCGGCACGGACGTGCCACCTGCCATCGTCGTCTACTTCGACGCCTGGACCTCGTTCGGCGGCAGCCAGCACCTCGACTCGCCGGCCACGGGCCGCTACCACACCTACCTGTGCGACGAGGTCGTGCCGTGGGTGGACGCGAACTACAGAACCATCCCCGACCGCGATCACCGGGCGATTGCAGGCAAATCCACCGGCGGGTATGCCGCGATGGTCACCCCGATGCTGCGGCCTGACGTATTTGGCGCTCTCGCCACCCACGCCGGTGACGCGCTCTTCGAGACCGGCTACCGGGCCGAGCTGCCCCAGCGGTTCCGGATGCTGCGGGGCGAGTACAGCGGATCGTACGAGAAGTTCCTCGCCGACTTCCGGACCCGGATCGCCAACCCCAGGACCGGCGACCTCGAACTCCTGGAGGTGTACGCCTACGCCGCGGCCTACTCGGCCGACGAGGACGGCACCGTGCGCCTGCCGTTCGACGACATCGGGGCGATCGTGCCCGATGTCTGGGAGCGGTGGCTCGCGTGGGACCCGGTGGTGATGGCCGCGCAGCCGAAGTACGCCGAGGCGCTGAGCTCCATGCGGGCCCTGTGGATCGATGCCGGCAACCGGGACGAATATCACCTCGACGCCGGGGCGGCAGCGTTCCGGCGGGCGGCCTCAGCCGCCGGAGTGCCGGATGACCAGGTCCACTTCGAGCTGTTCGACGGCGGGCACGGTGGGATCGAGTACCGCTACCCGCTCTCGATCGGCTGGCTGAGCAGGGTGCTGGCCGACTGACCGCGCGCACCTGGGGTCCGCGCACAGTCCGCAAGACACCCGATCAAGACCGTCGCGCCCCATCGCCAGCAATCAGGAAAAGTCCAGGTCGGCGGCACGCAGCATCGATCACCGCAGGTCACCGACCTGGCCGATTATTAGGCGACCAAGAAGGCGCGTGGCTCGGCAGCGCGTGCTCGTGAGTGGAAATCCCGGTTTTCACCGGAACAACCACTCACGAGCCCCAGCGTTGCCGGATCACCTCGGCCGTGGTCGAGGTGTCGAGCTGGTCGTGGGGGTTGAGCTCGAACTCGGCGGTGGCTGGGTACTGGTCGACGGCTCCGATGACTGCGTCGTCGCGGTCGGCGGTGGTTCGGTGCTCGGCGTCGTCGTGGTGCTCGTCATCGGTGGCTCGGGCGGGGGCGGCTCGGGCAGGGGTGGCTCGGACGGCGGCTTCAGCGGCGGCGGGCCCGGTGGCAGCGGGATCGGCTGCGATGGGCCCGGTGGCAGCGGCCACCAGCAGTACGCCGGACGCCACGGCGGTCGGACGCCCCCGTCCGGCGGGCATTGCGGCGGCGTGGACGTCGGCGGACGGCTCGTGCTGGTCGGTGGCGGTACCGGCTCCGGCGGCGGCACCCACGGGTACCAGAGCCGCACGGAGATCGGGTCGCTGTCGCTGGCGGATCCCAGGGTGGCGGACACCGGGATCGTCACTTCGCGGATGATCCGGCCGTCGACCGGCTCCCCGGGCCACGGGTACTCCGGCAGCGTCGTCAACCACAGGCGGCCTTCGAAGGACTTGCCGGGCGCCAACTCCGCCGAGCAGCTGATCCGGCGCTCGTCGACGGGCCGCACCTCGCATTCCGGCGGTATCCCGGTGGCCCGGACGCCCTCCGGCAGTCGGGCGACGGCTTCCGCGCGCCCGGTGCTGGTCCCGGTGTTGCGCACGTTGATGTCGATCCGGCTTTGCAGCCACGGCGTGTGGTTCCAGGACGAGGTTTCGACGTCGACCTCGTCGACCGGTGTGGGCGGCCGGACCACCACCGCAACCACCGGCAGTCGCAGCTGGATCGCGGTGCCCGCGACGATGCTGCCGGTGATCTCGCCGCCGGTGGCGGTCTCGTCCGCCCGGATCCGGAAGTCGAAGACGAACGTCTCGCCGGGCTGGAGTCCGCGGTCGGTGGCGCAGGTGATCGTGCCGGGCCTGCTCGTGCAGCGCACCGACGGCGCGCCCGGTGCCTGGGTGCGCACCGAGGTCACGCGCTGCGGGGTGGTCGGGGCCGGGCCGGATTGAACGGCGGTCGGCAGCGCTGCGGTCACCCCCCTGGGCAGGTTCAGCGTGGCGTTGACCGGCTCGGACGGAGCGGATCCGGTGTTGCGCACCTTGATCGGCAAGGCCACCGGGTCGCCACCGGCGACCAGTTGGATGGGCGCGCCCAGGCCCGCCGCGTTCAGCACGGCGCTCGTGGGTGGCGGAGCCGGTGGTGGTGCGCCTGGTGTCTGCGGCGGTTGTTCCGGTGTCTGCGGTGATGGGGTTCGGCGCGGCGGCGCTGGTGGTGGCGGCGCGGGGGTGGGCGAGACCACCGCTGGTGGTGGCGGCGGAGCGTCCGCCAGCGGTGCGGGCTGATCGCTACCAGCGGTCATGGCGATGGCGACGGCCGCGGCCAGCACCGCGGTCGCCACCCCGGCGGTGACCGCTTGGCGAGGTCCGGCGGAGGCCGCGTTCACGGCGCCGGAGGCGCCAGTCGTGGTCCCCGCAGCGGCCGCGCTGGCACCGGAGGACGAGGTGGCGAGGTATCCGGTCGCGGAGGCGCCGAGCACCAGCGGCGCGATGATGGCCCGCAGCGCACCGTTGACATCGGCGAGTTCGGCGGCCAGCGCGCGGCACCGATCGCAGCCGTCGAGATGTGCCTCCACCTGGGCGGTTTCCCGCCTGGACAGTCCACTGCGGGTCCAGGCACCGAGCCGGTCGACCGCCGCCCGGCACTGCTCGACACCGGATTCGGCGGCGTCCAACTGCCCGAGGTGCACCTGCAGGTAGGCCTGGCGGAGCCCTTCGCGGGCCCGGTAGGCGAGTGCGGAAACGCCGTTGGGGGTCAGCCCGAGCAGCGGCGCCACCTGGGCCGGAGTCTGGCCCTCGACCTCGACGTGCCACAGCACCGTCTGCCACCGCTCGGGCAGCCGGGCGAACGCCTGCGCGGCGAGCGAGCGCTCCAACCCGGCGACCGCGGTGTCGGTGAACGGCACGCTGACGTCCGCGCCAGAGACCTCCTCGACATCGTCGGAGAGCTGCACCTTCCGCTCGCGGCGGGTTCGGTCGTAGGCGGTGTGCCGCAGTGCGGTGAGCAGGTAGGCGCGGAACGCGGTGGTCGGGCCGCGCCCGTCCCGGAGCGTGTCGAGCACCTTCGCGAAGGCCTCGGACACCAGGTCATCCGCCTCGGCCGACGACTTGGAGACCTGTCGCGCCATGTTGTACGCCGCGCCCACGTGCCGCTCGTAGAGCTGCGCGTAGGCCGCCGACGAACCGCTGCGAACCTGTTCCAGCAGCTCCCCGTCGCTGGGACCCTGCACTTCTGCCGGGACTGTCGCCACGCTGCACCTTCCTCCCCGCAGGGCAGTGTCGATCCGTTTGTGTAGGGAGTCGCGGACAGCGAAGACCATGACGCGACAAAGACGAAGAATATTGTGATCTAGATCCTATTGCGGACGCCATCGACTACACCGTCATGGGCGACCAATTGCTCCGTCTCGATGACAGCCGGTTGGGAAGAAGGGGCGTTGAGCATGAGGGAGTGGCCGCTGTGGTGCGACGCTACGACCACTCAGGCGCGGCAGCGGGCGCTGCGAGATCGTTGGCGCACCGCGAGCTTCGCGGCTGGGTGGCCGTTTCCGAGCGACTGGTCCTCGTCGGCGGTGGAGGCGGTGTGCGCCGCGATGATCGCGGGGGACGACCTGTCGGAACCGCTGGTCGAACTCGGCGTGGCCAGGGCGGAGGCGGGCGTCGGGCTCGCCGGGACGTTGCTTGACCTGGCCGCGCTGCACGCGGTGTCGACCGGCGAGCACGACGGTCTGGTGTCCGCCGATCCGGATGCCGTGCCGACCGCGATGGTGCGCAGCACCGCGCTGGGCTGGGCGGAGGTGGTGACCCGGCTGTCGATCGGGCGCGAGGTGGTGGATCCGCTCACCGGCCTGAACACGGCGAGCTACCTGCGCACCCGGTTGCACGAGGTCTACCGGGCGGCCGGTGTCGAGGGGCGGTGCGTCGACGAGGAATACGCGCTGATCATGGTTTCGTTCGGCGCCGCGACCGACGGCTTCCCCCGGATGATGGCGATGGTGCTGGTCGCCGACGTGCTGCGGACCGTGTTCGACGGCGGGGAGACGGTGGCGCTGCTGCGGTCGGCGACCGCGGCGGTCCTGGCGGCGCGCGACCAGGCGTTGGCCGCCCGCTGCCGCCAGGCCCGCTCGATGATCCAGCACCGGCTGGCCGCCGACCCGGCCTTGCACGACTGCAGCGAGGTGCACCTGCGCGAGGAAACCCTCCCGGCAGGCCACGAAGAAGCCTGCACCCTGCTGGCAGCCCTTTGATCGGTGCCAGTCCGGATCGGCGGCGATTTCGCGAAATCGCCGCACGCCCCGCGCGACAACGGGTTCGAGGTGCGGCCCTTTGGGATATCGGCGGGGCTTTCCGCTGGCGTGATGGTGTGGCGAAAGTGCTTGTGAGGTGGGTCGCGTTCGGTGGTCCCGGCGCTGGTTCGGGTAGCCCACGGCTCTAGGCTGACGGGGTGGACCACCGCACCGGAACCCCAGTCGTCGGCATGATCGGTGGTGGCCAGCTCGCGAGGATGACCCACCAGGCCGCGATCCCGTTGGGGCAGTCGCTGAAGGTGCTGGTCGCCTCGAAGGACGATGCCGCGGCGCTCGTCGCGCCGAACGTGGAAATCGGCCACCACGCGGACCTCGAAGCGCTGAAGAACTTCGCGCAGGGGTGCGATGTGATCACCTTCGACCACGAACACGTACCCGGCGATCACCTGCGGGTGCTGGCTGCGTCCGGGGTCTCGGTGCAGCCCGGTCCGGACGCCCTGCTGCATGCGCAGGACAAGCTCGTGATGCGCCGCAAGCTCGCCGAACTCGGCGTGCCGGTGCCGCAGTTCGCCGAGGTCACCGAGGTTGGCGACGTGCTGCGGTTCGGCGCGGTGCAGGGTTGGCCGTGCGTGCTGAAGACCACCCGCGGCGGCTACGACGGACGCGGCGTGTGGGTGCTCAACACCCCGGACGGCGCCGAGCGCACCGTCACCGAACTGCTGGAAGGCGGTGCGTCGCTGCTCGTCGAGCAGCGGGTGGCGCTGCGCCGCGAGCTCGCCGCGCTGGTCGCCCGCTCGCCGTTCGGGCAGGGCGCGGCGTGGCCGCTGGTGGAGACCGTGCAGGAGGACGGCATCTGCGTGCAGGTGCTCGCCCCGGCACCGAACGCCTCGGTGGGACTCGTCGAGCAGGCGCAGGGTCTCGCGCTGAAGATCGCCGATGCGCTCGACGTCACCGGCGTGCTGGCCGTCGAGCTCTTCGAGACCGATGCCGGGCTGGTGGTCAACGAACTCGCGATGCGGCCGCACAACTCCGGGCACTGGACCATCGAAGGCTCCCGGACCTCGCAGTTCGAGCAGCACCTCCGGGCGGTGCTGGACTACCCGCTGGGCAGCACCGAACCGACCGCGCCAGCCGTGGTGATGGCCAACCTGCTCGGCTCGCCGACCGAGTTGCGGATGGGCGTGGACGAGCGGCTGCACCACCTGTTCGCCCGCTACCCGCACGCGAAGGTCCACCTGTACGGCAAGAGCGAGCGTCCGGGGCGCAAACTCGGGCACGTGACCCTGCTCGGCGACCGGATGGACGACGTTCGGGAACAGGCGCGCCTGGCCGCGCACTGGCTGTCGCGCGCCGAGTGGCTGGACGGCCACCAGATCCACTGAGCTCCACCGACTCCACTGGCGCCGAAGCAAGAGAATCGAGAGGTCCGAGCGTGGCAGGCGAGAACCCACTGGTCGGCGTGATCATGGGCAGCGATTCCGACTGGCCGGTGATGCGGGCGGCGGCGGATGCGCTCACCGAGTTCGCGGTGCCGTTCGAGGTCGGTGTCTACTCCGCGCACCGCACGCCGCAGCGGATGCTGGACTACGCGCGCACCGCGGCCGACCGCGGTATCCGGGTGATCATCGCTGGGGCGGGCGGTGCCGCGCACCTGCCGGGCATGGTCGCCTCGGCCACCGTGCTGCCGGTGATCGGTGTGCCGGTGCCGTTGAAGTACCTCGACGGCATGGATTCGCTGCTGTCGATCGTGCAGATGCCCGCCGGTGTGCCGGTGGCGACGGTGTCGGTCGGTGGGGCCCGCAACGCGGGTCTGCTGGCGGTCCGGACGCTGGCGGCCGACTCCGGTGAGCTGGGTGCCCGGCTGCGCGCGGACATGGCGAAGTTCCAGTCCGGCCTGGAAAGCATGGTGCTGGACAAGCACACCGCCCTCCAGCACAAAGCCACCCAGGACTGAGTTGGCCTCGTTTTGCCCTGCGGCGCACCACGTAGTGGCGGCGAACGCAGTGGTGCTGTTGCCATCGGCAGCTGGCCGTTCCCGGATTTCTGGCGATTTGTCGCGATTTCATTTCGCATCGCGAAAGCCGTGTGAGCATCTTCTCAGCCCGGCAGGTCGGTCGAATTCGCGTGCTGGGTTGGCGGAATCGACCTCGAAAGGTTTTCCAATGCAGCACAGTCTTCGCGACGTGATGGTCCTGGTCGCGCGCCTCGTCGTGGGCGCGACGTTCCTCGCGCACGGCTACCGGAAGTTCGTGCTCAACGGAATCGACAACGTCGTCGCTTCGTTCGGTGAGATCGGGTTGCCCGCGGTCGCGGCGTGGTTCACCGCGCTGGTCGAACTGCTCGGTGGCGCGGCGCTGATCCTGGGCGTGCTGCTGCCGATCGCCGGAATCCTGCTCGCGGCGGTCATGGTGGGCGCGCTGTTCACCGTGCACCTCAGCGCCGGGTTCTTCGCCGCGAACGGCGGCTTCGAATACGTGCTGGTGCTCGCCGCGGCCAGTCTCGCGCTCGGTTTCAGCAGTCCCCGCTACACCCTTTCCGGACTGTTCAAGGCCAACTCGTCCCGAGCGGGGGAGCGGGCCGCGGCCTGACCCACCTGGCGGAAAAGCGCCGGGTGAGCGGCACTTTCACCCGGCCATTCCGGTCGAGAGCTCCACTTGCCCGGTCCGCCTTCACGACCCCAGTTCGACGGTGATGCGTTCGTCGGATCGGCGCCGATCCAACTTCTGCGGATCGGGGTTGGTGCAGTGCACCAGGGACGCCTGTGCGGCCAGCACGGCGAGGAACCCGTCGACCACCCCGTCCGGCAGCTGCCATTCCAATGTGGACAGAACTCGGTCGTCGCGGCCGATGCGCAGCTCCTCGGCGCGCTGCCGCGCCCTGGCGATCAGGTCGTCGACGGAAAGCTCCAGCAGCGCTGGTTCGCTGCCGTCGATCGGTGAAAGCGGGCTGAAGTCGTCACCGTGCACCCGGATGTCCGAGACGTAGTCGATCACGCCGTCCGGCAGCCCGCGCAGTGGAGCTCCCAGCGCGTCCAGCCCGACGGCTGCCACGGTGTGCGCGCCCTTGCCGCTTTCCGGTTCGGCGGCGGGCACGAACGCCACCTCGGCGCCCTGCGGATCATCGGTGAGGTGCGCACCGCACCACCACGCGCCCAGCAGCACCCCGACGGTCTGCCAGTGCGCCGGTAGTGCGACCAGCACCGGCGCGCCCGGTTCCAGGTCGATTTCGTCGACCAGCCAGTTCGCCGTCTTCGCCGCCCAGTTCGCGGTGGTCGCGCGGGATAGCTCGATGCGCGCCCCGGTGGCGTCGTCGTAGTGCGTGATCAGCGGCTTCGGCGCCCCGCTGGCCAGCAGCGGACCGAGCAGTGCCTGGGTAACGCTCATGGTGCGAGCCTAGGAGACAGTCTGGGAAGCGGCCGTGCCGGGACTTCGCCGGTGCGCGTGGCTGGCGATCCCGATCTTGGGAAACAACCTTGTGCAGGTGGTACCGGCGGTACCCGCCGATCGGAGTCGAGGATCAGCGCGAACGCCGCCGGATCAGTTCACGCAGGGGACGCTGCCGTCGGAGGTGATCGGCTGCTGGCGGTGGGCGGTGCCGTCCAGCCGCAGCAGCGGCGTCGCGGCCAGCCGAGGCCGCGGCGCCGCGGTCAGCGCGCTGAAGAAGTGTTGCGCCGCTACCGGATCGACGTTGACGATGCTCTGCCCCCGGTCGTCGCGGGCGCCGGTGTCGGTCACCGGCAGGGTCAGGAACGTGACCCGGCCTGCGGCCAGTTCCTGCATCCGCTGCACGAACCCCAACGGGTCCCAGTCCTCGTCCAGCACCACGGCGCGGCGGGTGGCCTGCACCAAGTTGTTGATCATCGTCGGATCGGTGAGCGTGCCGGTGGACAGCACCTTGTTGGCCAGCGCGGCCATGAACGCCTGCTGCCGCACGATCCGGTCCAGGTCACCGCGCGGCAGACCGTGCCGCTGCCGCACGAACGCCAGCGCATCGCCACCCGAGATGGTGTGCCGCCCGGCGGCGAAATCGGCGCCGGAGTCCTTGTCGCTGGTGGCCTGCTGCAGGCATACCTCCACGCCGCCGACGGCCTCGGTGAGCTCGTAGAAGCCGAGCAGGTTGATCTCCGCGTAGTGGTCGATGCGGATCCCGGTGAGGTTCTGCACGGTCTGCACCAGCGCTCGCTGCCCGGCCAGGCCCGCTTCGTGCTCGACGTTGGCCGCCGGTTTGCCTTCGTCGCGCAGCTTTTCCGCGGTGGCGCTCTTCGTCAGCCCGTAGACGGCGTTGATCTTCTCGGACCGACCGCCGGGCACCGCCGCGTAGGTGTCGCGTGGAATGGACACCGCGGCCGGTGGCGTGCCGTTGTGCGGGATCCGGATCACCACGAGGCTGTCGGTGTTCAGACCGCCAACGGCCTCGGTGCGCAGGTCCCTCAGCACGCTGTCCGGCAGCGGGTTGCCCTGGGCGTCGGTGCGGCTGTCACTGCCCACCAGCAGCACGTCGGTGGCGCCGTCGTCGGCGGGCGGTGCCTGCGGCACGTCGGCGAGCACCTCGGTCGAACTGACGTCGCTGAGCCGGTCCACCACCACCCAGCCGATCGCGGTGAGGACGAGCACGGCGGCCGAGACCAGCGCGAGCATGGTACGACCAGCGATGCGAACCCCGGACCGGTGTGTGCCGGTCGACTCCGCGGCCGCCGGCTCCTGCTCCGGTTCGCCCACCTTCGCCTCCCCCAAAAACTGCGTTGACGAACCAGGCTATCCGGCTGCGGAACCGCAGCGGGGCCCCTCAACGGGTTTGGTAACCAAAACCTCGTCAGTTCACGCAGGGCACCCCGTTGGCGGTGATGGGTTGTTCGTCGGTGGTGCTCACCTGGGCCGGGAACGGGGCGGCCTGGCGCAGCCCGTCGAGCCGGACGGTCTGGCGACTGGCGAAGTTCTGCGCGCCAGGTCCGGCGTAGTCCCTGCCCAGGTAAACCTGGACGCTGCCAGCCTGGACGTCGGAGCGCGCTTCGGTTGGCACCCCGCCGAGCGCGTCGGACACCTGCTTGGCCGCCGCCTCTTCACCGGTGGCGTAGTAGATCACCGAACTTTCCATGGCATCGGCGTTGGAGCTGGTACCGGCGTTGAAACCCTGCCCGGTGAGTTCCTCCAGCACCCGTTTGGCCAGGCCGCTGACCGGGGAGGAGTTGTAGACGCTCACCGAGATCGTCGACCGGGACTGCTGGGCGGCCTGCTTCTGCTGCCGTTCGGTCGGCGACAGCAGCAGATCCGCGGCGAACTGCTTGACCTCCGGGATCTGGATCGTGACGTCTTCCTGCCCGGACGGACCGACCAGGTGCACCGGGGCGCCGTAGAACTGCACGTTGCCCCCGGCGATGCCCTGCATCTGCTGGGCGAAGCCGAGGATGTCGCCCGCCAGCTCGGGGTCCAGGATGACCGATTTCTTGATGGCGTTGACCAGGTTGGTCAGTTTGGCCGGGTTGGTCAGCGTGCCGGTGGACATGATCTTGCGGGCGAGCGCGGACATGAAGGCCTGCTGGCGCTTGCCGCGCTCCAGCTCGTTGATCAGACCGTGCCGCTGGCGCACGAACGCCAGCGCGGAACCGCCCTTGATCGTGTTCAAGCCCTTTTGGAAGTTCGCCCCGGAGTAGCTGTCCTTGGTGGCATCGTTGAGGCAGACCTCGACGCCGTCGATGGCGTTGGTGATGTCGTAGAAACCGAGCAGGTTCACCTCGGCGTAGTGGTCGATGCTGACACCGGTGATGTTCTCGATCGTTTCGAGCAGCAGTTGTTTACCGGCCAGCCGGGACTTCTCGTCGAGTTCCTTCTGGTCGGTGATGCCCTGCTTCTGCAGCTTCGCCAGTTCGGCGTCCTTGCCGCGGTTCATCGTCTCGGTGAGCTTGGTCTTGCCGTCGCCGAGGCCGATGTCGACGAGCGTGTCGCGGGGGAAGGAGATCGCGCTGGCGCTCTGGGCGCCATTGGGGATGCGGACCAGGATCATCGCGTCGGTGAGGTCGCCGCCCTCCTGGGTGGTGTGCAGGTCTCGCAAAATGTTCGCGGGCAGCGGGTTGCCGAAGGCGTCGGTGCGGCTGTCGTTGCCGATCAGCAGGATGTCGGTCGCGCCGTCCGGGGCGTTGAGCCCGCTGCCGATGACGTCGGCGGTGGACGTGCCGCCCGCGCCGGGCCGGAACATCGCCCAGCCCAGTCCGGTGGTGCTGAGCACCAGCACGGAGAGCAGCGCGACCAGCACGCGTCCGGCGTTGCGCGCGCCGCGGTGCTCGCGACGCCGCCGCCAAACATCATCTTCCGGGGGAAGCTGCCCTTGCCCGGATCGGGTGGCGGCACGGCGTCGAGCATCACTCTGAGCTGGCCTGCGGCCGGGCCCGCCGGGCGGCGGCGAGGCACCACGACGACCAGCGGGCGGGGTGCCGCCGCCAGCGCCGGGTCGGCCTTGACCACCGGGCCCGCGGGGCGGAACGGGTCTGCCCGGCTGCCCCTGAGGGCCTCCTGGCCACCTCGGCCGGTCCTCCACGCCGAATCCTCCTTGGAGCGTTACACCTTGGCAGAGTGATTTTGCTCGTGTTCCGGTTGCAGGCTAGCGGTGATCGAGGAGTGCTTGGCCAGGTCCCAGTATTAGGGGTGATATCACTCATAAGAGTGACTTAAATCCGTAACCCTAGGTAACACGGGAGCCTTATTCGTCGCTGGCCGTGGCATGCCAGACTGCGCACGCGGCTCGCTGTTGCGGGCGCGCAGACCCCGGCTAGGAAGGGCGCGATGCGGATTCTGGTCACCGGTGGAGCCGGTTTCATCGGTTCGCACTACGTTCGGCAACTGCTCGGCGGGGCCTATCCCGGCTTCGCGGACGCCGAAGTGATCGTGCTCGACAAGCTCACCTATGCGGGCAACGAGGCGAACCTGAAGCCGGTCGCGGACAACCCGAGGCTGAAGTTCGTCCGCGGCGACATCTGCGACCGCGAACTCGTCACCGGGCTGATGGTCGGCATCGACGTGGTGGTGCACTTCGCCGCCGAATCCCACGTGGACCGCTCGATCACCGGCTCGGACGCCTTCGTGGTCACCAACGTCGTCGGCACCAACGTGCTGTTGCAGGCCGCGCTCGACGCCGAGATCGGCAAGTTCGTGCACGTCTCCACCGACGAGGTCTACGGCTCCATCGAGACAGGCTCCTGGCCCGAAGACCACCTGCTGGAGCCGAACTCCCCGTACTCGGCGGCGAAGGCGGGCTCGGACCTGCTGGTCCGCGCCTACCACCGCACGCACGGCCTGCCGGTGTGCATCACCCGCTGCTCCAACAACTACGGGCCGTACCAGTTCCCCGAGAAGGTGCTGCCGCTGTTCATCACGAACCTGATGGACGGCAACAAGGTGCCGCTCTACGGCGACGGGCTGAACGTGCGGGACTGGCTGCACGTCAGCGACCACTGCCAGGGCATCCAGCTGGTGGCCGAGTCCGGGCGCGCGGGCGAGATCTACAACATCGGCGGCGGCACCGAGCTGACGAACAAGGCGCTGACCGAACGACTGCTGGCCGAACTGGACCTGGACTGGTCGATGGTGCAGCCGGTCGCCGACCGCAAGGGACACGACCGCCGCTACTCGGTGGACCACCGCAAGATCGTCCGGGAACTGGGCTACGCGCCGCAGGTGGACTTCGCGACCGGACTGCGCGACACGGTGCGTTGGTACCGGGACAACCGCGACTGGTGGGAGCCGCTGAAGGCCCGGTCGGCGGCGGCGCGATGAGCCGCCTCGCCCTCCTGGTGCCCGGCGGTCGCGGCCAGCTCGGCTCGGAGCTGACCCGGATCCTCGCTGCCCGGGCCGGTTCGCTGGTCCACGCGCCGGGCTCCGGTGAACTGGACATCACCGACGGCGAAGAGGTCACCGACGCGGTGGACTCCTTCGCCGAGACGGCCAGGGATGCCGAGCTACGGCCAGTGGTGATCAACTCGGCCGCCTACACGGCGGTGGACGCGGCCGAATCCGACCCCGACCGCGCGGCCCGGATCAACGCCGACGGTGCCGCGGCCCTGGCGCGGGCGTGCCGGGTCAGCGGTGTTGCGCTGCTGCACGTGTCAACGGACTACGTGTTCCCCGGCGACGCCACCCGGCCCTACCAGCCGACGGACGAGACCGGCCCGAAAACGGTCTACGGGCGGACCAAACTCGCAGGCGAGCGTGCCGTGCTGGAGTCGGGTGCCCAGGCGTGGGTGGTGCGCACCGCGTGGGTTTACGGCGCACGCGGCGGAAATTTCGTGAAGTCGATGGTCCGCCTCTCCGCCGCCCGCGACTCGCTGTCCGTTGTGGACGATCAGGTCGGTTCGCCGACCTGGGCGGCGGATCTCGCCCACGGCCTGCTGGACCTGGCCGAAAAGGTCGCCGCGCGCCAGGGTCCGGAGCAGAAGGTGTTGCACTGCACCAATTCCGGTCAGGCGAGCTGGTGCGACTTCGCCCGAGCGATCTTCGCGGAACTGGGCCTGGACGAAACCCGAGTGCACCCCTGCACGACGCAGGACTACCCCCGCCCGGCCCCCCGCCCGGCGTACTCGGTCCTGTCCGACGAGGCATGGCGAGCAGCGGGCCTGACCCCGCTCCGCCCGTGGCGAGAAGCCCTCGCGGCAGCCTTCGCGACCGACGGAGAAGCCCTCCGAGGAGCCTGACAGATCACCCGAAGGGCGTCTTCGAAGCGCAGATCCGCTCGCGTGCTGTGCGTGGTAGGTGCTGCCTGATCCTGCGGGAAGACGGAAGGCCAGGTGACCCGGGGCATTGCCGGGAGCCTGGCCTGACGTTTTCCGGGGGCTGGTCAGGTTGTTGCGCGGTGGTAGGCCGTGAGGGTTTTTTCGGCGCAGTTCTGCCAGGTGAAGGTTCTCGCCCGCGTTCGGCCGGTTGCCGCGTTCGGCGGGTTGGTCAGGGCCCGGTGCAGGGCCTCGTGCAGGGCGGTCGGGTCGCCGTAGCGGAAGTGGATCGCTTGGCCTGCGGTGACTTCGCGCAGCGCCGGGAGGTCCGAGCACACCACCGGTACGCCGCAGGCGAGAGCTTCCAGGGCTGGTAGGCCGAATCCTTCGTCCCGGGATGGCAGCACGAGCGCGCTGGCTCCGGCGACCAGGCTGCGCAGCCGGTCGTCGGGCAGGTAACCGGTGCGGATCACTTCGCCGTGCCGACCCGCATCGGCCGGGCCCGCGATGACCAGCGGTGGCAGGTCGGGTCCGTGGGCCCGCAGCAGTCCGGGCAGGCCCTTGCGGGGGCCTTCGGCGCCGACGAACAGCAGGTACTCCGACGGTAGTCCATATTGGACTCGCAGGGTGGAATCCATTGGCGTTGCGGAGAACCACTCCGGATCGACACCCAGCGGAGTCACCACGATCTTCTCGCGCGGGACGTCGAGGCGGGTGCTGACGGCGTCGGCCACCGCCGCCGTCGGCGTGCACACCGCCCGCGCTCGGCGCACCGAACTTCGCACCAGCGCGGGCAGATCCTGATCCGCCAGCGACGGGTCGTCCAGGAACGCCAGGTCGTGCACGGTCACCACGCCGCCCGCTCGGATCGACGGCGGCAGCACGAAGTTCGTGCCGTGCACCACCCGCGCCGGTCCACCGAGCAGTTCGATCGGCGGGAAAGCGCCGTGCTGCCAAAGCTTTCGCAACACCCTGGCCGGGATCGGTGGCCCCACCGCCCGCGTTCCCGCCGGGGCCAGCGAGCGCAACCGCCGCCAGCCGCGCGTGGTGAACCCGATCAATCGAATGTCCGCAGTGGACGCGAGTTCGCAGACCAGGGACGAGGTGTAGCGCCCGATCCCGGTGCGCTGCCCCAGCAACGGCGTGCCGTCGACCAGAACGCGCAGGTCAGTGGCCACGGAACCGCTCACCGGCGAGCCGCCGCAGCCGCCCGGTCGCCCGCTTCGCGACCTCCAGCGGGCCGCCCGCGTCGAGGTACTCCCGCAGCAGCCCGATGTCCCGGCGCACCGTTTCGACGCGGCCCAGCCGCGGGCTGCGCACCAGCGGAGCGGACGCCCTGAGCCGATCCGCGGCGGGCCGGGCGTCCCGGCAGAACT
The DNA here is from genome assembly GCF_052246905.1 of Saccharopolyspora antiqui. Classification (NCBI taxonomy): domain Bacteria; kingdom Bacillati; phylum Actinomycetota; class Actinomycetes; order Pseudonocardiales; family Pseudonocardiaceae; genus Saccharopolyspora; species Saccharopolyspora antiqui. The sequence goes on from NZ_JBQQBO010000036.1 coordinate 22,696, forward strand.
CGGTCAGCGGTGCCAGCACCGACTCCCAGGTGAAACGCTGCCGAACCGGGTCGATCCGGTCGCGGCACGCGGCGGCGAACTCCGCGTCGTAGAGCACCTTCTCCAGCGCGGCGGCAAGCGCGTCGGGATCCTCGGCGGGCACCACCACGCCGATGCCCTCCTCGCGCACCAGATCGGCGAACGAGTCGCCGTCGGTGGTCACCACCGGAAGCCCCGCCCACAGGTAGTCCAGCACCCGGGTGCGGAACGCGAAGGTCGTCTCCACGTGCTCGAAATGGGTGGTGACCCCGCAGTCCGCGTCGAGCAGGTAGTTCTGCCGTTCGCCGTAGGGCACCCAGGTCTCGTTGAAGAACACGAACTTGTCGGTCAACCCGAGCCGCCGGGCCAGGCTCCGGGTCTGCTCGGCCATGCCCATCTCCGGCACATCCGGGTTCGGGTGCTTCATGCCGAGGAAGAAGAGCCGAACATCGTTGTGCTGCTGGGAAAGCCGGTGCACCGCTTGCAGCAGCGTCAGCGGGTCGAACCAGCTGTACACCCCTCCTGCCCACAGCACGACCTTGTCCTCAGCCGAGATGCCCGGCCGAGCGCCCTTGATCGCCGGTGCGGTGCGCCGCGGTGCCACCGACGGCAGACCGAACGGCACGACCGACAGCAGCGAGCGGACCGTCGGGTCGCTGTCGTACAGGCCGGGGGTCAAGCGCCCCAGCGAGGCCAGGTGCCCCAACCAGAAGTGCCGTTGCCGTTCCGATGCGCAGAGGAAGAAATCACCGCGCCGCAACTGGGAATTGAGCACCTTGGTGACCCCGACCAGGTCCTTCGCGCGGCGCTCGTCATCGGTGTCGCGCCCCTGCTCCAGCAGCTCCAGGTGCATCGGGTCGTAGACGTCGCACACCACGATCTTGGTGGACTCGACGTGCTTGAGCGCGGGCACCATCTCCAGCACGTGGCCCTGCAGCACCACGATGTCCGCCCAGTCGACGTGCGCGCCGAGTTCGCGCGGTTTCGCCCCGCACACCTCGAAATCCGACTGCGGCGGGCTGACCAGGGCGTTGACGCTGACCAACCGCACCTGGTGCTCGGCGGAGAGGACCTCGGCCATGTGCCACGCGCGGATCGCCGGACCGGCCATCCGCTCGGTGACCGCATCGCCGGTGATCACCACGACCTTCCGGGGGCGCCCGAAGACCCGGTCCAACTCGAACGCCTCGACCAGGGCGTCGTGCGCCGCGAGGTAGCGCGGCAGCGGGTAGGCGGGCTCCATCGCCTTGCGCATCAGCGGCACCAGGTCGGCGTCGGTGCGAACCCGCGCCTGCTGCTCCTCGTCGCGGGACTGCTTCAGCGACGGCAGCAGCTCGACGAACTGGTCGATGGCCAGCATTCCGGCCAGCGCACTGCGATCGATCGGCACCGGGCTGTCGTCTTCGCCGTCGCCGCGCCGGGTGATCTCCAGTTGCGTCGGGTCGATCTCGCCGCGCGCGGTGGCCCGCCGCACGGCCAGCGCCATCGCCGCTGGCAGCGCCTTGGCCAGCGTCTCGTCGGAGACGTTCTTGTACAGCGTCGCCAGCGCGTTGCGCTCCAGCAGGTAGTGCTCGCGCGCCGAGGACACCTCGGCCATCGAGGCGTGGTGCCGGTGGAACGTCAGCGAGCGCGGCTCGTAGCGGACCCGCCAGCCGCGCAGGTTCAGCCGCCAACCGAGGTCGACGTCCTCGTAGAACATGAAGTAGCGCTCGTCGAAACCGCCGAGTTCGGCGAACAACTCGGCCCGCACGAACAACGCCGAACCGGTTCCGAACAGCACGTCCCGGGCGGCGTCGTGCGAACCGTCGTCGATTTCCCCGGCGTGGCGCTTGTAGCCCATCCCGAACCAGGTCAGCCCGCCGTCGACGAAGTCGATGTGCTGGCCCTCCCAGTCCAGGACCTTGCTGGCGACCGCGCCCACGGTCGGCTCGGCCCGCAGCGCCGCGACGGCCGCGCGCACCCAGGCGCGATCCGGTCGGGCGTCGTTGTTGAGGAAGGCCAGCACCTGGCCGGTGGCGTCGCGGGCGGCGAGGTTGCAGCCGCCGGCGAAGCCGAGGTTGGTGTCCGACTCGATCAGTCGCACCTGCGGCGCGGCGGCCCGGATCCGCTGCGCGCTGCCGTCACCGGAGGCGTTGTCGACGCAGATCACCTCCAGGCGGTCGGCGGGGTAGTCGAGCTCGTCGCGGAGCGCGCGCACGCAGGTGATGGTGTCGTCCGCGCCGCGGTAGTTGACCACGATCACCGACACCACGGGCAGGTTGCTGCGGTCGGACAATTCAGCCACGCCCTAAAGCGTGCACCATCCACCAACGCACCCTGCGAGGTGTTGGCCAAACCGACGTGTTCCGGTGTTCGTCGTATCGGGTTGGAGACCTGTCCACCCGGCCGTTCCGGGCGAAAGGCTCCTACCGCCCGGCCCAGGTCCGCCAGAGTTCGCGGCGGGAGGTCGCCGCGGTGCGGCCGATGCGGTGTCGCGCGCGCAGCGCCGCCGGGAGGCCCGCCGCGACTTCGGCGAGCACGCGCAGCCGCAGCGGAACCCGGAAATTCGCCGCGTCGGGCACCGCGCGGCGCAGCGGTAGTGTGAACGTGATCGCCGCGAAGCGGGCTAGCTCGCGCACCGCGACCGCAGCCGGGGCGCAGCGCAGCAGCATCAGCAGCCGGTTGCGCTCGTTCCAGCGGTGGAACCGCGCCGAGCCCGGCACCGTCGTCGCACCGTGCAGGTGCGCGGCGCGGGCCCCGGGAGCCGGGACGATGTCGTGCCCGGCCAGGCGCAGCCGCCACGAGGTGTCGGTGTCCTCGTAGTAGCAGAAGAAGTGCGCCGGAACCCCGCCGATGGATCGGAGCTGTGCGGTGCGCAGCAGCGCGGCACCGCCGCAGAAGCCGAACACGCCGCCACCGGCATCGAGTGAGTCAGCGCCGTGGCCGTCGGAGGTCAGGCGAACGCCGACGGACTGCACGCGGCCGTCCGGGGTGCGCAGCACCGACGACGCCGCGGCAGCACCGCGATCGGCGTCGAGCGCCGCTTCGAGGGCGGCGAGCCAGTCGGGGGCTGGCGCGGCGTCGTCGTTGAGCCATCCGAGGTACGGCGTGCGGATCCGGTCGAGCGCGGCGGCGATGCCGCCCGCGTAGCCAAGATTCCGGCTCAACCGCAGCACTTCCGGATTCGCGGGGTGCGCCGCGAGCAGGTCTGCCGTGCCGTCGTCGGAAGCGTTGTCCACCACGAGAATCCTATGTGGACGATCCTGGGCGGCCAAGGCGTCCAGGCAGGCCTCGATGTGGTCCCGTCCTCGCCAGGTCACCACGATCACGGTGCTGCGCACCCGTTCCGACGCCGTCACGCCCGAAGACGTTACGTCCCGGCCACCCCGGAGCGGTCGCGGCCACCGCCGCCACGTCCGCACAGCCTTGCCGACCTGCGAGAACGGCGAATCGGCAGGCCCGGCCGACGGCCTCGGGCGGCGTGGCACGCTGGTCGGGTGCCCGAGCTCGTCACGATCGCCGAGCAGCTGCTCGCCCCCGTTCCCGGCGGAACCGGCCGCTACACGCGGGAGCTGCTGCGCGCGATGGCCGAAACCGCGCCAGCCGGTTGGGAGCTGAGCAGCGTGGTCAGCCGCAGCAGCGATCCCGCGGCCGCCCGGGTTCCCGGTGTGCGGGGGCCGCGAGTGCTCCCGCTCCCGCGTCGCGCCCTGATCGCGTCCTGGGAACGCGGCCTGCCGCTGTGGCCCGGTGGCGACTCCGTGCACGCCATGACACCGCTCGCCCCGCCCGCCAAGCGAGGGCGCGGCCTGGTGGTGACGGTGCACGACACCGTCCCGTGGACGCATCCGGAAACCCTGACGCCGCGCGGAGTTTCCTGGCACCGACGGGCCATCAGCCGGGCCGCTCGGCACGCCGACGCGCTGGTGGTGCCCACCGCGGCGGTCGCCGCCGACCTCGCGCGGCACACCGAGATCACCGCCGGGCTGCGGGTCATCGGCGAAGGCGTCACCCCGGACCTGCTGGCCGAGCCGGATCCGAATGTCGTCGAAGGGCTGGAGCTGCCCGCGCGGTACGTGCTGGCGATCGGCACCGTCGAGCCGCGCAAGGGCTACGAGCACCTGGTCCGGGCGATGGCCGAGCCCACCGCCCCGGATGCCGCGCTGCTGATCGTCGGCCGTCCAGGTTGGGGCGGTGTGGACATCGCGCGGATCGCCGCGGAGTGCGGTGCGGACCGGGTGCGCCTGCTGGAGTCGGTTTCCGACACCGAACTCGCGGCACTGCTGCGGAACGCGACCGCGCTGGCCGCACCCAGTCTCGCCGAGGGTTTCGGTCTGCCGATCGTCGAGGCGATGGCGCTCGGCGTGCCCGTCGTGCACTCCGATGCGCCCGCCCTGGTCGAAGTCGCCGGTGGCGCCGGTGTGGCGGTCCCACGTGCCGACCCGGTTGCGCTCGCCGCGGCTTTGCGCGCCGTCGTGGACGATCCCGCGCACCGCGCGGCACTGGTCGCGGCGGGAACTCGCCGGGTCGCGGATTTCACCTGGACACAGGCCGCGCACGCGGTTTGGCGAGTGCACCTCGACATCGCCGCCAGCTGAGCCCATTCGCGCAACTGGCTGGCACAAGAGCCTGTCCTCGAACTCGTTTTGCGTGGCGGTGCAGGTAGCGAACCTGACGATCCCGCGCGAACTGAGAACCCGCGGCAGTGCGAGTTGCGCGAGTGGGCCAAGCGGCTGCGCCGCTTCGAAGAACAAGATCAAGGCTGGCGGGTAAGAGATCTCACAGCCCAGACAGCTGCTCAGGCGCGGTGTGCGAGCCGCCGGACGGCCGCTTCGGCAGGCCAGGACACATTTTCATCGACTCGTCACGGACCTGGCCGTCGGCACCGTACGCTGCTCGGGTGCACAGAGGCGAGCCGCACGTTCTCATCGACGCCACCGCTGTACCCGCGGATCGTGGCGGCGTCGGCCGATACGTCGACTCCCTGCTGACGGCCCTGGACACCGACGGCGCCCGGATCAGCGTCGCCTGCCAGCCCCGCGACGCCGAGCTGTACGCGACCATCGCCCCGCACACCGATGTGGTGCCCGCCACCGAAGCCGTCGCGACCCGGACCGCGCGGCTGACCTGGGAGCAGACCACCCTGCCGTTACTGGTGCGGCGACTCGGGATCGACGTCCTGCACTCGCCGCACTACACGACACCGTTGGCCAATCCCGCCGCCTCGGTGGTCACCCTGCACGATGCGACGTTCTTCACCAATCCGGCAGTGCACTCCCCGGTCAAGGCCAGGTTCTTCCGCGCGTGGACGCGCACCGCGCTGCGCCGCGCGACCCTTTGCATCGTGCCGAGCCAGGCCACCGCCGCGGAACTTTCCCGGTCGGTCGGCGCGGAACGCGCCAGGATGCCGGTCATGTACCACGGCGTGGACCCGGAGCGGTTCCACCCGCCGACACCGGAGGAGATCCAGGAGGTGCGCGACCGGCTGAGCCTGCACGACCAGCCGTACGTCGCGTTCCTCGGGGCATTGGAACCGCGCAAGAACGTGCCCGCCCTGATCCGCGGCTTCATGCTCGCCTGCCAGGGCCGCGGCGACTCGCCCGCGCTGGTGCTGGCCGGACAGCCCGGTTGGGACACCCGCGTCGAGCGAGCCCTGGAGGCCGTGCCGCACCGGATCCGGGTCATCCGGGCCGGTTACCTGCCGTTCAAGCAGCTGTCCGGGTTCCTCGGCGGCGCGCACCTGGTGGCCTACCCGAGCCTCGGCGAAGGGTTCGGCCTGCCGGTGCTGGAGGCGATGGCCTGCGGCGCCGCGGTGCTCACCACGCGGCGGCTGAGCCTGCCCGAGGTCGGTGGCGATGCGGTCGCCTACTGCGGGGTGGGGGCGGGCGACATCGCCACCGGTCTGACGGAGTTATTGGACGATCCGGCCCGCCGCGCCGCGCTGGCGGTCGCGGCACAGCTGCGGGCCAAGGAGTTCACCTGGGCGGCCTGCGCGACGCAACACCGCGCCACCTACGCCCGCGCCCACCACATCCACACCCACTCCCGCTGACCACGTTTCCCCTGGTGGGGGGCGATATTTGCGGTTCAGCGCCCAACGCGCGGCAGCCGGTTGCGCGGCGCTGCCGCACCGAAACCGGCCTCGGGTGGCGGTGCGTCCAGTGCTGTTCGGCAGAATGTGACGACGTGACCGACGCGCGCACCTACGGCGACGAGCTCGCCGTTGTCACCGTGACCTATTCGCCGGGCGAGACCCTGGAGCGGTTCCTCGACACCCTGGAGAAGGCGACGCAGCGATCGATCCGGGTGGTGCTCGCCGACAACGGTTCCACCGACGGCGCCCCGGAGCGGGTCGCCGCCGAACGCGCCAACGTCGACTTCGTGCCCACCGGCGGCAACCTCGGCTACGGCGGCGGCGCCAACCGAGGGGTTGCCGAGCTCGACGCGCGGTACGGCTGGGTGGTCATCGCAAACCCGGACCTGGAGTGGCAGCCGGGGGCGCTGGACGAGCTGCTGGCCGCCGCCGAGCGCTGGCCGCGCGGCGGCTCCTTCGGCCCGCTGATCAAGGAACCCGACGGCACCGTCTACCCGTCGGCGCGGCTGCTGCCGTCCATCGGCCGCGGCGCGGGCCACGCACTGCTGGGCAAGGTTTGGCCCGAGAACCCGTGGACCCGGTCCTACCGGCAGTCCGAGGCGGCGATCAGCGAACGCCCGGCGGGCTGGCTGTCCGGCTCGTGCCTGCTGCTGCGGCGGACGGCATTCGATTCGGTGGACGGTTTCGACCCGCGCTACTTCATGTACTTCGAGGACGTCGACCTCGGCGACCGGTTGGGCAAGGCGGGTTGGCTGAACGTCTACGTGCCGACTGCGGAGATCATGCACATCGGCGGGCATTCCACCTCGGGAGCCGCCAAGCGGATGCTCGCCGAACACCACCGCAGCGCCTACCGCTACCTGGCCGACCGCTACCCGGGCCCCGCCTGGGTGCCGCTGCGGATCGCGCTGCGCGCGGCGCTGGCCGCTCGCGCGCGCATCGAAACCCGCTAGTACTGGGGGTAGTGCTGGTTGGCCTGCGAACCCAACGGCCCGAACTCGTTCGGAGCGCGCTGCGCGTGGTACGGGTTCGGCGGGAAGTTCTGCTGGCGCTGCCCGTAATCCTCCGTCGGCCAGCCGCTGTGCTGGGGTTCCGGCTGGGCCTGCGGCCGCTGCTGACCGGTGGACGGGAGCACCTGCGTGGTGTCCGCCGGATCGGCCTGGCTGATGACTTCGCGCGGGATGCGAACGGTGCTCGCGGCGTCCATCGGCGAGATGGCATTGTCGGGGGTGACGACGAACGCGCCGCGTGCCCGCGCGCGAGCAAGTGCTTCGTCGGCTCGGAGGCGCGGGTCCATGGGGATGCCCTCTCAGTCGTTCGCAGTCGGTGGTCCGCGGGGCGGGCGTCGAACTGGGCACGGCCGCTGGGGGCGGGCCCGCTGTTCATTATGCCGTTGCTCCTGCCAGAGTATTCCCCCCAATGGGTTTTCGTTACTGAAGTCCCTCACGTAGAGGAGGAACAACGCCGATGTCCGCCGATGCGCAGGACCCGGCCGCGTCGCCCACTGCGGAAGCGGTCGTGCTGGTGGGTGGTCGAGGGGTGCGGCTGCGCCCCCTGACCCTCTCGGCGCCGAAGCCGATGCTGCCGACTGCCGGAGTCCCGTTCCTGAGCCACCTGCTGTCCCGGATCCGGGCGGCCGGTATCGAGCACGTGGTGCTCGGCACCTCCTACAAGGCGGAGGTGTTCGCCGAACACTTCGGTGACGGCGCCGATTTCGGCCTGCGGCTGGAGTACGTCGTCGAGCCGGAGCCGCTGGACACCGCCGGTGCGATCCGCAACGTCGCGGACCGGCTCAGCGCCGACGACGTGCTGGTCTTCAACGGCGACATCCTCTCCGGGGTGGACCTGGCGAAACTGCTGGAAACCCACCGCGCCGCCGCGGCGGACGTAACGCTGCACCTGGTCAAGGTCGCGGACCCGAGGTGGTTCGGCTGCGTGCCCACCGATGCCGACGGGCGGGTCACCGCGTTCCTGGAGAAGACCGAGGACCCGCCGGTGGACCAGATCAACGCGGGCTGCTACGTGTTCCGGCGCGAGGTGATCGACACGATTCCGGCGGGGCGGCCGGTGTCGGTGGAGCGCGAGACGTTCCCCGAACTGCTCGCCTCGGGCGCGCGGGTGCAGGGCTACATCGACACCTCGTACTGGCTGGACATGGGAACTCCGGCGGCGTTCATCCGCGGCTCGGCGGACCTGGTGCTCGGCGTGGCACCGTCGCACGCGTTGCCCGGTGCGCGCGGCGAAGCGCTGGTGCTGGCGGGCGCATCGGTGGCCGCCGACGCGGAAGTCGGCGGCGGAAGCACCATCGGTGCGGGCAGCGTGGTGGAGTCCGGCGCGCGGGTGGTCGAGTCCGTGCTCTTCGACGGGGTCCGCGTGGCGCCTGGCGCGGTGGTCGAGCGTTGCGTGATCGGCACCGCGGCGACGATCGGACCGGGGGCCGTGCTGCGCGACGCGATCATCGGCGATGGTGCGAGGATCGGTGCCGACTGCGAATTGCTGAACGGAGTGCGCGTGTGGCCCGGTGTGGAACTACCGCCGAACGGCGTGCGGTTCTCCGCGGACTGACCAGCACGAATCGCCTCGCGCGTCGCAACGACGTGCGTCGCGGAGAACCATGAGCGATGCCCTGACCCGGACTTGGCGCCCGCCGTACCCGCTGGATCTGCCGCGGGTGCTGGCCCCGCTGCGCCGGGGCAGCGGTGACCCCACCACGCGGGTCGAGGCGGGCGAGTTGTGGTGGGGCACCACGACCGCGACCGGTCCCGCGACGTTGCGGTTGCGGAAGGATCGCGACGGCACGGTGCTCGCGACGGCGTGGGGCCCGGGCGCGCACCTGGTGCTGGACGGCGTTCCGGATCTGCTGGGCGCTTCCGACGACGACACGGGTTTCGTCGCGGTGCACGACGTCGTGGAGCGCGGTCGGCGGGCATCGCGCGGGGTGCGGTTGTGCGCTTCGGGCCGGGTCTGGGACGTGCTGGTGGCCGCGGTTCTGGAGCAGAAGGTCACCAACCGGGAAGCGTGGCGGTCCTGGCGGGAGCTCTGCTGGCGCTTCGGCAGCCGCGCGCCGGGGCCGGTCGAGAAGCTCTGGGTGGCACCGGATCCCGTGCAGCTGCGCCGGATCCGGGACTGGGAGTGGCATCGAGCGGGCATCGACGGCGCCCGGCGCCGCACCCTGATCGCCGCCGCGTCGGTGGCCGGTCGGCTGGAGCGGGCCGTCGAGCTGCGCGGCGCCGAAGGCCGCGAGTTGTTGCAGAAGGTGCCCGGCATCGGCCCGTGGACGGCGGCCGAAGTCGCCCAGCGGGCCTGGGGCGACCCGGACGCGGTCAGCGTCGGCGACTTCCACCTGCCGACGATCGTCGGCACGGCCCTGGTCGGCCACCCGCTGGACGACGAAGGCATGCTCGAAGCCCTCGCCCCCTACGCGGGCCACCGCCACCGAGCTGTCCGGTACCTCGGCGCAATCGGTGTCAACCGCCCCCGCCACGCCCCCCGAATGCCCATCCGCAACTACCGCACCATGTGACCGCGCTTCTGTTCACAGACCCCCATGGAGTGACCGCTTCGCTTCAACGGCGCTGGGCTGCGGTCATCATCGGGCCGAGGTCTGAGCCTTCGGGCAGGGCGTCGAGCGGCCACCAGCGGAGGTCGAGGGACTCCTCGCTGCGGGTCGGCTGGGCTCCCTCGGGTGCGCGGACCACGAAGCGCACGTCGAAGTGCCGCGTGGGCTTGCCGAGCGAGCAGGTGATCGGGTGCACGTCGAGGTGCACCGGTTCCGGCTCCACCACCAGACCGTCCACACCGGACTCCTCCGTCGCCTCGCGCAGCGCCGCACCGGCCAGCGAGGTGTCCGCGGGCTCGCAGTGGCCGCCGAGCTGCAACCACGCCCCCACCCGCGGATGCAGGGTGAGCAGCACGTTCTCGCCCGCCGCGTCGAGCAGCACGGCCGACGCCGTCACGTGCCCCGGCTCGCACGCCCGCAGGCAGGCATCCGAGCGGGCGTCCAGCAAGGTCAGGAACGCGTGGCGCAGCGCCTCCTGCTGCGGATCGTCGGGCCGCCATCGGCCGAGCACGCGCAGCGCGTCCGCGTGAGGTCCGCTCACAACTCCACCAATCCGCCGTCGAGGTCCCGGGGCTCACGCGGCCCGTCGACGGGCTCCGCGGGATGACCGACCGCCACCGCACCCAGCGGCTCCCACGAGTCGGGCAGGTCGAGCGCGGCGCGCACGACATCCGGGCAGAACAGCGTCGAAGACACCCAGCACGACCCGAGTTCCTCGGCGGCCAGCGCCACCAGCAGACCCTGCACCGCGGCCCCGCCCGCGACGGTGAACATCTGCCGTTCAGCCGCGCTGCGCTGCTGGTCGGGGTAGTCGTGCGAACCCTCGCGCACCAGGAAGGGCAGCACCACTTCCGGTGCGGCGTAGAGCAGGTTGCCACGCGAGACCCGCCGCTGCGCGGCCTGTTCGGCCAGTCCGTCGGCGCGCAGGTCGTCCAGCCAGGCGGTGCGCATCGCATCCAGCAGCTTCGTCCGAAGTGGACGGTCGCGCAGCCAGACGAACCGGACTGGACGGGTGTGGTGCGGCGCGGGCGCGGTCAGCGCCGCCCCGATCGCGCGGCGCACCGCATCGGCGTCGACCGGATCATCGGCGAACGACCGCACCGAGCGGCGCATCAGCACCGCCTCGCGACGGCCCTGCGCCAGCGCCTCGGCGGTGCCCAGGTAGAACAGGTCCTCCTCGACGGTCCGCGCCAGCTCCCGCGCGCTGGAACCGTCGTCCTCGGTCGTCAGACCGCGCACCACGGCGACCGGGACCGAACCCAGCTTGCCCTTGACCAGATCCGCCGCACCGGCGATCTCGTCGGCCACCGCCACCTCGGTCACGGCCAGCTCGTTGCCCTGCGAATCCGTGTTGCCCGCATAGCGGTGCAGCACACCGAGCCCAGCGGAACCGATCGCCACGTCGGTCTGACCGACCCGCCAGGCGCGGCCCATCGTGTCGGTCACCAGCACGCCCACCTGGACGCCGAGGCGGTCGGCGAGCCCGGCCCGCAGCCGCCGCGCCGAGGCATCCGGGTCCTCCGGCAGCAGCGCGATCTGGTCGAGCGGCACGTTCGAGGCGTCCACCCCGGAGGCCGCCTGCACGATGCCGAGCTTGTTCTGGGTGATCAAGGTGCGGCCCCGGCGGGCCAGCACGTAGGTGGACTCGGCCAGCACCAGCTCGCGGCGCAGCTTGTCGCGCAGCTCCGGATCGCGCGGCGAGGACACCAACCGGCCCTCGACCTTCGACACGATCTTGCTGGTGACCACCACGATGTCGCCGTCGCTGAGCCACGGCGCGGCGGCCGCGATCGACGCGGCCAGGTCGTCCCCCGGGCCGAACTCGGGCAATCCGCCCACTGCGAACAGGCGCAGCCCGGCCGCGGCCGCGTGATCCTTCATCGCCCCTCCTGGGCAAGGTCGAACGCCGCCCGGGCCATCGCGGCGGTGGCGTCCACATCGGACATCAACAGCGGGACCGCGCGGACGTGCACCCCGGGAACCACCGCGCTGTCGCCGGTGTGCACCAGCCAACCGTCCAGGATGCCCTCGGCTTCCTGGCGGGATCCGTAGTGCCGACCGACCGCCTCGGCGGTGCTGTCCACCCCGATCGCGGCCAGGCACGCATCGGCCATGCCCCGCAGCGGTCGCCCCCCGACGATCGGCGACAGCCCCACCACCGGGGCCGAGGACTCCCGCAGCGCGGTGCGGAAACCCGGCACCGCCAGCAGTGTTCCGATGCTGACCACCGGGTTCGACGGCGCCAGCAGCACCACGTCGGCACCGGCGATGGCGTCCAGCACCGCCGGTGTCGGCTTCGCCTCGTCGGCGCCCACCGGCACGATCGCGTGCGCCTTCGGCTCCGCACGGTGACGCACCCACCACTCCTGGAAGTGCACCGCGCGCTGCTCGCCCAACTCCGGATCGTCGATGGCGACGTGCGTCTCGACCCGGTCGTCGGTGACGGGCAGCAGCCGCGCCCCCGGCCGCCACCGGTCGCACAGCGCCTCGGTCACCGCCGACAGCGAATAGCCCGCGCGCAGCATCCGGGACCGCACCAGGTGGGTGGCGATGTCCCGGTCGCCGAGCCCGAACCAACTCGGCTCAGCGCCGTAGGCCGCCAGTTCCTCCTTGACCGACCAGGTCTCGTCGACCCGGCCCCAGCCCTTCGCCGAGTCGATGCCGTCGCCGAGGGTGTACATGCAGGTGTCGAGGTCCGGGCAGACCCGCAACCCGTGCATCCACACGTCGTCGCCCACGTTGACCACGGCGGTGATCTCGTGCTCGGACCGCTGCTTGGGCTCGCCGGTGGCGGGCAGCCCCAGCGCCGCCTTGACGCCGAGCAAGAACCGCGCGCCACCGACCCCGCCGACCAGAACTACGACCTTCACGGACCCGATCCTCGCACGGCGGCCGGAGCGCGAAGGCGCGAACCTGCGAGCTCCCAACCAGCGGACGCGTCACAGGAACCCGAAGATGCTGCGGAACATGCTCTGCCCCAGGTAGCCCAGCCCCGGATCGCCGCCGACCAGGTCGAACACGAAGTAGGCGAGACCGAAGAACGCCTCACCGACGAACGGCACCCCGATCAGCAGCAGGAACAGCACCAGCGGCGCCCACGGGCGCGCCTTCGCGCCGAACCGCTGCGCTGGTCCGGACAACCACGGTTCGATCGCGCCGTACCCGTCCAGGCCGGGAATCGGCAGGATGTTCAGCACGAACGCGATCACCTGCAGGAAAGCCAGGTAGGACAGCCCGGAGGACAGGCCGATCGGCATCGGCACGAGCGCCACGGCGGTGGCGATCAGCAGGCCGAGCACCAGGTTCGTCAGCGGCCCGGCCAGCGACACCATCGACTCGATGCGCCGGGAGCGCAACGCGTGGTGGTTGATCCACACCGCACCGCCCGGCAGCGGAATACCGCCGAGCGCAACGAAGATCAACGGCAGCACGATGCTCAGGACCGGATCGGTGTAGCGCCGGGGATCCAGCGTCAGGTAGCCCTTCGAGCGGACCGACCAGTCGCCACCGCGGTAGGCAATGATCGCGTGGCCGAACTCGTGCAGGCACAGCGATGTCGCCCAGCCGCCGAGCACGATCAGCACGACGCCGGTGATCCGCGTGGCGTTGTTGTCCAGGGTGGCGAGCACCCCGCCCAGCACGGTCAAGCCGACGAGGGCCAGGAACAGGGGGCTTATTCGCGCCGCGGAATTGGTCACGCCGTCCAGTGTCCACGAACGACCGCCCGGCGAAGATGACCATGGGGTGGTATGCATGATCTTGGGGGGTCGACGTTGCGTCGGACGGAGTACCGGCGATGCGCCGAACGTGCTCAGCAACGGTGCTGAGCAGCCGGAGGTCAGGGTGTCCCCCTACGGAAGGTCTCCGCTTGACCGCAAGGAGCTACACGGGTGTAATCACAGCAGTGTCATTCGCCGCCGAAATGATCGTTGCTCGGCTGGATGCCAAGTAGATGATCTCGGGAGCGGCCGACCGGATGCGGGAGATCCGGGCGGGCACCGGTCGATCGAGGCACCGCCAGCGGTGAGAGGGCGGGCGGCGCAGCCGATCGGCGACGGCTGGAGTCGTCGAAGTACCAGGCCCCCGAACTTTGGGGACCGGGCAAACCTGCGAGCAGGAGTGCGTCCTGTTCCGGCCCTGGGGAGGGCCGGTGGGAACGGGAGATATCGGGGGAACCAACAATGTGGGAATCAGGAGACAACCGACTCGCGGAGCGTGGGGATGCTACCGCGGCCGAACTCGACATCCTGGCCGAACTGTTCGAGCTGAGCGAGGACGAACAGGAATGGCAGGAGCGCGCGTTGTGCGCGCAGACCGATCCGGAGGCGTTCTTCCCGGAGAAGGGCGGCTCGACGCGGGAGGCCAAGCGCATCTGCGCGGGCTGCGAAGTGCGGTCCGAATGCCTGGAGTACGCGTTGCAGCACGACGAACGCTTCGGCATCTGGGGCGGACTGTCCGAAAGGGAGCGCCGCAAGCTCAAGCGTCGCGCGGTCTGATCGGAGCCAGTGGGCGCAAGCCCCGATGCGTCCGGAACACCGGGTCCAGGCCGCGGCTGATGTTGCGCCGCACGACCAATGGATCCAGCTGTTTCGTTTGAGGGGTTTTCTTCCGCTGCTGGTGCATTACCGTTCTGCGGTAGTCGATCAGTTTCGCGGGAGGCATTTTGGTCGCGCCGGTGCTGGCGGTGTTGGTTTGTCACGACGGCGAGCCCTGGCTGCCGGATGTGCTTGCCGCACTGGGCGATCTGACCGAGCGGCCACGGTACCTGCTGGCCGTGGACACCGGCTCGACCGACCGCACGGCGGAATTGTTGGCGCAGGCCCGCGCGGATCGGATCGTCGACGATGTGCTCACCACATCCCGCGAAACGCCCTTCGGCGAGGCAGTCGCCGAAGCGGTCGCGCACGGGACGCGGCGGTGGGCTGATCCGGGACGCTGGTTGTGGCTGTTGCACGACGATTGCGCGCCCGAGCCGCAATGCTTGCAGCGGTTGTTGCAGGCCGCCGAACTGGATTCGACGGCGGCGCTGCTCGGCCCGCTCGGGTTGGACTGGGCTGATCCGCGGCTCGTGGTGGACGCGGGCCTGAGCACCGATGCGGCCGGAGGTCGGCAGACCGGCATCGGACCGTCCGAACTGGACCCCGAATTGATCGGTGCGGCTCCGCCGGTGTCGGAGGTGCTGGCGGTGACGACGGCGGGGGCGCTGGTTCGGCGCGACGTCTTCGAAAAGCTGCACGGCTTCGACCCGTCCTGCGATGCGGACGTCGACCTGGGGTGGCGGTTCAACCTGGACGGACACGGCGTCCGGTGGGTTCCCGACGCGAGGATGCGGCACGCGGCCGCGCGGCGCCGATCACGTGCCGAGCAGCGGATCAGCGCGGTGCGCACGTTCTTGGTCAACTCGTCGATGTCGGCCTTCCTGATCGGCCTGCCGCGGCTGTTCTGCCTGGCGTTGTTGCGGATGTGCGGCTTCGCGGCGCTGCGGCGCTGGACCGATTCGGCCGCCGAACTGGCGGTGTTGCGCGGGCTGCTCGGCGGGCGGCTGAAACTGCTGGCCGGTCGGGCGGCGCGCGCTGCGCAGATCCCGATCCGGCACGGTGTCCGCGGACTGTTAACAAGTCGTTCGGCGAGAATTCGCAATTTGCTGCGCGGCGCTTTCGCGGCCCTGGTCCGCGAGCGGGTGCGGCGCGATCTGCTGTTGCGGCGGGCGCCGGACGGCCACCTGATCAAGGCCGTTGCCGATGAGCCGGTGCAGGCGGCGGGACTGCGTCCGGCCGGGCTGGTCGTGGTGCCGGTGCCGGCGACCTCGGTGCCGAAACCGTCACCATCGCCGAGGGACACGGCCCGAGCCGACCTGCTGCTCGTCCCCGTCGACCGCTGGCGGATGGTCCGCGAGCTGGTGTTGACGCCACCCGTGGTGCTCACGGTCGCACTCGCGGTGTTCGCGTTGATCACCAACGGATTGCTCACCGATCGGTTCGGGGCAGGTTTGGCAGGCGGCCGGTTGCTGCCGGTGGCCGACTTGGGCACCACGTGGCAGGACTACCTGGCGGCATGGCATCCGGTCAGCGGCGGTACGGGCTCGGCGGCTCCGCCATCGCTGCTGGTGCTCGCGCTGCTCGGCACCGTCCTAGGTGGACCGTCGGTGGTGGTTTCGGCGCTGCTGCTGTTCGGCACCGCGCTCGCGGGCCTGAGCGCCTACCTCGCGACTCGCGCGCTGCCGGTGTCGCGGCTGCGGCGAGCACTCGTGGCGGGCGGCTACGCCCTGCTGCCCGCGGCTGCGCTTTCGGCCGGACAGGGCCGCCTGGACGTCGTTGTCGCGCACATCCTGGTGCCGCTGCTGCTGGCCGGTATCGCGGCGGTGATCTGGCGTTCCGACGGGCAGTGGTTGGGGACGGCATGCCTGACCGCCCTCGGTCTGGCGGTGCTGGGTGCGTTCGCGCCGCTGCTGCACGTCGCGCTGATCGTGCTGGCCCTGCTCGCCTTCGTCGCCGTGCCCGGCCGGGACTCGCGTGGTCGGCGCCGCGTGGTCGGGCTGGCCGCGGTGGTGCTGCTCTCCGTTGGCTGCCTGCTGCCCTGGCCGGTCGTGCTGCTGCAACATCCGCAGCTGCTGCTGCACGGGCTCGGCGCACGGACCGTCGAGCTCCCGGCCGGGGCCTGGCTGCTCGCGTTGAGCCCGGACGGATCACCGGTGAGCGTGGTCGGCGCGCTTTTCGTGCTCGCGGCGCTGGTGACGGCCGGGACCCAGCGGATGCTGCTGGGCGCCGCCGTCGCGATCTTCGGCTGGGCGTTGGCCGTTCTGGTGGACGTGGTCTCGGCCGAGCCGATCACCGGCGGGCCCAGCACCACCGGCTGGACAGGCGCGCCGCTGGTCATCACCGCCGCCGGTTGCGGGTGGGTGGTGCTGGTGGCCGGAAAACCCCGTGTTCCAGGCAGGATCCTGATCCCGCTGCTGGCGGTCGGACTGCTCGGCCTGGCCTGCGCCGCGGCGTTCGCCACGCTCGGCGGACCGCTGCGCGCCGGGCAGCGCAGCGCCGCGGATCTACCGGGCTCGCTGCTGGTCCTCGACCCCGGGCCGCAACCTGCCCGGCTGGTGGACGGCACCGGCCCCCGCTTCGGCGACGACGACCTCGTACCGGTCGGCACCGCCGTCAACTGGCTGCGCCGGGTGGACGACGACCTGCAGTCCACCGACCCCGCTCGGGCGCGCGGAGCGCTCGCGGCGACCGCGGCTCGGGGTGTGGGGTTCATCGCGGTGCCACCAGGTTCCCGGCTGCCGGAGTTCGCCGCGGACCTGGTGGCCGAGCACGACCGGCGCTCCGACGGGCGGCGCGTGCTGCGCCTGCTGCTGCCGAGCAGCCCCGTCGAGTTGCTCGGACCCGACCTCGCGCGGGCGGCGCGAACCGAGCCGGAGCCGACCCCCGAGGCGCGACCACTGCCGGTGGACGCCCGGCTGCCGAATTTCACCGTCCGGGTGTCCGAAGGCGGGGCTGGTCGGGCGCTGGTCCTCGGCGCGGAGAACGAGCCGGGCTGGTACGTCCGGATCGACGGTCGACCGTTCCCGCTGGCCACCGCCTGGGGCCACCAGGTGGCGATCCCGCTGCCGGAGAACTCCGCCGAAGTGCGGGTGGGCTACACCGAGATCCCCCGCACCGCGCTGCTGGGCCTGCAGGCGGCGGTCATCCTCTTCACCGTCGTCGCCGCCCTCCCAGAACGCCGCCGCGCCCGGCCCCACCGGCTCCCCTGAACCGTCACGAGCCCGGAGCAGGACGCGGCGATTTCGCGCGAAACCGGCCGCACCGCAGCACGGGGCACCAGCGGTCGGTCACTGGCCTTCGATGACGTCCGGGTCCAGCCCGAGATAGGTGGCGACCTGTTCGACGAGCACGTCGTGCAGCAGATCCGCCATGTCCGTGCCGTCGCGGGCGCGGGCTTCCAGCGGTCGGCGGTACAGCACGATGCGCGCGCGAGTCGGCAACCCGCGCCGGTCGACGCCCGCCGGGACCAGCCGGGCCAGTGGCACGTTGGCGTCCACCACCACGTCGTCGTCCCACACCAGCTTCTCCGGGGTGGTGCTCTTGATCTCCGGCACCTCGTCCACGGCCACGTCGAGCTGGGTCAGCTCCGCGTGCCAGCGCTGCTCGATCGGTTCGAGCGCCTCCAGCACCAGCGCATCGAAGCGCTGCGAGCGGCTGCGGGACACCGGAACCGAGGACGGGTACAGGGGTCCGCGCAGGCCACGGCCGCGCCGGTCCCGCCGGAGGCGGCTTCGACGCCGAGATCCACGTGCGGTCACCACGCGCCGAGAGTACGCCCTCGACAACCGACGACGGGACAAGCCGCGGCGGGATTTCCGGCAGCCGCTCGCCCCGGGCGTTCGCGCAGAGCAGACACGCCGGAACCCGCTGTTCGCGGGCCCCGTCGGGGGCGGTTTCCGCGTGCCTGCGCCGCACGCCCGAGCGGGGGCGCTATCGTGCGTGTCGTGCGGAGCGTGAGGCGTTGCTCGCGGACCGGGTGTACCAACCCGGCCGTCGCCACGCTCACTTATGCCTATGCGGACTCCACCGCGGTCGTGGGCCCGCTGGCCACCTACGCCGAGCCGCACAGCTACGACCTTTGCGAAGCGCACGCGCTGCGACTCACGGTGCCCAAGGGCTGGGAGGTCGTGCGGCACGAAGGCGAGTTCGCGCCACCGGAGCCCTCCGACGACGATCTGACCGCGCTCGCCGAGGCCGTGCGGGAGGCCGGTCGCCCCGATCGGCCGGTCGAAGCCCCGGGCTTCACCGCAGGTGGGAGCCGTCGTGGACACCTGCGGGCGCTGCCCGATCCGATCGACGAATGAACAGCTCGTGACCAACAGCTCGGCTGTGCGCAGGCGTCGTCGCCGGAAACTCGATCGCCGGTAGGCTTCGGGCCACGAGGGGTGTCTGACGCGAAAACGGGGAGGGTGCAGCGTGCGGGACCTGTCGGGGATCGTCAAGGCCTACGACATCCGCGGGGTGGTCGGGGACGGCCTCGACACCGACGTGGTGCGGGAGATCGGCGCCGCGTTCACGCGGCTGGTCGGCGGCCCGGCCGTGGTCGTCGGGTACGACATGCGGGACTCCTCGCCGGGACTGGCCGAAGCGTTCGCCGAAGGCGTCACCGGGCAGGGCGTCGATGTGATCAACATTGGCCTGGCCAGCACCGACATGCTGTACTTCGGTTCCGGGCGGCTCGACCTGCCCGGCGCGATGTTCACCGCCAGCCACAACCCGGCCCGCTACAACGGCATCAAGATGTGCCGCGGCGGCGCCGCCCCGGTCGGCCAGGACAGCGGCCTGTCCGAGATCCAAGAGCTGGCCACCCACGGGGTGCCGGAGTTCCTGGGCGCCAAGGGCACCGTCACCCAGCGGAACCTGACCGCCGAGTACGCCACCTTCATGCGCGAGCTGGTCGACCTCAGCGTCATCCGCCCGCTGAAGATCGTGGTGGACGCGGGCAACGGGATGGGCGGGCACACCGTGCCGACCGTCTTCAACGGCCTGCCGGTCGAGCTGGTGCCGATGTACTTCGAACTGGACGGCACGTTCCCCAACCACGAGGCCAACCCGCTGGACCCGGCGAACCTGGTCGACCTGCAGGCCAAGGTCCGCGAAGTCGGGGCCGACGCCGGACTCGCCTTCGACGGCGACGCCGACCGCTGCTTCGTGGTGGACGAGCGGGCCGAGCCGGTCTCGCCGAGCGCGATCACCGCGCTGGTGGCGGTCCGCGAACTGGCCAAGGAGCCCGGCGGCACCATCATCCACAACCTGATCACCTCCAAGGCGGTGCCCGAGATCGTCGCCGAACACGGCGGCAAGCCGGTGCGCACCCGCGTCGGCCACTCGTTCATCAAGCAGACGATGGCCGAGACCGGGGCGATCTTCGGTGGCGAGCACTCCGCGCACTACTACTTCCGCGACTTCTGGCGCGCCGACTCCGGCATGCTCGCCGCGCTGCACGTCCTCGCCGCGTTGGGCGGTCAGGACCAGCCGCTGTCCGAGCTGATGGCCGACTACTCGCGGTACGTCGCCTCCGGCGAGATCAACTCCACGGTCGACGACCAGCAGGACCGGATGCGTGCTGTCGCCGCAGCCTTCGGCGCCCGAATTGGCGCTCGTGTGGACGAGCTGGACGGGCTTACCGTGGAGTTGTCGGACGGATCCTGGTTCAATCTGCGCCCGTCCAACACCGAACCGCTGCTCCGGCTGAACGTGGAGGCAAGGGACACTGACGCCATGGCCGCGCTGCGCGACGAGGTGCTGGCGGTCGTCCGAGGGTGAAGTTCCGGCGTCGCCGCGACGCCCGAGCGGTAGCGCGTCCGCGACGCCGCGCGGGCGAGTTTGGGAGGAAAAGTGGCCGTTGACCTGCAACCACAGTTGTTGGAGATCCTGGCTTGCCCGTGCCCGCAGCACGCGGCGCTGCGGCCCGGGTTGGCCGATGACGCGCAGGCCGACTACCTGACCTGCACCTCCTGTGGCCGTAGCTTCCCGGTCCGGGACGGAATTCCCGTGCTGCTGCTGGAAGAGGCCGTCGGGGGCCCGGCCCCCGGCGCCGCCGGTGAGGGGTGACGTTCGTGCTGGACGACAGTCTCTTCGACGATCCGGCCAGGCTGGCCGACGTGGACTCCAGCGGATTGCTGCGGCTCGCGGCCCTCTCCGGCGCACAGGTCCGCGCTGCGATGGAGACCGCGACCGAGATCGGCCTGGACGACCTCGCCGACGGTCGCCCGCGCGCTCTGGTGCTGCTGGCGCGGCCGGGCGTCGGACCCGCGGTCTGCCGGTTGCTCGCCGCGCTGACCGGTCCGCGATGCCCGGTTCCGCTGGTGATCGCCGAGTCGATTCCGGCGTGGGTCGGCGCGTTGGACGTCGTCTTCGCGCACACCGACGACGTCGGCGACGCGGTGCTCGCCGAGTCGGTGTCGGTGGCCTGCCGCCGCAGTGCGACCGTCGTGCTGGCGGTCCCGTCGGACGGCCCGGTCGCCGCCGCCGGAGCGGGCCGCGCCAAACTGCTCTCGCCGCGCATCCCGGTGCCGCCCGCGCTGTCGTTCGCCCACGTCTTCGCGGCCGGGCTCAGCACGTTCGCCGCCCTCGGCCTGCTGCGCTTCGACGCCGAAGAACTCGCCGACGAACTGGATCGGGAAGCCGAACGCGCGCACCCGAGCCACGAGTCGCTGATCAACCCCGCGAAGTCGCTGGCGCTGCGCCTGGCCGATCGCACCCCGCTGCTGTGGGGCCTCGACCCGGTTTCCACGGCGGTGGCGGCGCACGGCGCGTTCGCGCTCGGCAGCTACGCGGGTGTGCCCTCCGATGTCGCCGACTACCCGCAGGCCGCCACCGAGCGGGCGCTGCACCGCGTCGCCGCCGGAATCGGCTCCGAGGCCGATCTGTTCGCCGACCCCGAGGACAACTCGGCCGCCCTGCTGCGCGTGTTCCTGGTCAGCGCGCGGCACGACGCGCAGGGGGAGGTCTTCGAACGAGCCGCGATGCGGGATTTGCCCGGCGCGGACCTGGTCACACCGGGTGAGTCGGTGCGCGCCGACGCGGTGCTGCGGGCCGCGGCGCTGGCCACCCGATTCGATCTGGCCGCCGTGTACCTGGGGTTGGCCGCCGGAACCCTGAACGGACCCGGCTGGCCCGCACTTGCGGTGCGTTGAGGGAAAGTTTCAGGGAACGCCCCGATGCGGCCCGCCGACCCGACGCGGTGTGCTGTGCTGGGTGCTGCGGACGAGCTGCGCAAGACGAGGAAGCGAGAAACGACTGTGGAGCTACTGCGGAACGCGGTGCGCCCCTATGCGTGGGGCTCGCGTACCGCTATTGCTGATCTGCTCGGTCGGCCCGTTCCGACACCCCACCCCGAAGCCGAGTTGTGGATGGGCGCGCACCCCGGCGACCCGTCGCGGGTGATCCGGCCCGACGGGGACGAGGTGTCGCTGCTGTCCCTGCTGGACGCCGACCCCGCCCACCACCTGGGCCAGCGGTGCGTGCAGCGCTGGGGCGGCCGCTTGCCGTTCCTGCTCAAGGTGCTCGCCGCCGACGAACCGCTGAGCTTGCAGGCACATCCGTCGGCGGAGCAGGCCGCGGAAGGCTTCCAGCGGGAAGAAGAGGCGGGCCTCGCGCGCAACGCCCCCAACCGCAACTACCCCGATCCCACCGCGAAACCGGAACTGATCTGCGCGCTGACCGAGTTCCACGCGCTGGCCGGGTTCCGCGAGGCGCAGCGCACCGTGCGGCTGCTGGACGAACTGGCCGTTCCGAGCCTGCGCGCGCACCGCGAACTGCTCGCCGCGCAGCCCGATGCTGACGGGCTGCGCGCCTTGTTCACCACCTGGATCACCCTCCCCGAGCACTACCTGCGCGAGGTGCTGCCGGACCTGCTCGAAGCCTGCGTGGCGCACGTGCGGGGGCGCGGCGAGTTCGCCCTCGAATGCCGGACGGTGCTCGAACTCGGCGAGGCGTACCCGAACGACGCCGGGGTGCTCGCGAGTCTGCTGCTGAACCGACTCGTGCTGCAGCCGGGCGAGGCGATCTTCCTGCCCGCCGGGAACCTGCACGCCTACCTGCACGGCACCGGCATCGAGATCCTGGCGAACTCCGACAACATCCTGCGCTGCGGGCTGACCCCCAAGCACGTCGACGTCCCGGAACTGCTGCGGGTGCTGGACTTCGCCTGCGGCGACATGCGGGTGCTCAAGGGCGAATCGCTGGACGCCAACCTGACCGCCTACCGGACCCCGGCCAACGAGTTCGAACTGTCCAGGCTGGACTGGACACCGGCCGAATCCGGCGCCGTCCAACTGGACTCGCCTGGGCCGCAGATACTGCTGTGCACCAAGGGCGGCGTCCAGCTGACCAGCAGTGCACATCGGACGAACGGGGCGCTGCCAGACGAACTGCGGTTGGCTCGCGGCCAGTCGGTGTGGCTGGCCGCATCCGATCCGGCGGTGCAGGTGCATCCCGTCGAACTCGACGAAGACGGCAGCGCCCAGGTGTTCCGCGCCGCCGCCGGTAGGTTCTGAAACGGCGCCACGAAGCGACCATTCCTCGTACCGCAGCGGGGTGCGAGCCAGCAGAGCAGGCGCTCGGACTTCCGCCCACTTCGTCGCTCGCCGACCCGGAGCACCCGGTAGATTTCTCCCGACAACGGCGCGGGCCGGACCGCAAAGCGAATCGGGAGACAAATCGTGTCAGCAGGAGGCGGGGCCAAGGCCATCGTGGCCGCACTGGTCGCCAACGCGGGCATCGCCGTGGCCAAGTTCGGCGGATTCCTGTTCACCGGCTCATCGTCGATGCTGGCGGAATCGGTGCACTCGCTCGCCGACACCTCCAACCAGGGCCTGCTGCTGCTCGGCCGGAAGACCTCGCAGCGCAAACCCGACGAAGAACACCCCTTCGGCTACGGCCGGGACCGCTACTTCTACTCCTTCGTGGTCGCGCTGCTGCTGTTCACCCTCGGCTCGGTGTTCGCGCTCTACGAGGGCATCCACAAGATCGACCACCCCGAGCCGCTGGAGTCGGCGTGGGTGGCGGTGCTGATCCTGTTGATCGCGATCGGCCTGGAGGCCTTCAGCTTCCGCACCGCGATCAAGGAATCGCGGGTGCTCAAGGGCGGCCTGACCTGGTGGCAGTTCATCCGCCAGGCCAAGACACCGGAACTGCCGGTGGTGCTGCTGGAGGACTTCGGCGCGCTGGTCGGCCTGGCGCTGGCGCTCGGTGGCGTTGGCCTCACGGTGCTGACCGGCGACCCGGTGTGGGACGGGGTGGGCACGGTGTGCATCGGCGTGCTGTTGGGGGTGATCGCGATCGTGCTGATCATCGAGACGAAGAGCCTGCTCATCGGGGAAGGCGCGAACCGCGACGTGCTCGACGAGATCGTGGCCCAGCTGGAGTCCGACGGCGTCGAGAAGGTGATCCACATCCGAACCCAGTACCTCGGCCCGGAAGAGCTGTTGGTGGCCGCCAAGATCGGCCTCTCCCCGGCGTTGTCGGTGGCGGAGGTGGCCGATGCGATCGACGCGGCCGAGTCGCGGATCCGGGCGAAGGTGCCTGCGGCGCGACTGATCTATTTGGAACCGGACTTGGAACGAGGCCGGGCCACGGCGCGCTGACCAGGCATGGTGGGGCGCATCACAGCGCGTTGACGAAACGCGTGGCGGACACAAGTCAGCCAGTTCCTATTGAGACATTGCCGGGTTACTGTGCGACCCACCATTTGGGATTCATGAGGGAGGGCGACAGTGCCAGGCACTGGGCTGTGGCGAACCAAGTCGGTTGAGCAATCCATCTTGGACACCGACGAACCGGACACCAAGTTAAGAAAGAACCTCGGCACCTGGGACTTGATCGTCTTCGGGGTTTCGGTGGTCATCGGTGCCGGTATTTTCACACTCGCCGCGAGGACCGCAGGCGACGTTTCTGGTCCCTCGGTGTCACTGGCGTTCGTGCTCGCGGCCATCGCCTGCGGGCTCGCCGCGCTGTGCTACGCCGAGTTCGCCTCGACGGTGCCGGTCGCGGGTAGCGCCTACACCTACTCCTACGCCACGTTCGGCGAGTTCATCGCCTGGATCATCGGCTGGGACCTGATCTTGGAGTTCGCCGTCGCCGCGGCGGCGGTGGGCAAGGGCTGGTCGGTTTACCTGGAGCAGGTGCTCGGGCTGATCGGTCTGGACGTGCCCACGGTGCTGCCGCTGGGACCGCTGCAGTTCGACTGGGGTGCGGTGCTGCTGGTGGCGGTGCTGTGCACGCTGCTCGCCCTCGGCACGAAGTTGTCCGCCCGGGTCAGCCTGGTGATCACACTGATCAAGGTGGCCGTGGTGCTGCTGGTCATCGTGGTTGGCCTGGCCTACGTCAACGCGGCCAACTACACGCCGTTCGTGCCGCCTGCGCAGAGCGCCACGGAGTCCGGCCCGAAGCTGGAGCAGTCGCTGCTGTCGTTGATCCTCGGCGGTGGGACCAGCACCTACGGCGTCTTCGGGCTGCTGGCCGCGGCGTCGCTGGTGTTCTTCGCCTTCATCGGTTTCGACATCGTCGCCACCACCGCGGAGGAGACCCGCAACCCGCAGCGGAACGCGCCGCGCGGCATCCTCGGCAGCCTGGCGATCGTCACCGTGCTCTACGTCGCGGTCGCGCTGGTGGTCACCGGCATGGTGCCCTACACCGACCTGGCCACCGCCGAGGACGGCACCCGAGCCACGCTGGCCACGGCATTCGCCCAGCACGGCGTGACCTGGGCGGCGGCGATCATCTCGGTCGGCGCGCTGGCCGGTCTGACGACGGTCGTCATGGTGCTGCTGCTCGGGCAGACCCGCGTGCTGTTCGCGATGTCCCGCGACGGTCTGGTGCCGCGCGGGCTGGCCAAGACCGACCCGAGGCACGGCACGCCGGTCCGCGCCACCCTGCTGGTCGGGGTGGTCGTGATCATCGCGGCCGGTTTCTTCCCGGCGGACAAGCTGGAAGAGATGGTCAACGTCGGCACGCTGTTCGCCTTCGTGCTGGTGTCGCTGGGCGTGATCGTGCTCCGCAAGACCCGGCCCGACCTGCCGCGTGGCTTCCGGGCTCCGCTGGTGCCGCTGGTGCCGATCCTGGCGATCATCGCCTGCGTCTGGCTGATGCTGAACCTGACCGCGTTGACCTGGGTCCGGTTCGTGGTCTGGATGGCCGCTGGTGTGGTGATCTACTTCCTGTACAGCCGCAAGCACTCGCGCCTGGGGCAGCAGCAGTCCGGCGACGTTGCAGCCGGTGGCCCGGTGTCCCGCAGCTAGGTTCTCCAGCCTGTTTTCGATCGTTGAAACGGCGCCGTCCGACCGGGCGGCGCCGTTTCGCGTCTGTCCACACCTTGATTCGAACAGATGTTCACCTGGCTGAGTGATGACTCGCGGTGCTCGCGTCCGGATCATGGTGAGCATGACATCGAAAACAGCTGAAACCAGGAACAGTCAGCCCGCCGCGTACCAGCACAGCAGGGTGTTCGACAGCACGGTGCTCGCCAACAGAGCGTTGGACAGCAGGGTTTTGGACAGGGTTTTGGACAGCAGAGTGTTCGGACTCGGGAAGGTAGCGCTGCTGTGCATGGACGATCGGGAGCACTCAGGTGCACCGCCACCGACCGCATGCCGGGTGGACGTCGGCGAGCCAGTACGTGGCCTGCGGAACGTCGTGCCGTCGTGGGAAGTCGACGCGCGGGTGACGGCTGCGCGGGTTGGTCGTTCGCGGGCGTTCGCGGTTGCTCAGCGTTCGGACGCGCGCAGCGACGTCCCGCGTTCCCACGGGGCGGTGCGCCCTCGGGGTTCGGTGATTTCCGGTAATACCGAGGGCTCCGGGCGTGGTTTGGCTTCCTGCCGTCGTTGTGCCGCTGCGGCGGTCCGCTTCCGTTCGCCGGTCTTGGCGATCCGAGCGGTTTCGGGCTGCTCGGACTCCGCCGGGCGGTGCGACCATTCCTCGGCGGTCTCGGTGAGGGACCCGCCGTCGCCGCCCTGCGCGGGCAGGTGCGGCTTCGAGGTGCTCGGCGCGGTCGGCGCCTGAGCCGGTGTCGGGGTCTGCGGCCGCAGTGGCAGCGCCGCACCGCGGACCGGGGTCTCCAGGCCAGCGGCCATCGCGACGGCGCGGTCCCATTCCGGGTCGCCGGCGTAGTCGGTGTGCCCGAGCACACCAGGAACCCAGCGGCGGCACGAGAACGGTCCGCGCTGCGGGTCCGGCAGCCAGTGATCGCCACCGAGGACCAGCGCGCCGGTCGGGCCGCGGGTGGCGGCGGGCAGCGGTCCCTCGGTGCCATCCGCCCGGAGCCCGACCCCGATCAGCATGCCGTCGTACACCTGCCGGTTCCAGGTGGTCACCGCACCGCCGATCGGGTCGGTGCCCCGGCACAGCGAGCGCCAACGACCTCCCAGCGCCCCGGCGAGATCGCGCAGCGCGGCGTGCGGAACCACGCCGGGAAACGCCCGCGGGTATGCCCACTGGAGCTGGGAGCCCGCGGTCACCAAGCCGACCCGCTCGCGGTCGGCCTCGGGCAGCGACTCCAGCAGCCGAGCGGTGGCGACGGCCGCGAGCAGGCTGCCCTGGCTGTGCCCGACGAGCACGACTCGGGTGTTCGGGTCGGCGAGGTGTTCGGTGGCGCGGTCGGCGAGTTCGGGGATCACCTTCAGCGCGTAGCACGGCGGCACCACGGGATGCGCCTCGCGGGGCCAGAACAGCGCCAGATCGCAGAGCACTCCGAGGTATCGCGCGGTATCGCGCTTGGTGGCTGCCAGGTACACCATCCGCAGCAGTCCGATGGCGAGCGTCGCCAGCGCCGCGACCCCGACGCCGACCAGCCAGTCCGACCACGCCCAGCGCGGCAGTCCGACCAACCGGGCCGCCAGGGTCAACGCGGTGCTGACCGTCAGCACCCCGGCGATCACGAGGAGGACGTGATGTGAATAACGACGTTGCAGGTCCGCCCACTTCCAGGCGTTGGCCGCGGCGCGCTGGTCCTGCCTTCGGCCAGCGTGCAGCAGGGCGACCTCGTCCGGGATCGTGTTGTCGTCGTCGGTGCGTTCCGCCCGCCACCGCTTGAACAACATCCACGGGATTCCGACGATCGCGGCCGCCAGCAGCAGCACGGCGGTCGTGCCCCAGAAGATCGTCACGTCGTCGTACGCGGCGGGCAGCCGCAGTTCCGGGTCGCCCGGTCCCTGCTGGACGCCCAGCGCTTGGCGCACGCTGAGCCCCAGCCCGGCGCCGAACCCGTTGCCGAGCATGCAGGCGACCATCAGCACCGGGGCGGTCATCCAACCGCCTGCCCACGGCCGGAGCCGACGCGGACATGCCTTCCAATCGGGGCGCGCGATCAGCGCGGCAGGCGCGAGCAGGATGGCCACCGCGACGCACGTGATCACCAGCGCACCGGTGATCGCGTCGATCGTGGTGCCCGAACCTGGCAGCGGTCCGGCCAGCGGCCCGGGGAGCAACGCGACCGAGCACAGCAGTACCGAGGCTGCCGCCATCAGCACGCGCCGCGGCGTACGACCGAGCGCGGTCCGCAGCGCCCTTTCCTTGCCGCTGGGGCGCAATCCGGCCGGGTCGTCGAGCGCGGCGGTGCCGACCAGCGCGATGCCGAGCAGAAGCGCGGCGGCCAGCCAGCGCGGATCTGCGGTGACCGCGAACGGTCCGCCGAGCACGAGAAGTACCACAGTGGACAGTGCGGCGATGACGTGCAGGGCGCGCAGTGCCGGCGTGTCCGGGTCGGAGACGACGTTCGCCCCGGGCAACATCGGCGCACGGGCAGAGTGCTGCGGTTTCTCGGTCTTCGGCGCGGAGACCTGCCAGGACACAGTGGACAGATGATGCATCAGGAGGATCACGAGCGCGATGGGCAGCAGCGCCGCCGACGAGCGCAGGATGTCGATGCCGCGGACCGCATCCGGGACGAAAGCCATGCAGGTCGCCCCCGGCTGCAGGCACTGCGCGGCCAGCAGATCCAAGCTGACCACGGTCAGTTGCGCGACGAACAGCATCGTCAGCAGCAGGGCGGAAAGTCGCAGCAGTGCGCGCAGCACGGACGAAAGCACGTGGCTGAGCGGATTGCCGGGTCGGGCCGGTGGCAGCATCCAGTGCGCCATGTTGGCCAGCGCGAACGGGAACAGCAGGGCCCAGGTCGCCTTCGCGAGGCCGCCGGAGGTCATGCCACCCCAGACGTAGCCTTCGACGATCCGGGGCACCGAACGGTCACCGGTCGACAGCATCGGCCCCGGCACCGGACGGCGCAGCCGGTCGGCTGGGCGCATGATGCGCCCGATGCCGTCACCGGCGACGTCCACCGAAGCCACCGAATCGGTCAGTTCGTCGCCTGTGGCGCCGAGGACGCCGTGTACCCGCAGCTCGACGACGCGGGTGTCGGGCCCGGGTACTTGCACTGGATCCTCCAGAGCGGTTGTTGATCGTCGAACGCCGGTGGCGATTCTCCACCGGAGATCGGCATCTGGCGAGCGCTGTCCCTCCGATTGTGATCGCCCGAGGTATCCCATGTCCCGAATTCCCGGCAGGTTCCCCTGCCCATTTTGGGAGGCGGCGCGGCTGGCGGCTGCCCGCGGGAGCTGCTGTCGTCGCCGCGCAGCGGATCTCCGGTGCAGGTCTGCCCACCCCTGGGCGGCCCGTGCGTGCGGTGACGGCTCCACCGCTGGCCTGCCGTCGAAACGCGGTCGGGTGCGTCGGACCGGTGCGGTGCGCGTCCTCCGGCGATCTCGCGGACCGCGATCATCCGCAGGCTGGCGGTAGGCTCGGCGCGGAATCGGCTGCCGAATCCGGGCCTCGACCCGGGCCGCGCCTTCCCGAGGAGTCCGATAGATGAGTGCCGAGAAGCTGCAGACTCGCAATGGTGTTGAGTTCGCCGTCGCGGACTTGGCGCTGGCCGCCGACGGCCGGAACCAGGTCCGGTTGGCCGAGCACGAGATGCCCGGTCTGATGGCGCTGCGGCGGGAGTACGCCGAGGTGTACCCGCTCAGGGGCGCGCGCATCTCCGGTTCGCTGCACATGACGGTGCAGACCGCGGTGCTGATCGAGACCCTGGTGTCGCTGGGCGCCGAGGTGCGCTGGGCCTCCTGCAACATCTTCTCCACCGACGACGCGGCGGCCGCCGCGGTGGTCGTCGGCCCCTACGGCAGTACCGAGGAGCCCAAGGGCGTCCCGGTGTTCGCGTGGAAGGGCGAGACGCTGGAGGAGTACTGGTGGTGCACCGAGCAGATGCTCACCTGGCCCGGTGACCAGCAGCCGAACATGATCCTGGACGACGGTGGCGACGCGACCCTGCTGGTGCACAAGGGGGTGCAGTACGAAAAGGCCGGTGTGGTGCCGAATCCGGCCGACGACGACCCGGACGAGTTCAAGGTGTTCCTGGACCGGCTGCGCGCGTCGTTGGCCGCCGACTCCACCAAGTGGACGCGGGCCGCGTCGAGCATCCGGGGCGTTACCGAGGAAACCACCACCGGTGTCAACCGCCTCTACCAGTTGGCCGCGCAGGGCGAGCTGCTGTTCCCGGCGATCAACGTCAACGATTCGGTGACCAAGTCGAAGTTCGACAACAAGTACGGCATCCGGCATTCGCTGATCGACGGCATCAACCGGGGCACCGATGTGCTGGTCGGCGGCAAGGTGGCGGTGGTGTGCGGCTACGGCGACGTCGGCAAGGGTTCGGCCGAGTCGCTGCGCGGCCAGCGGGCCCGCGTGATCATCACCGAGATCGACCCGATCAACGCGCTGCAAGCGATGCTCGACGGCTACCAGGTGGCTCGGCTGGACAGCGTCATCGAGCAGGCCGACATCGTGATCACCACGACCGGCAACAAGGACATCGTCACCGTTGACCACATGCGGCGGATGAAGCACCAGGCGATCCTCGGCAACGTCGGCCACTTCGACAACGAGATCGACATGGCCGGTCTGCAGCGCGCCTCCGACACGCGCCGGGTGCAGATCAAACCGCAGGTCGACGAGTGGGTGTTCGGCAACGGCAGGTCGATCATCGTGCTGTCCGAGGGCCGGTTGCTCAACCTGGGCAACGCCACCGGTCACCCGAGCTTCGTGATGTCCACCTCGTTCTCCAACCAGACGATCGCCCAGATCGAGCTGTTCACCAAGCACCAGGAGTACGACAACGAGGTCTACCGGCTGCCCAAGATCCTCGACGAGAAGGTCGCCCGCATCCACGTGCAAGCGCTCGGTGGCGAGCTGACGAAACTCACCAAGGACCAGGCCGAATACATCGACGTCGACGTGGAAGGCCCGTACAAGCCGGAGCACTACCGGTACTAGGGCCTCGCTGGCCTTCGGCGGATGGTGGCCGCGCGGCGACCACCGTCGCGTCAGACCGCTGCTCGCCTCGTGCGCTGTGCCGCTTCGGGGCGCCGAGGTCAGCTCCCGATGCTGATCTCCGGTTCGTGGCGGACCGGGAAGTTCACCGAGTTCGCGATGAAGCACTCGCGATGCGCCTGTTCGTGCAGCTTCTCGGCGGTCGGCAGCATCGCCGCGTCGGTGATGGTGACCTTCGGGCGGAGCACCACCTCGGTGAAATGCCCGCCCCTGTCGGCGTTCTCCACCATGACCCCGCTCGCCTCGTCGCGGTAGGCGGCGACGATGACACCGGAGGTGCTGCACAGCGCCAGGTAGGTGAGCATGTGGCATTCCGACAGCGCGGTGACCAGCAGGTCTTCCGGATTGACCAGCGCGGGGTCGCCGCGGAAGGCGGGATCGGCTGACGCCGTCAGCCGTGGTTTGCCTTCGATGTCCACGACGTGTTCGCGGCTGTAGCCGCGGTACGAAGCGGTGCCGTCGCTGGTGTTGCCGGTCCAGGTCACCGTCGTCCGATAGGTGTGTGCTTTGGGCATACTCGTTGTATACAGCGGAACGACCTGTGGGAAAAGGGAATTCGCCCACCAGGGGTCAGATCAGGGGATGCCGTCCAGCGGCGGGCGCGCTGGACTACCGTCGTTGGCGTGGGTCGACTAATCGTCATCGAGGGCCTGGACGGCGCGGGCAAGCGCACGCTCGCCAACGGGATCGCGGCAGAACTGACCGGGCGCGGCTGCCGCGTGGCACGCGCGGCGTTCCCGCGCTACACCGACGACGTCCACGCCGAACTGATCGCCGAGGCACTGCGCGGCCAGCACGGCGACCTCGGCGAGTCCGTGCACGGCATGGCCGTCCTCTACGCGTTGGACCGCCGCGCCGCAGCGGCCTCGCTGCGCGCCGACCTCCGCACCCACGACGTCGTCCTCCTCGACCGCTATGTCGCCTCGAACGCCGCCTACGGCGCCGCTCGACTCCACCAGGACAGCCACGGCGACTTCGTCGCCTGGGTCCACGAGCTGGAGGTGGCCCGCTTCGCGCTGCCGAAACCAGACCTGCAGATCCTGCTGCAGGTGTCGACGGAGGTGGCGGCCCGCCGAGCCGAGCGCCGCGAACGGACCGAAGTGGACCGGCAACGGGACAACTTCGAATCCGATGCCGCGTTGCAGCAGCGCTGCGGCGAGGTGTACGCAGAGCTCGCAGCGCAGCACTGGTGGTCACCCTGGATCGTGGTGGACGGCGCCGCCGAGGTCGACTTCACCACCCTCGTCGACAAGCACGTCCTGGCATAACCGTCCGAAGTGCACACCGCCCGCCGGAATCGCGGTGCGGCACAACCCGCGTCGCCAGCGCCGCCACATTCGATTCCGCCGTCCCCGATTTCCGCTCGACCTGCTCCATTCGGCGGTACCAGTTGGGCCGATCCGGTCGCCATGTCGCGACCTGCGGTGACGATCAGCGGGTGGATGCACAGCAGCGGAGTGACAAGTGCAACCATATTGGCCATGAAGGCACGCGTGCTCGTGGTGGACGATGATCCGGCCCTGGCCGAAATGCTGACCATCGTGCTCCGAGGAGAGGGGTTCGAGACCGCCGTCGTGAGCGACGGCACCAAGGCGATGCCTGCCCTGCGGGAGCTCAAACCCGATTTGGTCCTGCTGGACTTGATGCTGCCGGGCATGAACGGCATCGACGTCTGCAAGGCCATTCGCACCGAGTCCGTCGTGCCGATCGTGATGTTGACGGCGAAGAGCGACACGGTCGACGTCGTGCTGGGTCTGGAATCCGGCGCCGACGACTACATCGTCAAACCCTTCAAACCGAAGGAGCTGGTCGCCCGCCTGCGTGCCCGCCTGCGGCGCACCGATGCGGAGCCCGCAGAGGTGCTCACCATCGGCGATGTGACCATCGACGTGCCGGGCCACGAGGTCACCCGCGACAGCCAGCCGATCGCGTTGACCCCGCTGGAGTTCGACCTGCTGGTGGCGCTGGCCCGCAAACCGCGCCAGGTGTTCACCCGCGAGGTCCTGCTGGAGCAGGTGTGGGGTTACCGGCACGCCGCCGACACCCGACTGGTCAATGTGCATGTCCAGCGCCTGCGGTCGAAAGTGGAGCGCGACCCGGAGCGCCCCGAGGTGGTGCTCACGGTCCGCGGCGTCGGTTACAAAGCCGGCCCGCCGTGATGCGGTGAGAAAACCGGAGCGCCTGTTCGCGGGACAGGCGCCACTCGCGGGTGGCGTGGGCTGCGGGCCCGCCGCCACGCGGTGAGATGTCCGGAAACGACCGCGTGTCCGGCGCTGCGCGGTCGACGTCCAGCGCGGTCGCCCCACGCGTTCGACGCCTGACGACAACAGGTGGTCGGTGCAAGCCGTCGACCTGGCCTTTGACACAGTTGCTAGTCGGTCGTAGTCGCGGCAGGGGCCGAGGGACGGTTGCAGTGAGCGTGTTGACACGTCGAGGCCGCGTGGTGCGGCGGTCGATCAGTCGTGTCCGCGAGGAGCTCCAAGACCGGTGGCACCGCTTCGAGGCGCTGTGGCGGCGCTCGATGCAACTGCGCGTCGTGGTGAGCACGCTCGCCCTGTCGTTGGCCGTGATCTTCGTGCTGGGCATGGTGCTGCAGTGGCAGATCACCTCGCAGTTGGTGGCCGCCAAGGAGAACGCCGCGATCGCGCAGGCCGAGTACAGCCAGCCGATCCTGGAACGCGAGCTGACGGCGGTCGACCCGAACTCGGACAACGTCTCCGAACAGCTGCAGGCTGCGCTGAACCGGCTGACGACCACCTCCTCGGGGCAGTCCACCACCGAGACGGTGGCCGGGGCTTTCGAACCCGTGCTGGTAGACGGGCACGCGCCGGTCGACCAGCGGCAGCAACCGGCGGCGGGACCGATCGGTGATGTGCCGCAGGGCCTCCGCCAGTTCGTCGAACGCGGCCAGCTGGCCACCATGATCACCACCGTGGAGAAGGACAACGGCCCGGTCACCATGCTGGCCGTGGGAACCCCGGTGAGCACCGCCACCCGGCCGTTGCAGGCCTACCTGCTGTTCCCGCTGACCGCCGAGCAACGCACCCTCGTCGTCGTGCAGCAGACGTTGCTGCTCGGCGGCGCCGTCCTGCTGGTGATGGTCGGTGCCATCACGAACCTGGTGACCCGCCAGGTGGTTCGCCCGGTGCGGCAGGCCGCGCAGATCGCCGAGGAGCTCGCCGAAGGCGACCTCGACAAGCGGATGCGGGTGATCGGCGAGGACGACGTGGCCCGGCTCGCCGAGTCGTTCAACGAGATGGCCGACAGCCTCAAGCAGCAGATCACGCAGCTGGAGGAGTTCGGGCAGCTGCAACGCCGGTTCACCTCCGACGTCTCCCACGAGCTGCGCACCCCGCTGACCACGGTGCGGATGGCCGCAGATGTGCTGCACGCGTCCCGCGAGGAGTTCCCGCCCGGCCTGTCCCGGTCGACCGAGCTGCTGGTGGACGAGCTCGACCGGTTCGAACTGCTGCTGGCCGACCTGCTGGAGATCTCCCGCCTGGACGCCGGAGTCGCCGACCTGGCCGCCGAGCAGTTGGACCTCACCGAGATCGTGGACCGCTCGGTGGAGTCGCTGCGCGCGATCGCCGACACCAGCGGCGTGGAGCTGCGGATGATCGCGCCGACCACCGCGGACTCGGAGCTCACCATCGTCGCCGACGCCCGCCGGGTGGAGCGGATCATGCGCAACCTGCTGGCCAACGCGATCGACCACGCCGAAGGCGGACCGGTGGAAATCCGCCTCGGCAGCAACGAACAAGCGACCGCGATCACGGTGCGGGACTACGGTGTCGGCCTGCGCGCCGGCGAAGCCGAGCTGGTGTTCACCCGGTTCTGGCGGGCAGACCCGTCGCGCAACCGGCGCACCGGCGGCACCGGCCTCGGACTGTCGATCAGCCAGGAGGACGCCCGGTTGCACGGCGGCACGCTTGACGCGTGGGGCGAACCCGGCGAAGGTTCGTGCTTCCGCGTCACCCTGCCCCGACGGCCGGGCGAGGCGTACGACAGCAGCCCGCTGCCGATGCCGGGCACGCGGCGCATCGCCGCACCGGAGGCGCTGCTGGCCGCCGGATTCGATCCGCCGCAGGACGGTGAGACCGGCGAGCCGGAGATCCGCGACCAGGGACCGGCGCGGTTGTCCGAGGAGACCTGGGAGGGCAACTGATGGGCGTGCGCTTCACCCGCCGGCTGGCGGCGCTCGTGGTCCTGCTGCTCGCCTTGTCGGGATGTGCGTCTATCCCGCAGAGCTCGAACCCGAAAGCCGTGAAGGAAGTCGACGAGAGCAACACGACCACACCGGTGACCCCGCCGCCGGACGGCGCCGATCCGCTCGCCCTGGTGCGCAGCTTCGTCAACTTGGCCGCCGCCCCGGAAAGCAACCACGAGGCCGCGCGACTGCACCTCACCGCCGCTGCGCACCGCAGCTGGAGCCCGGTGCCGGGCTTGTTGATCGTGGACAACGTCGACACCATCCCGGCACCGCAGCCGATGCCGCTGCCCGACGGCGTGCAGATGGTGACGCTGCAGGCCGACAAGGTCG
This sequence comes from Saccharopolyspora antiqui, assembly GCF_052246905.1. Lineage (NCBI taxonomy): Bacteria > Bacillati > Actinomycetota > Actinomycetes > Pseudonocardiales > Pseudonocardiaceae > Saccharopolyspora > Saccharopolyspora antiqui. The sequence continues at coordinate 57,744 of NZ_JBQQBO010000036.1, forward strand.
GACGGCTGCTGCCTGACTCGTCGTTCGTACCGGAAGTCGGCGAGTACCAGACCCAGGTGCGGGTGGAGCGCCAGGCGGACGCGCAGTGGCGCATCGCCACCCCGCCGCCCGAGCTCGTCGCCAGCATGGGCTCGTTCAGCACCGTCTACCGCCCGGTGCCGATCTACTTCCTGAACCACGATTCGACCGGGGTAGTCCCGGATCTGCGCTACGTGGTGTCGCAACCGGCGAGCACCCTGCCGAGGCGGGTCATCGATCTGCTGACCAGCGGCCCGTCGGACGGCCTGCGGTCGGCGGTGCACACCGCGATCCCGCCTGGTGTGCACCCCAAGACGAACACCAGCGAAGCCAGGGACGGTGCGCTAGAGGTCAACCTCACCGATCTCGGTGACGTGCCACGCGAAAACCGGCGCCTGATCGCCGCCCAGGTCGTGTTCACGCTGCAGACCGTCAGCAACGCGCGGGTGCGGCTGAAGGAGGAGGGCCTGTCGCTGCTGCCGGATGCGCAGGACCTGCGGCCCACCGACCTCGCGACGTACGAGTCCGACAACGTCCCCCGCCCAGACCTGCCCGGACTGGCCGTGGTGGACGAGCGGCTGGTGACCCTGGACCGGGCCGCGCAGCCGATCCCCGGTCCGGCCGGTTCCGGCGAGTACGACGTGGTCCGGGCTGGTCAGTCGGCTGACGGCAGCCTGATCGCGGCGGTCACCCGACGCCCCGGCGGCGTCGTGCTGCGGGTCGGTCGCTTCGGCGCACCGCTGCCGGAGCTGACGACGGCCGGCGCTTACATGAGCAAACCGACCTGGCGCGGGGAATCCGAGGTGTGGACCGTCGTGGACGGTCGCGACGTGGTCCGGGCCCTGGACGGCGGCGAGAGCTGGACGCCGCAGTCGGTCGACGCCAGGCAGCTCACCGGCGGCCGGTCGATCACCGATCTGCGGTTGTCCCGCGACGGCACCCGGGTCGCGGCGGTGATCGACGGGCAGATCGTGGTCGCCGGGGTGTCCGACCAGGACGGCCGGGTCGTGCTGCAGCAAGCCATCACGCTGCCGTCCCCGCAGGGGGTGCGGATCACCGGTGTCGAATGGCGGGAGAACGACTCGCTGGTGGCCATCACCGACAGCAACAGCACACCGGTCTACGAGGTGTCGGTCGACGGCTTCCGCTGGGCCCCGTACACCGCGGCGAACCTCGGTCAGCCGCTGACCGCGGTCACGGTCGCCTCCGGAGCCCGCGTTGTCGTCGCCGATCGAAGCGGGCTGTGGGAGTCGCGCGACACCGACGACGTCTGGTCGCTCCTGGAAGTCCCGATCGGCGGCGGCTCCATCCCGTTCTTCCCCGGATAGCGGCTGGTGGACGACACGCATCGGTGAGTCGGGATGCCGATCCGCGCCATGATCGGCCGATGCGCACCACCTGGCTCGGTGAAGGGCTTTCCGGTCTGATCGACCTGCTGCTGCCACTGCGCTGCGCTGGCTGCGACGCAGCGGGTACGGCTTGGTGCCGAGGCTGCTCGCGAGAGCTGGGCGGACTTCGGTACGTCGAACGCCCGCTGCTCGACCCGGGTCTGCCGGTCTACGCACTCGGCCGGTATCGGGGCGCGGCCCGCCGCGCGGTGCTCGCCTACAAGGAGTCCGGCCGCCGCTACCTCGCCGGACCACTGGCCCGCCACCTCGCGGTCGGGCTGCGCGCGATCAGCGCCGAACATCGGCTCGACCACGCCTGGTGGCTGGTGCCCGCGCCGTCGCGGGCCATCGCCTCCCGGCGTCGAGGCGGCGCGCACATGACCCGCATCGCGCACCGGACGGCCGCCGAACTGGCCGCGTCCGGTTGTCCGGCAGCCGTCGCGGACTGCCTGGTGACCGCGCGCGGCGCGGCGGATTCGACGGGGCTGGATGCGGCCGAACGAGTACGCAACCTGTCCGGGCGAGTGCTCGTCCGGACAGGTCGTCTTCCCCCGCCGGGGGCGCAAGTCGCGCTGATCGACGACGTCATCACCACCGCGGCGACGGTCGCGAGCGCTGTGCGGGTGCTCGCAGCAGCCGGTGTCGGCGTCGCGGCGGTGCTCAGCCTGACCGCAACGGCGGGCTGAAGCATTCGAGTGGATTGCCGTTACCCGAACGGCCTCGGGAACTTCACCTGCCGGCCACTCGTTTTCCCGTTGTGAGCAGGCAGAATCCGGCGCTTCGCGGACCTTGCGCGGAGCTACCGCGCGATGGGTCCGAACGGGTGAAAAACGAAGCCGATGGGGTGCCTCGGGTACAGCCCGCATCCAGGGCCAGCCTGCTTCGAACGGTGGCACCAATCACTCTCGGTGGCCGCTTGACTTCGCCCAACTCGGGGGGTGTCACAAATCGGTAAACCGAGCTAACGTGCCACTCAATCCAGCCAATCCCAGGCGGAGGGAAGGAGCGAATCCCATGTCCCTGGCGCCGGAAGTGAGCTGATCGGCCTTTTCCCGGCGCCCGTGCACACCTCGCCTACGGAGCACGCAAGGAACGGAGGTCGTGAATGGATATCGTCGTCAAGGGTCGCAACGTCGAAGTTCCCGAGCACTACCGGGAGCACGTCAATGCGAAGTTGACCCGGCTTGAGCGGTACAACAAGAAGGCCATTCGAGCGGATGTGGAACTGTTCCACGAGCGGAATCCGCGCCAGGCCAAGAACTGCCAGCGAGTCGAGATCACTTTGATGGGCAAGGGCACGCCGGTGCGAGCCGAGGCCTGCGCAGGCGATTTCTACGCCGCACTCGACGCCGCCACGACCAAGCTGGAGAGCAGACTCCGGCGCATGCACGACCGTAGAAAGGTGCACTACGGACAGCACAACCCGACTTCCGTGGCAGAGGCGACCGCAGCGATGGCGGACCGGCCCGTGGTGATGGGCCAGGGGACCGCCGCGGCCGAAGGCCGCACCGCGCTGCTCGAAGCGCCCCAGGAAGCCGACTACACCGCCGAAGTACCCGAACAACGGATGGCCACCGAAGACGGGTACGAACCAGGCCGGGTCGTCCGGGAGAAGGAGCACTCGGCCGAGCCGATGACAGTTGACCAGGCCCTCTACCAGATGGAACTGGTCGGACACGACTTCTACCTGTTCTCCGACGCCGACAGCGGTAGGCCCTGCGTGGTCTACCGGAGGAAGGGATTCGACTACGGAGTTATCAGGTTGGCCGACGCGCGGTAGGGCGAGTCTGCGCCAACACCGACCTGAACGGCTGTCCCCCGCGTACCGTGGTCCGCGGGGGACAGCCGCGTGCGTGGGGGTCCGTCAGCCGGACCGCACCGGCGGACACGTCCTCACCACCAGCTCTAATACCATGACCACAAAGCGTCCGTGACGGACGCGTCGCGATCAGCTAGTGAGGTCGACCGGATGGTCCTGTCCCGACTGCTCCGCGCCGGCGAGGGCAAGATGCTCAAGCGTCTGCGCACCATCGCAACGCACATCAACGAGCTCGAACGAGATGTCGTCGCGCTGTCCGACGCCGAGCTGCGGGGCAAAACCGACGAGTTCAAACGCCGCCACTCAGATGGCGAATCGCTCGACGAGCTGCTGCCGGAAGCCTTCGCGGTGGCCCGCGAAGGCGCCAAACGTACCCTCGGCCAACGGCACTTCGATGTTCAGCTGATGGGTGGTGCCGCCCTGCACCTCGGTCAGATCGCCGAGATGAAGACCGGTGAGGGCAAGACCCTGACCTGCGTGCTGCCCGCCTACCTCAACGCCATCACCGGCGAAGGCGTGCACGTGGTCACGGTCAACGACTACCTGGCCCGCCGCGACGCCGAGTGGATGGGCCGGGTGCACCGCTTCCTCGGCCTCGAAGTCGGCGCGATCCTGGCCGACATGACGCCGGACCAACGACGCAAGGCGTACGCCTCGGACATCACCTACGGCACGAACAACGAGTTCGGCTTCGACTACCTTCGCGACAACATGGCCTGGAGCCTCGGCGACTGCGTGCAGCGCGGGCACCACTTCGCCGTCGTCGACGAGGTCGACTCCATCCTGATCGACGAGGCCCGGACACCGCTGATCATCTCCGGCCCGGCCGACCAGTCCTCGCGCTGGTACCAGGAATTCGCCCGGCTCTCCCCGATGCTCAAGCGCGACGAGCACTACGAGGTGGACGAGCGCAAGCGCACCGTGGGCGTCACCGAAGAAGGCGTCGCGGTCATCGAGGACCAGCTCGGCATCGACAACCTCTACGAAGCGGCGAACACCCCGCTGGTCGGCTATCTCAACAACGCGTTGAAGGCCAAGGAGCTCTACAAGCGCGACAAGGACTACATCGTCCGCGACGGCGAAGTGCTGATCGTCGACGAGTTCACCGGCCGCATCCTCGCCGGGCGCCGCTACAACGAGGGCATGCACCAGGCGATCGAGGCCAAGGAAGGCGTCGAGATCAAGGCCGAGAACCAGACGCTGGCCACGATCACGCTGCAGAACTACTTCCGGCTCTACGACAAGCTCGCTGGCATGACCGGTACCGCCGAAACCGAGGCGGCCGAGTTCCACGGCACCTACAAGCTCGGCGTGGTGCCGATCCCGACCAACGAGCCGATGGCCCGCGTCGACCAGCCCGACCTGGTGTACAAGACCGAACCGGCGAAGTTCGAAGCGGTCGCCGAGGACATCGAGGAGCGCTTCGCCACCGGCCAGCCGGTGCTGGTCGGCACCACCAGCGTGGAGCGCTCCGAGTACCTGTCGAAGCTGCTCACCAAAAAGGGCATCGCGCACAACGTGCTGAACGCCAAGAACCACTCGCGGGAAGCCACGATCATCGCCGAAGCCGGTCGCAAGGGCGCGGTCACGGTCGCCACCAACATGGCCGGTCGCGGTACCGACATCGTGCTGGGCGGCAACATCGACCACCTCGCCGACGCCGAACTGCGCAGCCGAGGCCTGGACCCGGTGGAAAACCGCGAGGAGTACGAGGCCGAATGGCCCGCGGTGGTCGAGAAGATCAAGGCGCAGGTCGAGGCCGAGGGCGATGAGATCCGCGAGATCGGCGGACTGTACGTGCTCGGCACCGAGCGGCACGAATCGCGCCGCATCGACAACCAGCTGCGCGGCCGCTCCGGACGACAGGGCGACCCCGGCGAATCCCGGTTCTACCTGTCCCTGGGCGACGAACTCATGCGGCGCTTCAACGCGGCCATGGTCGAGACCGTGATGACCCGGCTCAAGGTGCCCGACGACGTGCCGATCGAGCACAAGATGGTCAGCCGCGCCATCCGCAGCGCGCAGACCCAGGTCGAGCAGCAGAACATGGAGATCCGCAAGAACGTCCTCAAGTACGACGAGGTGATGAACCAGCAGCGCACGGTCATCTACGACGAGCGGCACCGGGTGCTGGACGGTGAGGACCTGCACGCGCAGGTCATGCACATGCTCACCGACGTGGTGACCGCCTACGTCAACGCGGAGACCGCCGAGGGCTATGCCGAGGACTGGGACTTCGAAAAGCTCTGGAACGCGCTGAACGCGCTGTACCCGGTGTCGATCAAGTGGGAAGGGCTCGTCGAGGACGAGGAAGACCTGTCCAAGGAGCGCTTGCTGCAACTGATCCTGGACGACGCGCGAGCCGCCTACGCCAAGCGCGAGGCCGACGTCGACGGCAAGGTCGGCGCGGGAGCGATGCGGGAGCTGGAACGCCGCGTGGTGCTCAGCGTCCTGGACCGGAAGTGGCGCGAGCACCTCTACGAGATGGACTACCTGAAGGAGGGCATCGGGCTGCGCGCGATGGCGCAGCGCGACCCGCTGATCGAGTACCGCCGCGAGGGCTTCGACATGTTCGGAGCGATGCTGGAGGCGCTCCGGGAGGAGTCCGTCGGATTCCTGTTCAAGGTCCAGGTCGAAGCGGCCGAGCCGCAGCCAGCACCGGAGGAGCCGGCGGTGCCGGTGTCGGTGAGCCAGGTCAGCAGCGGGACGCCGGACGTGCCCCAAACACCGCAACCGAGGGCGAAGCGCTCCAGGCCGGCATCGGCAGGACCGGCGTTGAGCCAGCTCGGCAGCGCCCCCGGCGGCGAAGGCGAGGAAATCCCGTCCGCCCTGCGCGGCAAGGGCCTCGACTCGCCCCAGCAGCAGGGGCTGAGCTACTCGGGACCGAACGAAACCGGCGGGGTGGAGACCACCAGCGACGCCGCGAACGGACCGCAGGGGCGCAGTGGCACTCGGCGCGAGCGGCGGGCCGCTGCCCGAGCTGAGGCGAAGAAGAACAAGAAGCGCTGATCAGACCAGGGACAACAGGGTGCACACCCATTGCCCGTTGTCCTGCTCGACGCGCAGCACCAGGGCCCGGACCCGGTCATGCGATCCGAGGACCATGCAAGCCTCCACCGTGAACTCGGTGACAGGGCAGGCATGGACGGATCGCAGCTGGTAGTCCGGGCCTTGCGCGGCGTGCAGCCGGGTGGCCAGCAGCAGCCCGGCGACTTGACCGGAAACGTGCTCCCGAACCAGGTGCAGCGCCTTGCGCCCGCACAGCACCTCGAAGACCTGCTCGCCGACGAAGGTGGCGACCGCGGAGGCGCTGCACTCCTCAACGGCCTCGGCCACGGGCGTTTCGATCGGCAGCACTGCGGTCATGGCGCCTCCGGGTGGTCGGCCGACTGGTCCCCGCTCTTACTGAGGAACTTGTCGGGGTATTCCGGTCAACTTCGACCCCGGAACACCCCGATCGTGTGAGCTAATGCAGCCCGTGGATCTCAAGGGACTGCTGTTGGACTACGCCGGAGTGCTCGACGATCCCGGTGGCTCGACGTCGGGTGTGCCGCCGCTGTTCGAGGTCGTGCGATGCGCTCGTCGATCCGGGATCAACACGGCACTGGTGTCCAACGCCGACTCACTCGCCGATCCGGGGGTGACGGAGCTGTTCGACGTCGTCGTGCTCTCCGGCGCGGTTGGTGTCGCGAAGCCGAACGCCGGTATCTACCGGTTGGCCGCCCGCCGGTTGGGACTGGAACCGCGGCAGTGCGTCTTCGTCGACGACCTCCGCCGGAATGTGGTCGGTGCTATCGCGGCGGGGATGGTCGGGATCCACCACCGCGACGTCGCTTCGACGGTCACCGAGCTGGCCGCGCTCTTCGACCTCGAATTGCCTATCTGACCTGGTGTTTTGTTGTTTTGTGGGGGGTGGTGTGTGGGGGTGTTTGGGGGGTGTGTAGATTTATTCAGGTCAGCGCGACACGGGCCGGGAAAATAGCCGGGCCGGGCGCGGCGTGGGTCTGCGAACCGGGCTTCCACGAGTGGGTGGTAGGCTGGGTGGACTTGGAAGAATAGAGGGAAATGCTCCCCTGAGCTTCAATCCTGGTGGGTTGGGTGATGGTGTGGGTGTGTTCTTTGAGAACTCAACAGTGGACTGTTTTGGTTAGTGTTCTTGTATGCCCCCGATCATGCAGGTTTTGTGTGGTTGGTGGTTTCTTTGAGTAGCACTCGCTCTGTGGGGTGGGTGTGCTGGGATTGTCCAACGTTTTGTTGGTTTTATAATGCATTGTTGGAGAGTTTGATCCTGGCTCAGGACGAACGCTGGCGGCGTGCTTAACACATGCAAGTCGAACGCTGAAGCATCTTCGGGTGTGGATGAGTGGCGAACGGGTGAGTAACACGTGGGTA